>JAADIU010000083.1:0-5877 GCA_013151185.1 Planctomycetota bacterium
TCATTTTTTGTGAATCCTCAAACGTACGTCTTCGCGAACACATCACCTCGGGCGCTAACGCACCGGTGGCACAATCGTTTTTGATCGATTTGGGTTCGTGCAAGATTCGATGGAATTCGAGCGGCAGCGACGGTGAATCACCTTCGCCAAACGGGTCTTGCCCAAAGTCTCCACGCGCGGCCCTCGGCGGGCACAACCCGCGCACAGCACAGTTCGCGCGCACCTATCCGCAGGCTGAATCTTGCCTGTGTTTGCTACATGGTGGTGGGCGGAGCCCGTGGACCAGAGAACGACGGGAGGAATGTTTGGGAAAGTCGGGCGATGATTTCATCCGCCCATGTCCATCCGAAGCCGGCATCAAAGCGTCCGTTCGGAGGGTCATTTGACGGGAGGTGTTTCGGAAAAACGCGCAGCATCACGCGGCAAAACGCGCGGTTGATTGCGATGCGCCACCGGGTCGCGCCTGCAACAGCCACGACGCCGATGTATGCGTAGTCTGGAGCGACATCGACACTGATCGCCCGATCGATCGCGCCAACGTGCATCAGGACGAGGATCAAAATGATCGACACGATGCTTCGCCGGCTACCGTTCATGCGGAGCCATGGCACGTCGATGATCTTCAGTACAAAAAACGCGGCAGAAGCAGATAGTCCCGCGATTCGCAGCAGCAATCCAACCCCACCCGAAGCATCCGAGCCGCTCGAAATAGAAGCGATGAGCCCCGGTATCGCCAATCCATGCAGGACCAGTAGCGTCAACCACAACAACCGACTCAGCGTGATGAGGGAATTGGGGTCGCCAACAATACGGGCGCGCACCGCAAGAGCGGTTGTTCCAGATGCGCTGCGTTGGTTACTTGCAATAGTCACTCTTAACAGCCCTCGATAAAAGGACAGGCAATCTCCGTGCCTTGCTGTTGAAGATTATCGGCACCGGTGACAACGAGCATTTCACCTCGTGGATGATTTTACCGCCAGCGGCTGTGGACACCAAGGAAAAAGAAGCCGATTTCATTGACTTACCCCTCACAAGGAGTTCATAACCCCCGCAAGTCTGGTGCGGCTGAAAGTTGGATGCCTAAACGATCGCCTCTTGCAACTGCTCGGGCATCAAGTCGGATGACACGCTTCCCAGCAGACGGAACATCTGCTTCGCCGCTTCAACGATGGCGTCTTCCTGTGCTGCGGTAAGTTTCAATCGACCCATGCGAGTCTTGTATTCCAGCCAGCGTTGTCGCTGATCGCTGCCGTAGGGATCGAATGTCCGCACGCCGCGTTCTGCCAGGTCATACGCCCGGCGAATGTTTCGCGCGATGAACTTCGAGCCGTTGTTGCTGCCTTCCAGAACATAGTGCAGCCCAAGCAGGGCGATCGGGCAGTTCTCGGACAATTCCGAAACATACGCGAGGAATTTTTTGGTGGTTGGTGTTGGTGCAGCGTCTTCGGGGCGGGCATCGAAGTAGTGCAGATCGTCGCTCAGGTCGCCTACGCGGAGGTTTTCGTCAACGACCACCGAAGCAAGATCAGGCGTACCCGCGGAGGATTCACGGATCTGGTTTTCCAAGCCTTGATACAGGTGATGCAGTTCAACCAAATAGCGCACATAAGATTCACGCTTCAGCCTGCCTGCAAAAAACGCCTGCTGAAATGGATGGTTCTCCGCATCCTCATGCTGCTGAGCCGTTGCCACTCTCAGGCGATCCATGATCCCGATGTTTTCATTTGCATCAGCTTGATTGGTATTCCCGTGCGGTTGATCCACGTCGACACATCCTTTCCCTGATTCTTCTGGCCATTACTCTTCGGGTCTGACCATAACCCCGCAGGTCTGATTTGCCCCCGACGGCACCGTCAGAACAAACAGCCATTCGCTTTGATTGCTGCGAATCCCAAAGTTAGCCAAAGAAGACCCTTGATGAGAAAGAAGAGAAATCCCGCGATGCCCAGTCTCTTGAGCGTCTGGGACGTTTTCTTTTGCCGAGAGGTATCGGTGGTTCCCATCGATCAAAGGCCCTCAAAGTTTGATGCAGCAAACAAAGTTTGGTCGATCCAACTGTATCGATCGGCACAGAATCGTCAAGATCGAAGATCCTTCTACCAAAAATTTATTGAGAAAATTTTCGGAATTCGCAATGGGTGTGATGCCGGAGCAAATACATCACACGTAGGCGAATCTGAGTTTGCCCGGCCAGGATTCGCCTAGCAGGGTCGCATCGGTCGTTGGCTTGATCGCAAGGTCGAGCCGAGCGCCGGTCGGCCCTGCTTCTTTTTTTGGCTTCATTTTTTGGCTTCTTTTTTTGGACCATTCCACGCTTCTTTATTTCGGGTCATTTCGTAAGTAACCGCAATGTTTCAGTTTGTCCCGTGCATGTATACTGTGTCGGTTGTGCTCGCCGTGCCTGACGACGCGGTGAATCCATAAGAGTCAACCCACGGGTGTATCTCCTTCAAAGGGGGGATAGCGGTTGTCCAATCCAACTGACGCTGACAACTTCCTGGCGCTCTTGTCGCCGGTGCGTGATGCTCTCCATCGTTTTGCCGTGCGCAGCGTGTGGCGGCAGGATCAGGCGAGCGACGTACTTCAGGAAGCGGTGATGACCGCTTGGCGACAGTTCGACCGATTTGAACAGGGGACGAACTTCAAGGCCTGGATGTTCAAGATACTTTTGAACACGGTTTACCGCCTGAACCGCAAGACGCATCGTGCAAGGGCAGCCAGCATTGATGAGGGTGCGCTCGAGGCGGCAGGGTATGTCGAAAAGGAAGAGGCATGGGCGAGCATCCTGCTGGATCCGGAGCGGGTCAAGCAGTCGTTGGATGATCGCCTCGTTTCCGCGCTCGAGTCCCTGGCTGAGTCTGAGCGACACTGCTTTTTGTTGCGGTTGCTCGAAGATTTTTCCTATCGGGAAATCTCGGAGCAACTGGAACTGCCTTTGGGAACGGTGATGTCGCACGTCTATCGCGCTCGCATGAAACTGCGCGAACGGTTGGCGTCGATGGCGATTGAAGAAGGTTTGATTCAGTAATTCAGTAAGGGGCTGGTTTCAAAGTTTCGGGCATGGGTTTGGCTGGCGGGTGTAGGGTTGGCTTCCGGGTGTCGGTTTGGTCGTCGGGCAGAGAGGCGCTTCTGATTGGAAGCGACGAGTCGAAGAAATGGGATCAATGACCTGTGACCAATGTAGACGTTGGTGGAGTCCTTATCTGGATTCCGAATTGGACGCCAGCAAAACGTTTGAAGTGAGCGAGCACCTGCGCGTTTGCGAATGTTGTCGATCGCGATTTGAGGGCGAGAAAGACCTCGATCAGTGGATGCGCGACACCCTCCGCAGTGGCGGGGGTGCTGATGGTGCAGGCGGCGATGTGACCATGCCTTCGCCCTTGTGGACCAAGCTACAAGCCGACATCAAGCAGGAAGCAATCAGCAATCAAGAAACAACCGGCAGCAATCAAGAAACAATCGGTGGAAGGCCCGGTCGGTTGCGGATCGTCGGCTGGTTCAGACCTCTAATGATGGCCGCATCCATTGCCATCGTCACGGTGGTTGGCGTGTTCGTGTGGGACCGTCCACAAGTTTCAGATGTCGCAAGTCCGAACGTGGGCGAGTTGCTCCAGGTGATCCCCGCAAGCCAATCGATGGCTGGGCTGCTTCAACAAGCCACGCCCGACATGACTATGTTCAAAGCATCGACGTTCAAAGCGTCGGCTGACGATGATGTGGAAGACGCGTCTGCCGATTTTCGGGCGCAGCTCGATCTGATTTCCCTTCGCGTCCTTGGTACCCGCATCCAGTTTGAATTGTCGAAAGAGAGCCATCACAAGGTGGACTTGGTCGGTGTGTATGAGCGCAGCGACGTAGCCGGCAATGCTTATGTCGAGGTGCGCCTTAATTGCTGCGGAAACCCGACCGTTCTGGCGCTGCGTAGTGCGTCTTCACAAAGTACCATCGCAGAACTCAGCACGGTGACCAAGACGTCAAAGTTTGCGTATGGCCCACATTCCGGCGAAGAGGCCAGCAATCGAGCCGGCACAGGCGGCAGTATTGAAGTTCGCTCAAGGTTGATCGACAATGTAATGGTCGGGGGAGCTGCCGCAAACCATACTCTCGATGCAGTGTTCTCCGCGATCGGTGTCGTCAAAGCCTAGCGCTTCGTCAACTTAAGTTCGCGGGTATCGGTGCCACGGCTCTGTGAGCCGTGTCTGTAGAATCTTCAAAATTCAGCACTGCTCACAGAGCAGTGGCACACCATCCGAATCTCCCCTGCACTCGAATCTTTGTGTGTGAATCTTTGTGTGTGACGAAGCACCAACCGCTGGACACATGGGCCGTTTCATGCGTGGTTCTTGCCACCGGTTGCGGGCGATGCGCTATTATTCAGCGATCGCCTGCTTCCAGGAATCATCGACCGCATACGATTTGATGGCGGCAGCAATCTTCGTCGTGTCCTCTCCGAGATTTTTTTCATAGACGGTGCCGTTTGCGTTCACCATAAACGTCATGATTCCGGACGATCCCCATTCGACAGGAACAGCCAGCAGACCGAAACCGGCCACCATGTTTCCATTGATGACGTAGTTGAATTCCCCGCCGGGCGCGGAGCCTGCCTGTGTCGTAATGATTTTGTAGACGTAGCCATGGTAAGGCGTTGTGGGGGTCGTCAGTTCCTGCATATCGTGGCCTCTTAGCGCGGCCTCCGCGACGAGGGCTCCCAGCGGGCTTTGAGCGTCATCGCCTTTGGATTCCCAATAGAGGCCGTCACGTTTTCCGGGCGTACTTCGGAGCAACTGTGCATACTCCATCACACCATCGCCGTCCCAATCGTTCAGGGCGTATTCTCTTTGCGCTTGCAGGTACCCGCGGCAAACTTCCATGACGCAGATTTCGTTCTCACCAATGCGACGATTCAGGATTTCGTCCAGACCGGATTCGGTATCGAAATGCCATTTGCCGGCATCGTCGCGCACAATCGGAACCGGGAACGGAAATCGTTCCGATCCGACGTACACAACCATTCGGTTTTCGCCGTCGGCTTGCAGGTCTGCGCTCGCCTCCATGCGGGCTGCAAACGTCTTGAGATCGTCGGCATCCTGCGTTTTGTCGCCGGAGGCGAGTTTCGCCGCACTGGGTCCAAACAGTTTCCGCAGCGCTTCGTGGTCGCATTTAGCGCACGCACTGCGAAGCTTTGTCAACGCTTCTTCTGCCGTCGCAAACGATGCACGATCGGAAATGGATTCACCTGCAATTGCCACGGGTATGCAGACGAGCGATGCCAACAACGCCATTCGGAATGAATTCTTCAATTTATTGCTCCACATGGGTTCGGTTTTTGCTCGAACACGTTGGTTCCAGTTGATGTTAATTCCCAGCGAGGGTTGCTTGATGTTACCGCCCGCCTCTACTTCGCCCGCTTCTGCGTCGACCGCTCTTTTGTCGGCTCGATTTCCCGCGACTCGCTTTGCCTCGTTTGCCTGATCGATCGACACTGCTGCGTCCTCTGCGGTCGCCAAAACTGCTGCGGCTCTTGCCGGAGCGGCTACGCGCCGAGTTTCCGCGGTTTGAACGTTTGCGGTCTGAGTGATCACGGCGGGCCGCGCCTGAATTCCGTTGGCCTCGCTGGACACCACGACTTCGATTGCCGCGCTGGCCATACCGGTTGGCGTTCCTGCCCTGTGTCCTGTTACCGTAAGCGGACCGGTTCCTTTGATTGCGTCGACGGTCGTGACCGGTAGAACGCGCCCCTCTTTGAACTCTACCTTGCCTCCGCCCACGGTCGACGTTGCGGGCGTTGCGAAAGTTGGGCAGGCGGGTATTCGAGGCGCGGCGCTGTTGGCGAATTCGATTGTAACCAGTCGAGCGTCTTCGATACGAGGAGTAGCG
>JAADIU010000083.1:5882-10846 GCA_013151185.1 Planctomycetota bacterium
ACGGCCATTGATGGCGCCCCTTTGCCAGATGGAGCCGTGCCCCCCGTTCCACGCTACGCCATTTCGCAAGCCCGAGTAGTATCCACGATCGCTGCCGAAGCCAAGACCACCGCGGCGACCCGAGCCCCAGTTGTTCCCATAGCCAACGGTCCCGCGATGGGCCCACCCCGACCAATAGCCCGGTCGCACATAATGCACGTTGCGCTGTCGCCAGTTGAAGTCGAGGTCGAGCCACGAACCCAACGCCAAACCGGTCGAGAAGCCGATGGATACGCGCGTCCCGCCGCCACCGAAGAACATGGATCGCGTGTCGTATCGCGGAACGTAGACCACATCGCGCTGCGTGGGCACGATTCGGATCGTCTCGCGCTCCATCACAACGGTGTGCTGATTCGTCGTCAACAACGCGCCCGATGCGTTGGCTCTGACTCGCAGGCGCTGGATGGCGTCCATCACATCGACCGTTTGATCGAGGAATGCAGCTCCAAGGGCGTTCGTCCAATCAAGATCCTCATCGAGCATGTAGAGAACTTGCGGATAGTGACTCAGCGATGCGACCGGTGATTCCCATTGCTGTGCGGACAGGGCGTCGATGTTTGGATTCCCGCGAAGCCACCGCGCAGCTTTCACGATTTCGAGCGGAAACGTGGATGCCGGCAGAATTTGAGACACCAACACGTCAGGGTACAAAGCAATCGGTGCCACAAGCCGCTCGATTTCGACGGCAGGTAACCCGACCGGAGCATACATTTGGGCGGGAACCGCGGGAACCACTGGCGTCGAACGCCAGCCGGTTTGCGCAACTGCTTCGCTTTCAACGCATATCAGCAGTGCTGATAAACAAAGAATACAATGACTTATTCGCATACGACTACAATCCATGGCGTTCTTTCCTCACTATGATGATCGGGGCGTCGGCGCCAGAGAACCCTGTGACGCAACGAAACGTGCCACTCCAGCCGAGTATCCGTTCCCGCGCCAATACTGAAAACGACTCCGCGCAGAACGGTAGGCGTCGACGATACAAAGGAGCGAAGGCTACCACATAATCCTTCACGACGCTTTCGACAAATCCTAATCCGAACCCATCGACAAAGAAAGCAGCCCCACTTGCATTTTGGTGGCCTGGCGGTGACGATTTGGGTGACTGCGCAGGGGTTTCACATGGCGAACATTCTTCACATTACGTCCAGCGGTCTTTGGGAGGCTGCGGTTGTTTCGGGGTTTTACTATCCTGATTCTCTGAGGTCGGAGGGTTTCATTCATTGTTCCACTGCGGCGCAGGTGCTTGCGGTTGCGGGCGAGCGATTCGCTGGTCAGTCGGGGCTCGTGCTTTTGGAGATTTCACAAAACCGCGTGCGGGTGGAAATCAAATTTGAAAACACCGAGGGTGGCGCGGAGCTGTTTCCGCATCTCTATGGTCCGCTCAACGTGGATGCGGTGGTGGCTGTTCACGAATTTGTTGCGGACGAAAACGGTACGTTTACGCTGCCAACGTTGAAGTCGTCAGCTTGAACTATCGTTTTGCCCAACGCCTGATTCATCGATGGGCGTGATCCGTGCTTGACCGGCTGACGCGTTGGCTGCGGATTTGCAAAACGCCTCGTACCTGTCGACGGGAACTCGGATAGAGAGAACCACATCCTGCTCGAACGTCTCCTGTTCGGTGACGATTTCGTGGTCGGCAAGTATGGTTCCGATCGCGTGATGGATGGGGTAGGGGTACGCGAGCGTGCAGGCGACGCGTTCCACTTTCCATTCGGTGGGCAATTCTGCGAAGGCGGCTTGTGCGGATTTCGTGTACGCGGTGACCAATCCACCGGTGCCCAGTTTCGTTCCGCCGAAATACCGCGTGACCACAACCACGGTGTCGCCCAAGTCCATTCCTCGCAGGACAGCCAGCACGGGTGGGCCGGATGTGCCCGAAGGTTCGCCGTCGTCGCTCATGCCTTCCGATACGCTGGGCGGATACCCGATCTTGAATGCGTAGACGTGGTGGTTTGCGTCGGGCATTTCTGCACGCATTTCTTTGACGAAAGCCTGTGCGTCTTTCACAGTTGAGGCGCGCTCGATCGTTGTGATGAATCGGGAGTTGGACACGCGCAGTTCGACGCGACACTGTTGGGCTGGTACTTGGTATTGCACGGTGGGTGATTGTCGCCGGTGAGGTTGTCGGTTGCAACTTGGGGGCCGCACTATCGCAATTCGTAAGCTCGCCATGCGGTCGCCAGCAGAATCACGAACGATAGCACCACGGGAATCGACGTGATCGCCACCGCCCACTCCGCGATCTTGTGACCGACGCGATCACTTCGACGCCCCATCCATTCGCACATGATGATAACAAAGATGACGAGGGCGAATTTGAATGCAACCATTCCCGGCAGACCGAAACGATCGATCACGGATTCGGCGATGGGATTCTCCTCGCGGCCTCCGATTCTCAGGACGCACCATGTCAGCATGATGTCGAGCGCCGAAACGAGAACGAACCAAACGTATTGATTCGGGTAACGCATTTGGATTGCTCGCGATGGAACAGCTTCGGCCATCGCAGACGACGTTTGCGATCCCACTGCGCCACCGCATTCGGGGCAGGTGGCAAGAGAAGCCGACACGGTTGCATATCCGCATTGGGCGCATCTTCCACCGGGGGCCAATGGTGATCGGTCGCGTCGTTTCATCACGCCTATCCTATGCGCGGGCGATGCAGTTTATCCAGCGAAAATTGTGTTGAACCGATCGCCTTTCTGCGGATAATCGCCCGAAAGGTCGTTCAATCCACGTCGACAGAATCCGCTTCCACCATTGAGACGCGTATGCTTGTTGCCATGAACAACACGGTATTTGTGGGATCGTTCGTCGCTTACACCTTGGCGGTCGTAGCGGTGGGGTTGTATTCCTCCCGCTATGCCAAACGCAGCGACGAAGATTTCTTTCTCGCGGGGCGATCGCTTGGCAAGTGGGTGGGGGCGCTGTCAGCATCGGCATCGAGCGAATCGGGATGGGTCACGCTTGGCTTGGTGGGTGCGGGCTTCATGCAGGGCGTCCGCGCGTTTTGGATGGTGCCCGGTTGCCTGCTTGGTTACGCATTCATTTGGTTTGTGCTCGCCGAGCGAATGCGCCACCGATCGGGTGAACTTCAAGCACTCACCATCCCGGATTTTTTCTCGCAACATTTCAAAGAGCGGGTTCCGATTCTGCGCGTGCTATCGGTGTTGGTCATCATCGTCGCGATGCTGCTCTACGTTGCCGCGCAGTTTGCAGCCGCTGGGAAAGCGTTCGAGGCTGCGTTTGAAAGCATCAGTTACCGCGAGGGTGTGTTGATCGGTGGGGCGATCGTTTTGTTCTACACGGTGAGCGGCGGTTTTCGCGCCGCGTGCTGGACCGATTTTCTGCAAGCGCTGCTCATGTTGGTCGTGCTGGTTGCGTTTCCGTTGTACGCCCTCTACGACCAGGGCGGTGTTGGCAACGTGCTCGAAACTCTGAGAGCGCACGACCCCGAGTTGGTCAAGTTTGTTCCTGATGAATACGGATGGGTGTTCGTCGGATTCCTGTTAAGTACCAGCGGGCTTGGAATCAACTTCGGTTACCCAGGTCAGCCGCATGTGCTTGTTCGGTTCATGGCGCTGAAGGATCGCACCGAAGTTCGTCAGGGCGCGTTCATCGCGATCGCCTGGGTCGCGCTGGTGTTGACGGGTGCGGTGACTGCGGGGCTGGTGGTCAAGGCGATCACTCTGGGTGGCGCGGAGTGGGGGCAACCACTTTTGGTCAGCAAGGAGGCAGCAGAGGGTGCTCTCGTTTTGGGGGCCAAGCATCTGCTTCCGGGCGTCCTTGCGGGCGCCGCGCTGGCGGCTGTCCTGGCTGCAATTTGCTCGACTGCGGATAGTCAGCTTGTTGTCGCTGCGAGTGCGGTGGCCAGTGACATCTACGGTCGGTTGATCTCGGGAACCCCAGGTCAAAACCACGCATGGCTGAATCGAATCATAGTCTTCGCCTTGGGGGCAGGTGCGGTCCTGCTTGTGATGGACAAAGAAGTGCAAGTTTTTAACCTGGTGTTGGAATATGGTTGGGCAGTGCTCGGTGCGGCATTTGGCCCGCAACTGATTCTGGTGCTTCTTTGGAAACGTGCCAGTTACAAAGGGTGCGTCGCAGGTATGTTGACGGGGTTCACGACCGCCATTGTGTGGAAACTTGTCTACCATCCGGCTGAAGGCGGCAAGCCAGCGGGCATACTTTGGAACGAAATCTATGGGCCCCGAGAAACAGGAATCGTCGTATACAACCTCGCCTTGGCGTTCGTGCTGGCGATGTTGGTCAACATTGCTGTCAGTCTCTTGACATCTCCGCGTAGAACGGATGATATCCGCCCTGTTTGATGTTGAGTTTCCCGGTACAACGATGGTGTTCTGGCGTTGGCCGGTTCCTTTCGATCTTGACCACTGGCAAAGGCCAGCAATTTTCTTGAAGGTAACCGGTTGCTAACGGTTACACATTTGAATTCACCTAGGAGATTACAAAATGGCGTACCGCATGATTACGAAGATGGCGCGTTTCTCGGCGTTGACGTTGGCGTTGGTTGGTTTGAGCTTGGCTTCGGTCGGCTGCGAAGAGAACAACCAGGGCATGAACCAAACAAAGCAAGCCTGTCCCAAGGGCGGCAAGTGCTGCAAGTCGGCAAAGAAGTGTCGCGCAGGTAACAAGAAGGCGTGCTGCAAGTCGGCAAAGAAGTGCGGTGCCGATTGTAAGAAGGCCTGCTGCAAGTCGAAAAAGATGTGCCCGGCTGGTTGCACGAAGCCTTGCTGCAAGAAGGCCTAAGTCAACCGACCCGGCGGTCGTTATCTGGATTGCTTTGCCGGGCCAAGTGACTTTCAACAATTCAACGTTCAATGAATGCGGGGTGGGTCTATGGGCTCATCCCGCATCTTGTTATTGATGGGCGTCGCATCGCTATTGCCGATGGG
>JAADIU010000213.1 GCA_013151185.1 Planctomycetota bacterium
CCGCGCTGCCTTAACCGCTACGCTCGCTTGTTGCACCACCATTCTCATCGCGAGCGGGTGCAGTTTCGATTGGGACGTTCTGGCCATGCCGCCAACCGGCACCCGCCAGCCTACCGCAGCCCCCAATAATCCACCACGTCGCACACCTCCGCGGACTGCGAAACCTTGTTTCAAACTGGGGCCGCCCAAAGGGCCCGAGCAGCGTGAGTTCTTCCGGTTGGTCAACGACTACCGATCGCGCAAAGGTTTGAGGCAGCTTCGATATTCCCGGTCGCTCGAGTTAGCCGCCAACCGATTCGCCAAACAAATGTACCGCGAAGATTTCTTCAGCCACAACGCACCCGACGGCAGTGTCCCAGGCGACCGCGTGGTGGCGGCTGGCTATTGCGATCCGATCGTGGGCGAAAACATCGCCTACGGTTTGAACCGCATGGACACTGCCGGCGAAACAATGCAAAGCCTCATCGACAGCCCGCATCACAACGAAAACATGCTGCTGAAACGCTGGCGATATGCGGGCATGGGGTTCTTCAAAATCGATGGCCCCAAAGGCACCGAATATTGGTGGGTGCAATTGTTCGGCATGGATGTACCAGACAACGCAATCCTGCCGAAAGTAAAACCGCTGGGTCGATCGCAAGACAAAGACCGCAAAGCCCGAAAGGGTAAGAAGCACCGAAAGCAGCGGGGGAGAACCGATTCAAAATCGCGTCGAGGGCGAAGAAGCCGTCAGCGCTGAAGGACCTGCTTGCTTGAAGGTTATCTCTTGGAGGGCGCGTCCACTTTGGGCACGGAACCCTTTAGCCAATCCTGAATGTTCGATGCCAGAACCGACGGGTCTTTGGAATTCACGATGTGGTCAATGACAGCCGGCTTGATTTTGAGATTGCCCATCGCCTTCCGCACGCGGTCCCAAAGTTTCTCCTGCTTTGCAGGCGTCTCGGCTAGAAAGAGTTCGGTCACCAGTTCCTGAACCTTCGTGAGCATGATATCGTCACGATTGTCATAGTACCGATTGATAAGTTTTCGCTGATGATTCGAGTAGTCAGCCATTCGATCCGATCTCCCGATGCTGGTGCCGACGCTTGCAGTTGGAATCAGCCCATTATAAGAACCATCCCCCGCCAGGGAAAGACTCGACCGACACCAAGCCAACCCATAAAATCTGCCATGAAGAGAAAACGCACAAACCAAGCCCGCCATTCGCACGGTGTCAGATCGCGCCGTGTCAGAAGGACGGAATTCGTTTCAAAGGCAAACTCGGGAATCGTTGCAGGGCTGATCTGCGCGATGGCAACTCTTGGCGGCTGCATGGAGTTTCGACTGCCCGACCCCGATGTTCGAGTCATCGCCTTCGGTGATTCAACGACAACCGGCCCCAGCAGCAAAGACTACCACGAATTTCTGCGCGAACGCCTCGGAGAAGACGCCAGCGCATTCGCAGCCGAAGGCAGCGGTGGCGAAGGAACCCGAGGGGGCGTCAATCGGCTGCGAGGAATCATCGCGCTGAACACATACCCCAATGCCGACACGCTTCTTATCTGGCACGGTGGCAACGACATCATCGGTTTCATCAAGGACACAGACGCATTTCTATTGCTCTCGCCCGATTCAGCGGACTACCCGTTCACTGCCAAACTCGAAGAATTGCTCGATGAAGTTCAGGCAAACCTCGAACTCGAAATCGCCCTCGCACGCGGAGCCGGCTGGGATGTTTTTTTGGCGACCTTGTTCCCTATTCGCGAGCAAACCAGTTCCTGCAAACCTCTCCCGTTCAACATTCTACTCGCCCCGCAAGCCACCAACGCAAATCGTTATCTGAATCGCCTCAACGATCGAATCCGACTCGCCGCCGAAAACGCGGGGGCTGTCCTCGTCGATATCGAAGCGAGCGGGGATGAGCTGACCGCAGACGCGAACAACTATTTCGACTGCAACCATCTAAGCGAAGCCGGCAACGAAATCGCAGCCGACATATTCTTCAACGCAATCAATCTTCTTCAACGCAGCAGCCCAAGCGAAGCCTCGTAGGGTGCGTCCCGGACGCACCGAATAAGCGGGTGCCCCATCCTTGAGCGCAGCGGCGGGCACAGCCCGCTTTCAATACCGCACGAGTGCGGAAGGGTGGGGGACGGATTGAATCATCCGCACGCCATCGAACTACGTCAGTCCCCCACCCTGAAAGGGCGGGGCACCCGCGCCCAAGTAGGGTGGGCCGTGCCCACCAGTTCATGTGAGGTCGCAAGTCTCGCGCACCCTACGCTGGAGGTTGGGATTTGCAGATTTCTCGTAGAAAACTTGTCGCGTAAGAACCCGGTGGCAAGGCGAACTTCAGTTCAAGAAATGCGCCGTTCTCGTCATTCCCTTCGCTGCACGCGAACTCCGACACGGGTACGCGCAGCGGTCGCCTTGCACCGGTCAACCGATCACCCATTCCGTCACCCTCTGGCGCGACACCGTTTTGCACCATGATCTCTTGCTCCAACGCGCCGGCTTCTCCGGTTACGGGCGTCATCTTCTTTCCAAACAGCGGGCCGGTCGGAGAAACCTCAAACGCACAGCATCGGGGCAGATCTGCCGCAACATCGACCACTTCAAAACACGCACCGTTGCGATGCAACCACGCCAAATCACCTTGAACGACACGATCCAAACCACCGATTCGCGCCGCGACAACCTGATTGAACACCGCGCTTTGAAACGCTGACAGGTATAACTTTCGCAGCGTTCGATCAACGCTCCGCCACAACGCGCTCGCATCGTGTTGACCGTCAGCCAACCGTCGACAAAGAGCGCGTTCGAGGCGAAAGCGATGGGGCCATGCGTTGAAGGCGTCAGAAAATTCGCCCCGATCAAATTGCTTCCGCACCAATCGCATCGCTTCGTCATCACAGGGAAGCGGATGCCCGAGAATCAGCGCGATCGCCCCGTCGAAATCTCCGTTCCAAACCGCGCGACCCACCTGAGCGTTGGTGCCGCGCATCCCGAACCGTTGCGGCCCGAAGTAGTTGGGCATCCCACGTTGGATCAGGTCTGCCGCGATCGCCTTCACCGCATCTTGCGAATTCGGCAAAGCATCGCGAACGCGGATCGCAAAACGATTGCCCGCCAAGTGACCAACGCGAAGTTTGTTTCCATGTCGCCGAGCCCAAAGCACTTGAATCCGATCAAGGTGAATGCCCATCACCTGTTCCTCGGTGACATGTTCAACGCTGAGAACCTGTCGGGTAATGCCGCGTGCATCCTTCAAACCCGCATATCCAACATCGCGCCCTTTGCGTCCCAGCGCTCGGCTGATTCGACGAATGGCTTCGGGCGTGGTGAGGCCCTGCTTTTGAATCATGAAGAAAACATGATCGCCCTCGTTGCTGGGTTCGTACCGGGGAATTTCCTCGACGACGAAGTCCGCGTGCCAGTTCTTGATCGAGCCCCCCACACCGGGCTGTTGCGAAGTCAGATGGGGAAGCCGCTCGGATGGTTCGCCGGTTTGCTTCTGGGTTGCCTTATTCATGCGGTTATGCCTGTCGGAAGTTTTGATCTTTGCCCCGGTTTTCGGGATGGATTGCGGCTTGTTGTGCCGATAGTTGGGATCATGGAGGCGATACGACAAACAACCCGAGTCCCCCGTAGAATTGACACGTTGTGACTCTGGGTTAAATTAAACGGATTGACACTCGGATGATACAATGTCCGCGAATGACACAGTGGCCGGCCCAAGCAATGGCCAAAGAAGCAATGGCCCAAGCAATGGCCAGGAGCCAACCCGATGACGGACAAATCACCGCACCTGACAGTAATCGAGCAGGACTCAGTCAACATGGTTCAGTTCAGCGATCGAAAGATCCTGGAGGAACTGTCCATCCGCGAGATTGAGGATGAGTTGTTCGCCCTGGTTTCGTCAACGCCCGCGATCAAGCTGCTGCTGAACTTCTCAAACGTCGAGCACCTTTCGTCTGCCGCGCTGGGCATGTTGATCAATCTGCAAAAGGAAGTCAAAGGCGCAAAGGGCAAACTCAAATTGTCCAACATCAATCCGCAGATATACGAGGTGTTCAAAATTACGCGATTGAGCAAGCTGTTTGAAATCCACGAAAAGTCAGCCGACGCGATGAGCAAGTTCTAGGTGGAAACCCGATGCGCTCGAACCACATGAATGATCGAACTGCATGAATTTCTGTGGCTGTGCCTGTTAATCCGAATGACCGTCAACCGTATCCCGTGGATCATGCTTTCTTGATGCTTGACCTGCTCGCGACGTGTGAAGAATCATTGGCAGCTTTTTCGACGACCGTCACAGACTGACCCGCAAGACGCCTCTCCATGACAGCTTCCGACCCACACAATGCTGATTCACGCAACGCCGATCCACACAAAGAGGGCACGTTCAAGGTGATCGAAATTCAAAGCACCTTGTCCGAAGCGAAGCTGCCCGAAAAGCTCATCCTCGAAGAAATCGAGTCATCCGGATACGACGAAGATTCCACATTTGCAATCAAGCTGGCCCTCGAAGAGGCCATGACCAACGCAGTGCGCCACGGAAACTGCGGCGACGCCGAAAAAAAAGTGCGGGTCCGCTATGCCGTCACACCCGAAAAGGTCGTCATCTGTGTGCGTGATGAGGGGTGCGGGTTTTGCCCCGACGAAATCCCCGATCCCACCCACCCGGAACGCTTATCGCTACCCTGCGGACGCGGCATCATGCTCATCCGCGCCTACATGAACGAAGTCGAATACCGAGAAGAAGGCCGCGAAATCCGAATGGTCAAACGCAACCCAGCCAAGAGCGGCTGACGCACGGCCGCATAACCCGCAAGTGGTGTGAAACCAAGAGTTTTCGGTAGGGTCCGCTGTGCGGACCGTCAGGGGACCAACGTTCGATACCGAACAATGGTCCGCACAGCGGACCCTACACCGTTATGTAACGTCCCAACAGGTTGGATCACGTCACCAACGCAAACACGCATCTCAACGCAACGCCCATGAAACGAATCACCACCAACTTTCGGGGACACGTTCAAGGCGTTGGGTTCCGTTACACCGTCTGCCACCTCGCCACACCCATCGATGTCACCGGATACGTCAAAAACCTCAGCGATGGAAGCGTGGAACTCGTTGCAGAAGGGTCGGTTGACGCACTGGCGAAACTGCTTGCAGACATCCACGCGCAAATGGCGGGGCACATTCACGACCACACCAGCGATACATCGCCCGCGACCGGTGAGTACAACAGTTTCAATGTTGCCTACTGAGAAGTTACCGATTGATGATCAGGAATTGCGAACGACCGCGACGCGCTCAAGCCGTGCGTACCGTCGAAGGCGAACGCTTCAGTCTCGCAGGCGATAGCGGATGGTGAAAACCCGTCGTCTCATTCACAATCATGTCTGCCGCAAACCGACCGATCGCATCGGACACGGTGACGCCATGCCCGCCCAACCCAGCCACATGAAACAACCGGTGATGTCGCGGATCGAACCCGATGACAAATTTTTCATCCTCGGCAAAGACGCGCTGCCCGGTCCACCGCGTCTTGATTCGCACATCGGCTAGGCGCGGTTGGTGCAATCGAAGTTTGGAAGCCAGTTCGCTTTCGACCCGATCATCGATCAAGTAATCGCCCGGTTCGCGTTGCTGTTCATCGCACGCGCACAGCATCAAACCACCGCTCTCTGGACGAAAATACAACCCGTTCACGACATCCCAAACGAATGGCATCGAGGGATCGATCTCATTCATCTGAGGCGTGACATAAAGGTGGCGGTTTCTCGC
Source organism: Planctomycetota bacterium (assembly GCA_013151185.1). Classification (GTDB taxonomy): domain Bacteria; phylum Planctomycetota; class Phycisphaerae; order UBA1845; family UBA1845; genus UBA1845. The sequence continues at coordinate 5,770 of JAADIU010000213.1, forward strand.
CTCCAATGGTAAATCGCCCACGACCCCCGCCCAAGGGCCTGCTGCGTTCACCAGAACCCGCGCCGCGATCGTCGCCATG
>JAADIU010000262.1 GCA_013151185.1 Planctomycetota bacterium
TCGGGCGATGAAATCTCGAAGCGCTTCGGGATCGCCTTCGTGCGCAATCAAAAAATGGGCGGTGGCGCGTAGCTCAAACCCCTCGCCTGCCGCTCGCAGAAACGCTGCCTCGGCAGCAGGATCGGACTTGGCCCGCGGCGAACCCGCACAAACAACCGCCCCGCCGCCTAGGAGAACCAATGCGATCGAAAGAACGCAACCCGCGCATCGCCCGCAGAAAATCCTGGTTATTGGCAATCGCTCAGGAATCACCGGCGCGTTCCATCAAGACCCGTTTAATCAAAGACGTCGGCGCACCAATGTCAGCCACCACGACTTCGCCCAGATTCGACTGCGCCTCGGACGACGCAAACCCGCTCTTTGCCGCCACAAACGTCACCGTCAAGTCAGCACGCACACATGCGTTTCCGTGTTGCCCGGTGTCGCAGTCCAAGCCCGAAGGTACGTCGATTGAAACCACGCGACAACCTTGCAGTGCATTGATGCCCGAGATGACAGAAGCCATCGGGCTACGCACATTCCCAGAGAACCCGGTCCCCAACATGGCATCCACGATGATGTCGCCCTGTGTAAAGCCATCGAATATGCGTCCGACATCGTGACCTTCTACCACGTCTTCGACCGGAAGCTGCATCGCAGAAACAATCGCGAGGTTCACGCCTGCATCGTGTGTGATTCGGGAGCGATCACCGACGAGCCAGAGACGAACATCGAAGCCCGCGTTGCACAGATGCCGCGCAATCACGAAGCCATCGCCCCCGTTGTTGCCCGCACCGCAAAAAATCTTGACGGATCGCGGTTGACTCTCGACCGTTGATCCATACCGCCGCTCGATGCAGTCGGCTGCGTTTCGTCCGGCGTTTTCCATGAGGACGAGCGACGGCATTTTGAACTCATCGACCGCAAGTTCATCAACCCGGCGCGATTGGGCGCGCGTCAGTGTGAAGTCGTGAGAGGCCATTGATCTTCGCCCATCCTCGCGTCAGACGCCGCGTTGACACCCCATAGGTGCCTTCTACAATCGCGGACATGCGTATATTGTTAACGAATGACGACGGCATCTTTGCGCCGGGCATTGTCTCGCTGTACAAAGAGTTGATCAAGTTTTCGGAGGTTTCGGTCGTCGCACCGGACTCCGTACAGTCCGCATGTGGACATGGCATCACCATCCGCGAGCCACTGACCGTCCAACGCACGACCATCGAAGACGTGTTCACCGGGTGGGCGGTTCGGGGAAAACCCGCCGACTGTGTGAAGCTCGCCCTTGCAAGATTGCTTGACAATCCACCCGACCTGATCGTCTCGGGCATCAACGATGGTGCGAACGTTGGCATTAATGTGCTTTACTCCGGCACGGTAGCAGCCGCCGCTGAGGGCGCGATCCAGGGCTTCCCGTCGATCGCCATTTCGCAATTGTGGGCCGACCACGGAGACACCGAATTCGCAGAGGCGGCTCGGTTGTCGAGAAGCATCGTCGAACGATTTGGCAACGCGGTGATGGCTGGTGATCAGCCGTGCAACCTGTTGAACGTCAACTTCCCGAACGTCACCGAGGAACGCCCGATGGGTCTTCGCTTTGCCTCGCAGGCCACCCACCGTGCCGACGATGAGTACAAACGAGCCACCGGCAAAGATGGCCGTCCAGAGTTCTCGCTACACGGGTGGTTCAAAGATCATGGCCCACCGGAGCACGATCTGCGTGCGCTGCTTGACGGCTACGTTGTTCTGACTCCGCTTCAGATCGACATGACCGACCACGCCCAGCTAAAAACGCTCGCCAACTGGGATTGGCCGGACGTGACGCGCTGAATCCGCCGATGCCCGCCACCCGCAAATCCGTTTGGTCGACGATGGCGCGTCCGCCGCAGCGGGCAGTGTATTCTCTGAGTTGTCTCGCGGTGGGTGGCGTGCTCAGCCTGCTTTGCAAAGCGCGGTTATACGGCAGGACGAATTTGCCGCCCCGTGGCCCTCTCATCCTAGCCAGCAACCATCAAAGCTTTCTCGACCCGCCGCTCGTCGGCGCACTGGCAGGTCGTCCTTTGCACTACATGGCACGGGAGTCGCTGTTTCGTATTCCGGGATTGGCTACGCTGATCCGAATTCTCAACGCATTTCCGGTCAAATCCGGAGGCACCGACCTTTCTTCGTTTGAAACATCGATGCGAATTCTCAAGTCAGGTGGCGCGCTGCTAATGTTTCCGGAGGGCACACGTTCTCGCGATGGACGGGTCGCACCATGCCGATCGGGCGTGATCCATCTTTCGCGGCGGGCGAACGCACCCATTCTCCCTGTGGCGATCGAAGGTGCCTTCGACGCCTGGCCGAAGTCTGCCCGTTTGCCTAAACCGTCCCCAATTTCGGTGCAGTTTGGCCGCCTCATCTGTCCGACCCGATTTGCCGACCTCAACACACGCCAAGCCGCAAACTTGTTGACCCACAACCTTCGAGAACTGCACACCCATCTGTCAAAACGTGCGGGAAAGCCAACGATCGGGTATGCTGCGGTCGATGGATTTTCGGGTGGCAGGGATCGCGATGCCGCGAAGCCGGACAACAGCCACCCAATGCCCGCGTCACAGCCAACACCTGCGGCACGGATTGAAGGAGCATCCTATGACCGACCAGATTCATGACACCCGCCCGATCGTTGTCGCCGAAACGCCCGGAAAAAAGGCGTACTGCATGTGCGGACACTCTGGCAACCTGCCGCACTGCGATGGTGCCCACGCGCGGAAGGATGTCGGGGTTGGCCCCATCGTGCATGAAATCACCGAGAACGGAACGGTGTCGGTTTGCCAATGTCACCAAAGCTGCAACCTCCCGTTCTGCGACGGAACGCATAACAAGCTGTAAAAACTCTTGTCGCCCTGGAAGCTTCAATGGTGTGAAGCAAGAAGATCGGGCATGATCTTTATTTGAATGCTCCTCGTCGTAACCGTCGCGTTCGAGGTTTCCGGTAGGGTCCGCTGTGCGGACCGTCACAGGGGCTCTGTTCGATACCGAGAAATGGTCCGCACAGCGGACCCTACATCGTTGAGTAATGTCCCAGTTGAATGTTGAATAATGTCCCAACAGGTTGAAGCACGCCAGTAGCCGCGTTTACTTTTCGGACGCCTTATTTTGCAAGGGAAGTTCACCGTCATGGATGACCCACTTCGTTTCTTCCATTTCACCGCCCGGTCGTGATCCATGAATCTGTTGTCGTCTGGCCTCGGTTCCACCGTCGAAGTTGTCTGGTGGTTGGCTTTCATGTGTGCCCTCGGCCTGAGTCTGGGTAGTTTTCTCAACGTCATCATCTACCGCCTTCCGCGGAACTTATCGCTTGGAAATCCCAAGTGGTCTTTCTGCCCCGGCTGCCACACGAGGATTCACTGGTACGACAACCTGCCTGTCCTTGGCTTCCTTCGCTTGGGTGGTCGTTGTCGCGGGTGTAAGACTTCGATTTCCCTTCGCTATCCCGTGGGGGAAATGACGGCAGCCCTTGTGGTGCTGCTGATCTTCGACGCATTCCTGATCGCACACACACACGTCGGGTTGGTCGTCGATTATCCGGGAATCACCTGGCAACTCAGTGAAGATTGGCCGATCCTGCTTGCGCATATCATCCTGTTCATGGCGCTGTTGGCGATGTCGGCGATCGACCTCGAACACTACTGGGTCGACATTCGCTTCACGACGATGGCGACGGTGGCCGGTTTCATCCTGCACGCGCTCTGGACGCCCGAGAGATCATCGCACTGGCCAAGACCCTCGACCGGTCTGTCGGCGGGCAGCCTTGTTGCGGTCGTCGTATTTGTTTTGACCTTGCTCGCGCTCCGCATGTTCATGCGCCCACCGCCCGAAGAAAACATTCAAGACGAATCGATTGACACACCCGAAAACCCCGCACCGAATGATGACGCGGTGAATGACAGCGAAGCGGGGATTGAGGGTGCAACAGCAGCCAGCGAACCCTCCGAAACGCGCCGCTTGGTAGCGGTTCTCGGTGCGATCGCTGCCGCATCGAGCCTGTTGATCCTGGCTACCGGTGCTTTGATGGAAGGTGCATCCTTGGGCACTGCCCTTTCGCACACCGCGCGGTGGGTTCCCGGTCTGGTTTTTCTCTTTCTACTGATCCAATTCGGTGCTGCCGAGCAAAGGGAATCCGACGACGAAATCATCGACGTCATCGAATCGGAAAAATCCACCGCCCGCCGAACGGTTCTGCTCGAATTGCTCATCATTCTGCCTACCATCGGGTTGGGAGGCGTCACCTGGTATTATGGCGCATCCTGTAGCAACACCTCCGCCATGTTCGCCGAGATCCTGCAATGGTCGCCCACGACAGATTGGACGCCACTGCGGGGATTGGGGACTGCCGCCTCGGGATTCCTTTTGGGTGGAGCGATCGGCTGGGCGGTTCGCATCCTGGCGACGCTCATCATGGGGCGGGAGGCATTTGGCAGCGGTGACATTCACATGATGGCCGCGGCTGGCTGCGTTTGCGGTTGGCCCACTGTGCTGGCTGGTTTTGTTCTGTGCTCTGTGCTCGCGGTTGCGGGATGGGTCATGATGCTTCCGATCAAACGAACGCGGGCGATTCCGCTGGGCCCGTGGTTATCCATTTCGTTTCTGATTGTGGTTTTGTATTACGATCAAATCATGGAATCAAAATTGATACGCAACGTCGCGTACCTGTTCGATTTCATGCCTGTTATTTTTGAAAATATCACAGGCAGCGGTTAGGTAGCGAACAAATGAATCTTGCTATTCAACGAATCAAGGTCTATTCTAAGCTCATCCTGATTATCCTGTTTTCCCTATTCATCCTTCTGATGGTCTGGAAGAATTGGGCGAACAAGGTGACGGTCTGGTGCTTCGGCGAGTTCGTCGACATCAACGTGTTGTGGCTGATGTTTTGCACGGCACTGTTTGCGGTGTTGACATGGATCACGCTTCGGTTTGCGTTTGGCGTGGTGCGTGACATGGGTGCCCTAAAAGCACACGAAGACTTGCAGACCGAGAAAAAGAATCAGGCGGAGTTGCTAAAGCGAATCGACCAGCAGACGTCTGATGAAAAAAGGTCTGATGAAGAAAACAAGACCGCTGGGGAAGATGGGTAGGGTCCGCTGTGCGGACCGTTAGAGGCAGGACCGTCGATAAGGCAATGTGCGATGTCAAAGAATGGTCCGCACAGCGGACCCTACGACGTTGAATAATGCCCAAACAGGTTGAATCACACCAGTGGCAACATACCGCTGGTGGTTTGAGACTCGCCTGATCGCAATCTTGGGAATGGAATCCCTCACGGGATCTTTACGATATGCTCGTGTTTACATTGGAGGTATGAAGACATGTTCCGCGCCAAAAACATCGTTATCACCGCAGTTTTTGTTGGATTGCTCAGCATCGCCACTGGCTGTGAAGAGCAAAAGAACCGCATCGTCATGTTGGAGGAAAGCAACCAGCAGCTTCTCGACGATCTGACAGCAACGCAGGATGAACTCTCCGCGATGCGGTCGGCAAACGATCAGTGCCAAAACAGTCTTTCGTCGTCGCGGGGTCGGATCAACGGCCTCAACAGTCAACTCAGTAGCGCCAGAAATTCCGCACGTTCACGCCCCGCCGCCATTCAACAACCCGTCGTCCAACAGCAGCAGCCGCAAGTTCCCAGCGGATGGACTGCGGTTCCCGGCGGAGCGATGATTGCGATCGAAGGCTCCGTCCTGTTTGGGTCGGGCAAAGCCAAGTTGCGTAGCGGCGCGACGAAAGAACTTTCGCGCATCGCGGGTGTGCTGCAAAGTGAATACAGCAACAGGGACATTCTAATCTACGGCCACACTGACAATACGCCAATCAAGAAG
>JAADIU010000093.1:0-4076 GCA_013151185.1 Planctomycetota bacterium
ATGGACCTGTGCGCCTGCCTGCACACGGGAGCTTCGTGGCAAGGATTATAAGGGTGGTTCGGGTAATTTGAACCGGAGTACCGCTGTCGATGGGACTACCGGATATTCCATTCGGAAACGATAGACGTCGAAGCGTTCACCATCCCACCCGAGCTGGTTGAACACATAGCGGGCCAACTTCGGATACTTGGGTACGTCCGAGGAATGCAGCACAGCGGGGCCTTTCCCAAGGTATGCGACGGATTCCTGAATGGTAAGCAGATCTCGTTCTCTGTTCGGCGCTGGGTATGGAACCCCTCGCAAAAGCTCACCGTATACCACCGCTTCGGGCGTAATCAGACCAAACGTATCTTCGCGGATGAGAACATCCAGAACCAACACCTCACACGGAATGCAGATGTGGGCACCGTTCTCGCCTAGAGTGTTATTCTTATCGCGGTAGCGCGACGCAACGTTGCGGGCAACATTCCCTTCGACACAGGTGATAGCCGCCATGTCACCGACCCCATTGCCAACCAACTCGCAATTGACGAACCCTGCATCGGCATTGACGGTGCATACTTCGGGCAGTGGGTCGCTACAGAAATCCCTCAAGAGAGATATCCCGCGCTCTTCTTTTGAATTCGGATCAATGGGACAAAACTCAGCCGGTCGGCGGACCACACCGTCTCCGTCGGAATAACGTATCCTGGCGACGGTCAGTGGGGCATCGTCACGCAATTGGCGAAGCTTGAAGAAGCCATTGACCATGGCAAGATGAATAAGATTTGGGTCATCACCTGGCCGGACGAACACCGTCTTTAGTTGCGTCTTGGCCTGCGCTCCCCAGATGAAGCTGTTACCGCGAAACGCCATCCGCCGGTGCGCGATGTCTGCGGTGGTTCGGTCATCTTTTGCGCAGGCAGTGAGCATCATTTCGAGTGACGCCCGATCTCCGGCGTGGGCTCGAATCAATCCCTCAAAGTCAGCATAGGCTCGATGGAGGCCATCCACCAAAGATTTTGGAGTGGCTATCCGGGTAGCAGAGTCGGTGAACGTCTTTATCGCAGCGATTCCCGGAACGTATTGGGCGGCTGCAAAAGGGTCGGGGCTTTGAACTATCTTGAGAACGCGCCAGGCTAGCTTCTTGTCGATGCCGAGAGCCTGGGCGATTTGCTGCGGCTTGACCGCTGGTTCGGGGAGAGAATCGAACAACTCGCCGAAAGCGCCCCGCAACGACCTGAGAACGCGCTCAGCCTCGACCTCAAATGCCGGGCGATGATTCGGTTTTGTGATCGCATTTCCCATCTTATAGCTATCCTATCGCGGTTTGAGTGCGATGTCAATCATCTTGGAACGTTTCCAGTCAAATTCCTAGGCGAAAGTCTTGACTTGTTCCTAGCGTTTTCTGTATGCTAAAAACACAAGTGCATGGGATTGAGAAACCTGCCACTTGCGACTGGTTTGGAATACCCAGTCGCGCACGATGGGATTTCGATCAATGTGGCGGCTTCGCACAAAAGTGAAATCGATCAAGGGAGCTTCGTGTAGGAGCCATTCTCCACAAGACGAATTCTGGACATGATGGCAGGGTGTCGGCGGGCGGTGCATTGCTGTTCTCCGCGAGCGGAAATGAGAACGATCAAATCGAGATGAACGATTTCTGAAATTTCGAGGGAGAGTGAGAGCTCGGAATTTTGGTGAGGTCGCAGCAACAAACATGCCTGCGCCCCTCTTGGTCTCTTGTTAGGAACGAAGTGCGCAATCGCAATAAAGGAGCTCTATGATGTTAAGAATTAATTTGTACCGCCCGGTGGTCATGATGATAGTCCTTCTGGTGCCATCTGCTGCCGTTCGGGCAACCGTGTTCACGGACGCGACGACTTTTGACGCGGCAAACCCCGGCCTGCCAGTACTGGACTTTGAAGGATTCGCCCCAATATTTGATTTCGTACCCGTTCCGGACTTTTCAGCCCAGGGAGTTACTTTTACGGATGCCGTCGGAGACAACAGTGGCGTACTCGTCAGCAGCGCGTCATTCCTTGGCACTCCCTCTGACTTCCTAGCACAGGGCTTTGATAACTTGCCTTTGGTGATGCATTTCGCTCCCGACGTGTCGGCTGCCGGTTTTAACGTTGCTATCGCTCCCGGTGGCGGCGAGGCAACTGTTGATGTGTTTAACGGCGCTACGTTGCTTGACACGGTTATCTTCACCACGGCTTCCGAAGCAGCCTTTACCACCTTCATCGGTTTCTCTGATCTCGGAAACATCACGAGAATTCAGATCACACCGGGAGCGCCACCCCCTGGAGGGTCGTTCCTCACTCTGGTTGACAACTTGGCATTTGGCGTCGTACCAGAGCCAGCAGGCTTGTCGTTGCTCGCTGTTGGCGCTGTTCTTGGCATTCGTCGTCGCCGTACGCGGTGTTGATTATGTTATTCCAAAGTCCAGTCGGGCGGCCCCGTGTTCAGAAAGGGGCTACCCGACTACGACAACCGAATGGGATGGTCGGGGCGATCCGGTGGTCGGAGGAGGAGCGGGGCGTTTGAAGCCTTTCGTACTTCGGTTGCAAGAACCCGCTTGCAGTGCACTCAGCCACACGAACCCAGAGGTCGGGAAGATTAGGGAAACAATTGAGAGAAAAACGAAAACAATGAAGTTGTCACCTTGCCGCAGAGCAGAACATCTAACCGGCTCCGAACCAGCACATGGCGACGGATCACCGCTGAGAATTGAAAAAGTATGTCGAGCGCGCAGTTTCTTTTGTGCGCATCGATTGGAAACAGTCAAAAGGACGATAGAGATATGAAAACCTCAGTAGAGCGTTTCAATGGTCGGCGCATCCTTGGCGCAGCTCTCGTTTGCGCTACCTTCGTGTGGTCGGTTCAGGCTATCGCGAGTCCACCTTCGTTTATTCCTTTGGACGATCCCGGGATCCCCACCAACGCCGCCAGTGACGCCAAGGCAGTTTCCGCTGACGGTTCTTTCGTCGCAGGAACAAGCGCCGGAGTCGGTGGTGCCTATCGGTGGAGTTCAAGCGGCGGCATGGTCTCGATCGCCCCGCTTCCAGGCGCCACCGACCGCGCCGCGATTGACATGTCCCCCGATGGTGGCACCGTCGTCGGCGCTTCGGGATCGCAGGCGTTCACCTGGACCTCCTCTGGTGGGACGGTCGGGTTGGGCTCTCTCGTGGGTGGTACGAACACGAGTGTTGCCTGCGGAGTCTCATTGGCCGGCGACACGATCGTCGGAGTGAGCGGTTCGGCCTCTGGTTTCGAAGCGTTTCGATGGACATCATCAGGCGGCATGGTCGGGCTGGGCGACTTACCAACCGGTACGTTCGACAGCCAAGCTTTTTCGGCTTCTGCAGACGGCAGTGTGATCGCGGGGGTCGGCAATGCCGACGTCTTTGGTTTTCCCACAAGGCAGGCTGTCCGTTGGACGGCTGCCAGCGGGTACAGTATCGAACTCCTCGATTTTTCGGAGTATTGTGGTGGTGAGAGTTATTCTTGGGCGGTTTCAGAAGATGGCTCAACAGTTGTGGGAGAACTGTCCACGATCGATGGGCGCGAAGGATTTCGGTGGACAGTCATCGATGGCGCGGAGTTGTTGGGCGATCTTGAAGGCGGTGCCCACACGAGCGAAGCCAAGGGAGTTTCTGCTGATGGCTCGCTTGTGGTCGGTGCCAGCGTTACCAGCGGCGATTTCACCTTCTCGGCTTTTGTCTGGAGTCGAGAGACAGGCATGATCAAACTTCAGGACATTCTGGTTGACGAATTTGCCCTGGATTTAACCGACTGGAGTTTGGTGACTGCTCAAGACGTCACGGTCACAAGCAATGGCATCACGTTTGTGGGTTGGGGCAACTTCACCGGTGAGGGCGGAACCCCGATCCGAGCGTACCGCGCGCACATCCCTTACTTGCCCGCACCGGTCTCTGCAGGTCCGGTATGTACAAGTTCATGGGAGTTGGCCGAACTCGGTAACCCTGGGCTGTCCACGCAAGCGCCGACGGACCCGTTCGATCCGTCGGTACCGGAACAACTTTCGGACTTGGCGGTCTACGACGATGGAAACGGGCCAGCGCTCTATGCGG
>JAADIU010000093.1:4089-9917 GCA_013151185.1 Planctomycetota bacterium
CCAGTTCGCCGGTGGCAATTTCATTGGAAATTCCATCGCCAAATGGGATGGAATAAACTGGTCTCCCGTTGGCATTGGCTTGGGTGGGCCAGCCAATCCTCTACCTCCTTGGGCAACGACTCTGAAAGCTCTCGATGATGGCACGGGATCTGCGTTGTACGTCGCCGGTGACTTCAACATCGCTGGTGGAGCGTTCGCAAACAGAATCGCCAAATGGAACGGACTGTCGTGGTCGGCGATGGGAGCTGGCTTGGTCGGCGTGAACGACTTCTTGGTATTCGACGATGGCACCGGACCGGCCATTCATGTGACGGGCGTTTTCCGTAGCTTCGTTGGCGATCCCTTCACAGACGGAATCGCCAAGTGGACTGGTAGCCAGTGGGTGCAACTCGGTAGCGGTCTGGTGAACACGAATGGGACTGTTTCCTCTCGAGCCGTTGTGTTCGACGACGGAACGGGGTCGGCAATTTACGCCTACGGAAACTTTGACATCGCTGGTGGTTTGTCTATCGGAAGTGATGAAGTCGCAAAGTGGGATGGTCAGAATTGGTCGACGGTTACTCTTCAGCAGGGCGCTGCCCAACCAGCGCTGGTTTACGACGACGGCACGGGTTCTGCGCTGTATTTCAGCCGAGGTGCCATTCAAGCACCGAGCCAGTTCGTGAAATGGGACGGTCAAACCTGGACGGACGCCTTTGTCAGTTCCGAGCCGTTTGATGGCGCCGGATCCTCGGTCTATAAGACGCTCGTAGGTGAGATGGACGATGGAAATGGTCCGACCATGTTCGCAACGACCTGGTCACCGATCGACCTGCTTCGATGGAATGGTCAAGACTGGGTTTCGGTTCGGCCATTCGGATGTGGGGGAACTGGATTCATACAGGCGGTTGCCCAATTCGATGACGCGTTTGGGAGCGGGATCTATATGGTTGGCAAATGGATTACTGTGGCTGGCCAATTTTCCCGAAACGTCGCCATGCTAAGAGGTTGCACCGTTCCCCTCCCGGGTGATTGCGACACCGATGGTGATGTTGATATGACGGATTTTGAATTCCTTGCCGGTTGCCTGAGTGGCCCCGAAGTCGGATCGCAAACGGGCTGCGAGTGTTCCGACGTTGACGGTGACGGCGACGTGGACCTCGGCGACTTTCAGGCGTTCATGGCAAGTTTCACCGGATAGAGTTCTGATCCGGGTAGCCGACACTCGAGAAGTTGGGGTTGCCTCCTCGACCCCAGCTTCTCATCGAGTGCGGGGCGGCTGCATTACTTCCGCAGGTTCTCGAATTACATCAAGGTCGCTTCTCAACATCGACTGACGTCGCCAGAGCCCGGTCGGACAGGGAAGCTCCTCTCGTTTGTTTGAATCTGGATGAAACCTGATTCGCCGTGAGGTGCCAAGAAGGTGGTATGCGAACCCGGCCGGTTTTCTCAAGAGTCTTATTTTCTTAACGTCGCAAAATCTGCGGATTGCAGGTCTTGTATGAGTCCACAATGACTGAGCGTCATAAGGAGGTTGCAGGATGTACATGTTTCACAGACTTACTCTCAAAGCACATACTCTCGAATTAAAAACTAGCGTGCGGATGTTGTCGGCGCTTGCAGCCTTTGGTTTGGGGTCGTCCGTTTCGGCGTTCGGCGCGGTGGCGAGTTTTCAGAGCTTGGGGAGTCTGCCAGGCGGAAGTGCTAGCTCGAACGCGAAAGGAATCTCAGGTGACGGTTCCGTTATCGTTGGAGATAGCGATGGTGTCTCTGGTGCCGAAGCATTTCGGTGGACCGCCGGCGGTGGTTTGACCGGCCTGGGCGACATCCCCGGCGGCACTTTTCTGAGTATTGCAAATGCCGCGTCGGCCAATGGCGACGTCATCGTTGGGCAAGGCCGGGGCGCAGTTGACAATGAAGCATTTCGCTGGACGGCGGGTGGCGGTATGGTCAGCCTGGGTGACCTCCCTGGCGGGGGTGTTTTCAGCGCCGCATGGGATACCTCCGCTGACGGTAATACAGTGGTGGGAATCGGTAATTCGCCATCTGGCTTTGAGGCATTTCGTTGGACAGCAGGTGATGGCATGGTGGGATTGGGCGATTTGCCGGGTGGGGTATTCAACAGCCTGGCGCTTGGTACATCGGATGACGGACAAGTTATCGTGGGTGCATCTGTCTCCGCAGATGGTGGTGGTAACCAAAGGGCGGAGGCATTCCGCTGGACGGCGGGCGGTGGTATGGTGGGGTTGGGCGACTTGCCCGGAGGAAGTTTTTCCAGCCGCGCGGAAGCGATTTCCGGCGATGGTTCTGTGATCGTTGGGAGAGGTCGCACCGCTCTTGGCCAAGAAGCATTTCGCTGGACGGCAGACGATGGCATGGTCAGCATTGGCGACCTGCCGGGCAGCAGTGTCAATGCTGACGCTCTCGCCGTTTCGCCTGATGGTTCCGTGATCGTTGGGCAGGGTTGGACCGATGCCGGAGGTGAAGCGTTCTTGTGGAATGAAGCCGACGGGATGCGGTCAGTGCGCGATATTTTGACCGACGACTTTGGCCTCGGTGCCGATATCGCCGGATGGAAGTTGTGGTCTGCTAGCGGCCTCTCCGACGACGGTCAAACACTCGTCGGGTTCGGCTTCAACCCCGCAGGCAATATCGAGGGCTGGGTCGTTACCATTCCGGAGCCTACATCCCTCTCGCTCCTGGCATTGGGCGGATTGTTATTCGTACGTCGTAGGACCTGAGCGAAAATATCTTTCGCGCCGTCTGCCAGGGAGTGCTCAAAGCGGTTCTCCCGCACTTTCGGTGAAACCGGATAGACGACCTCAATTCATGATGTGATCCGCCCAGCCGTGCTTCAGGTTTCGCCAAGATTTTTTCTTGGCCGAACATGCGCAGCGATGCCGCAATAATCGATCTTCAAGAATTCCTTAAGAACCAAACAGGCGAAGAGTTGGTGTTGGGTGAACTTTCCGGGGCTGAAGCGGTGAGTATACGCTGGCAGAGCGTTCTCGGTCGTAGCATGCGCCACCTGCAGCACCCTCCGTGGCGGCTTGCATGTTCTGCTCATTCTGGATGGTCTAACAGTGGTACACCAATTTCGCGACCCGAACATCAGGGCTTTTCTGCAGAGCAGCCGCGTCCCTGTTTCAATTTCAGAGTCAAGCGGGCGGTTCAGGCAAATCGAATCGTAGGATAACTGTCGACGGGACGAACGGGTACTCCATGCGGCAGCGATAGACGTCGAAGCGCTCGCCGTCCCACCCCAGTTGATCGAACACATAACGGGCCATCCGCGGATACCCGGGAACGTCGCGTGAGTGCAGTACAGCCGGTCCTTTCCCGAGGTAGGTCACCGGTTCGTTGATGTCCAGCAAATCGCGGTCCAGGGCTGGGCCGTGCGATCCCCGCTGTAGATCTGCGTATGCCAATGCTTTCGGTGTGATCGGTCCGAACGTGTCCTCGCGAATGAGAAAATCAACAACCAATACCTCGCATGGAATCCTTACCGTCGCACAGTTTTCGCCGAATGGATTGTTTTCGTCTCTGTAGCGTGACGCAACATCTCGTGCGACGTTTCCCTCGACGCAGGTGATCGCCCCCGTATCACCGACGCCGTGTCCAATCAATTCGCAATTGATAACACCAGCTTCTGCGTTTACGGCGCACACCTCCGGTAGTGGCTCGCTACAGAACTTACCCAAGAGGAACATTCCATGGCCCTGCGAGGAAGCAGGGTCGATAGGGCAAAACGAGACAGGTCGGCGGACCACGCAGTCGCTGTCGGCATAACGTATCCGTGCGACGGTCAATGGAACGCTATCTCGCAATTGACGCAGCTTGAAGAAGCCGTTGATCATAGCCAGGTGTATGAGTTGCGGGTTATCCCCCGGCCGGACGAACACCGTCTTTAGATGGGTCTTTGCCTGCATGCCCAAGATGTAACTATTGCCGCGAAACGCCATTCTTCGGTGAGCAAGGTCGGCCGTTGCACGGTCCTTTTTTGCGCAGGCGGTGAGCATCATTTCGAGCGATGCGCGATCCCCTGCGTGGGCACGGATAAGCCCCTCAAATTCTGCGTACGCACGATTGACGCCGTCCACCAAGGACTTCGGGACGGCAATACTGGTTGCCGAATCGGTGAACATTTTAAGAGCAGCGCTGCCCGGTAGGTATTGGGCGACTGCGAACGGATCGGAACTTTGGACCAGCCTGAGGATGCGCCAAGCTAGTTTCTTGTCGATACTTAACGCCCTCGCGATCTGCTGGGGCTTAGAAGCGGGCTCGGGCATGGCATCCAGGATGTCACTGAATACACTCTGTAGGGATCTCAGCACGCGCTCAGCATGGACCTCAAATGTCAGACCCTCGTTTGGTTGGAGCGATGCAGCTTTCATCCAACAACGAGGATAGCGGTCATTTGGCAGGGTGTCAATCACTAGAATATTTCTGAGCACAATTCCAGAAATGTGCTTGACAAATGCAAATGGGAATCGGTACGCTCGTCAAAGTAGGGGATGTGGCGAAAGGGGTTGTCGAATGAGGCGTGCGCGGGCTGCTGGTGCGTGCAACTGAGGGATACGCGATAGGCAAATCAGTCGCTTTTTTGGTCGTGGCCGGCCCTGCCATCGCGTTGGCGAACGAAATTGATGTTCGCTTTCCCCGGCGACAGCTTGTCGTCGCAGATGGCAATGGGCTTGGTGAGCTAGGCCGGGACACGACGTTGCGAACGGGGCTCGCCTGCCTTGTCTTCGTTTCAGGATTACTCAGGGGGGAACGAGAGGGATCAGTTCTTGGTTACAGAATGGTTCTGTAACATGGAGTGTTTCTTAGGAGAAATTGGAAATGAATGCAAAAGCAAAACCGAACCGTAACAGTAGGGGCATGCATCGTCTGGGGCCAGCTCGACTCGCGGCGCTCGCCACCGTCCTGTCAATTGCAACGACGGTATCGCAGGCTCAAGCGGGCGGCCTCATGGAAGAGGTATTCAACGTACGCCAAGAGATTAGTGACCCGCAATTCGGTGGATCGTATTCAGAGCCATTATCGATAGACAGGTTCGATACTCAGGGCGGAACCCGCCAGCTCTTGGGCATGACATTCGATTATTTTCTGGGAGATGACGTCTTGGTCACGGTTGGCGACAATCTGAGTACGACCGATTTTGTAGGCGCAGAAGGCATATGGGATATCCAATGGACAGCCAGCATTCTTGGTGAGCAAATCCTTCCAGACCCGGCCGGTCCTTTTCCCGAGATTGATTCAAACGTGTCTTTTGGTTTTTTTGCCGGCCCACTTCAGCCAGGGTTCGTTTTTCTGTCGTCAGGCGGGATCGGCTTGACGGAACTGATCAGCAACGCGGCCTCCCTGAGTACATTCACCGGTGCTACGCCGCTGCAGCTTGACAGCAACTTCACAATGTCGGATCTCGTTAAGCAAGCGATACCGCCAGAGATTGAACCAGGTACAGTTTTTGCTCCCGAACTGCTAGATTTTCAGCCTCAACTACTCATCATGGATCTAACGGTTACCTATAGCTGGATACCGGTTCCCGAGCCAGCGAGTCTTTGTCTTCTTGGTTTTGGTGGCCTGCTGGTCGTCCGTCGCCGCCGGTAATCACACAAGGGGCGTACTCCGGAAGGTGCCAGGGATTTCACGGCGATCCCAACTAATTCGGGTTCGATCTTTATGTGAAGGCAGCGAAGGGTTGCGGGCTACGGCAAATGTGGATTAAACATCCGAGCAGACTTCATTCCGCTTGTTCGAAGTCCAACCATGGACTATTCGCGACCATTCTAACGTCAAGTCAAGCCTGTGGATCGTTTCACAAAAAGTGCGTGAGAACCGTCGAA
>JAADIU010000265.1:0-10622 GCA_013151185.1 Planctomycetota bacterium
GATTCCCTCGGGAAGGTCGTCATTTTTCGCTTTGATGGAATAGCGGAATTGACGAAATAACAATTGCAACTCGATAATAAGAGCATGATCTGGTCGTACGCACGCGAGACGACTCTTAGCTTTCCTAACCCCACCCCAGTCGAAGCCCGCGCCCCCGAAACCCCGATTCCTTCCATGCCAGATAACCTACGGGTACCCGCGATATTTGACCGGGGGGTGTGGTTCGGATTCTAGGCGGGCATGGGTCCCCCAAGTCCAATTGCTTCGTCGATTTGACTGACGATTCGACCACCGTAATGATTCGAAATCGGGACTCGGAATTCGTGGAGCGGCAAGAATGGCGGAGACGGCATGAATCGACAGCACAGGCGACTGTTTTTCCTTGCAGTGTGTCTCATCCTTGCCGTTGGAATCTCAGCGGTAGTGGGGTCGCTTTGGAAGGTCTCGACCGCAATTATGGTAGCCGTCCTTCTTGGCATTGCTTGTTTCATTCAACTCACCATCGAAATTGAGTCGAGATTTCTTGGCTCATGGTTTCCCGAACTAGAATCCTTCCCGGAAGCCGACAGGCACGACGTCCTGCGATCGGCGAAGCCGCGTAAACTCTACTATGCCTTCCTAGGGCTGTTCGGAATACTGTACTTCTTAACCTTCCCAATCATCCAATGGGTCGGCGACCAAACTGGGAACATAATCTCGGCCCTATTCGTAACCTCTGAGTTGGCCGCCGTGCGACTCCTTGCAATTTGGGCCGTTAGTAACTCCACTCGCCGCGAATTGCGAAAGCGGTTGGCCGCCGATGGTATGCTGATTTGCGTGAATTGCGGTTACGATACGCGAGAATTGCCCGAGCCACGTTGTCCCGAGTGTGGCGCATCGATCTAATTCCTACCCACCGCTCCGCACAATCGCCAACACCGCCGTCCGGAGCGGTTCGGGCAGGCTTGGCCATGCTTCGATGATGGTCTGTAGGTCGGGGTTGGTTGTTGTTTTTCCGTCCGAAGTGTCGGGGTTTCGGGCGATAGCAGATTCGTCACCGTCGTAAGTCTCTGGCGTATCTACACTTGTGGAATCGTGCAGCGGTTTTGTAAACCGCAGGTCGTCGGTTCGAGTCCGACCGGTGGCTGTTTTCGTTGGGCCTTCAATTCAAGTGATTTTTGCTTCGGATCTATGGTTTCTCGCGCATCGTTCGATGCGATTGTCGCGGTGGGTTTGTGCGTTCGGACTCAGGCTTGGTCCGCCGCCGTGATTGCCCTCCCGCATTCGGGACAAACACCGCTGACATTGCCAGTCAGGTTGTAACCGCAGTTCACGCGACCGCTCTTGGGGCGACGGTCGGAACGCCAGAGCCACATCGTCGCAATCGTAGTCGATAAGAGAAACATCCAAATGGGAAAGAAGAACATCACGTCTGTTGGACCATAAACTTGTTGAATGCTTGGCCACCAAAATTGGACCCCGCCAAACTCATCGACGAGCCACTCTCCCTCTGTCGTTAATTCGCCCAGATTCCAGAGTTGGAAACGAAAGTCTCCGAATCCGATGCCCAATGAACCACCGATACAGGCGATGCTCCACTCACTGCCTGCATACCAGACGCCCTTCGATGAACTCAGAATCCAGCCTGCCCCAAGTACAAAGCACAACCCAACCCCAATCCACTTAAGAACGCGTCGCTTTCGGATTCGCCGTTTCATGTCGCCTTATCTAATGATGAAAGTAACCGTCCATACACCCACCGCTGCGCACAATCACCAACACAGCCACTCGGAGCGATTCGGGTAAACCTTACTCGCTCTCACCCGCGATCGCGTCTAGAAATGCGATCATCTTGGCCTCGTAGAGTGGCGACTCAACACCAATTGTCCCGCAGTGGCCCGCACCGGCGATGGATCGCCAAGACTTCGGCTGGTTGGCGGATTCAAAGACCCGCCGTCCTTGCGCAATCGGAATCAACCGATCCTCTTCGCCGTGAACAAACATGACAGGGCATGTCACTTGACTGATCACGTCGGTCACATCGAGTCCGAACAGATTTACGCCAGACTCCAGACATGCGAACCCAGTCGCCAGATAAGGCGTCACCTGACGGTAAACAGGCGGCGCGCCGGCAGGCAGAATTTTCGCCATGTCCATTGAACTTGCGAACACCGCGTCCAAATGCAGCCCATCAATGCGATCGTCGTCAGCGGCGGCTAACACCAGCGACACAGCCCCCATGCTTCAACCCACACCAAAGACGCGTTTCGAACGCGCCGGGTACTCGCGTCGGAGAAAATCGACACCACCTATGATGTCCCACTTTTCTTTTAACCCGTAGCTGACGGTAAATCCGCCGCTGGCGCCGTGACTTCTGAAGTCGAGCGCCAACACCGAGTATCCGCCGTCATGAAGCGCCAAGGCAAAGTCCAGCATGTCCGACTTGTCCGCGAACACGCCATGACACAAGATCACCGCGCGGTCCGAATTGTCATTGGGCACATACCAGCCAGCGATTTTGACGCCATCGCGCGATTGCCAGGAAACGTCCTCGAACGACAGTCGCAGGTGCGCAGGCGTACGATCACCCGTTCGCTTGGGAACGTGCGTTTGAAGAAACGAGAGCAGGTATGCGTAGATCACAAATGAATAGACGACGATTCCGAATGTGCGCACCGCGATCCGTTGCCATTGACGATTCTCATTTTTGTTGGATAACGTGCGAATTGCGGCAGACACCGGTACATAGAGCCAAGTGGAGGTGACCACAACCGCCATAAGAGCGTAAGCGCAGACAGTGCGGCCAAAGACGCCGAATGAATCGCTGGGCGACACCCAATCCGCAACGCCCACTACAATCACGCCAGGCAAACCAACGATGATTGCGGCGATTCGCATCCGACCCTCACGCTTATCGCGAGACCAGATCGACAGCCCTCGGACCACAAAGATCATCGGCACCGCAAGGTAGAATTGCTCGGACCAGCCCAATCGATAGACCGCACCGATCGCAATCACCAGCGCGACGATCACGCAATAGGCACATACAAATCGTGTCCGAATTGCCAAGAATGCCTCCGCGAGCAACAAACCTAGATTTCCCATTTACCAGATCATGAGTCACCATCGTAACCCAACCGCACGATCGCTAACACCGCCGCCCGGATCGGTTCGGCCATGCTTCGATGATGGGCTGTAGGTCGGGCTGGATCGAGGATTTTCCGTTCTATTATTCCCTACTTACTTTCGAGGCCCAATACAGCGAGGCCTTGCTCGAAGGTTACGTCTACGGGGATGCTGGCTCTTGAGAGTCTGTCGAGATCGCTTTGCAATTCGGCGTCTATCTTGCCGAGTTTGTTCATCAAGTCGATGGTACCTTTGTAATTTCCATCGCCTTGAAGTTGCAGAATGAGTCGCGTTAGATCGGTCATTGCGGTTTTCATTTCGTTCATGTTGACTCGGTAGGTACCGGACTTCGGATCGCGACTGAACGCGCCGGCTTCTTTGAAGAAATTGAATCGCAGCATGTTGGCGCGGCCATGGGCGCTGGATGCGCCGAACCGTACCGATCGAAAGATGCCCGCGAGGAACGTGACGTAATTGTCCATCACTTCGCCTTCGGTCAAGACGCCATCTTCAAACAATCGCGTGACCATGTACAGACCGAGGATGTCGGCTTTCCCTTCTTCGAGGGCTGACGCTTGATCCTTGAGCGCCTGCCTCACCGTGCCTTTGCCGTTGATCGTGTTCTTGATACCCAAACCGTGGGCGACTTCGTGGAACATCGTGTTTCCGAAGAACGCGGTGAACGTGATGTGTTTGCGCTGATCTTCGGCGATGAGCATTTTGGAAATCGGAACGAGGATTTTATCGTACTTTGCCCGCATCGCGTTCTTCAACTGAAGCCGGCGCGTCCCTTTCTTGAGCTGAACCTTTTCATCGTTCGGTAGGTTGATGGCGATGGTTTTCGATCCGGCATTGCAGTCTCCGGCATAGTAGATGACGTCATAGGCATTCAGGTCCGAGTCGGTTCCGGGTGTTTCCTTTTTGTAGGCGATTGGAACGGGGAGACGTCGCTGCAAGTCTGGCAGGAGTTTCGCGTAGTGGGCGAGTCGGCTGCTCCATGCTTTGTCTTTGACCAGCACATAAGCCTCATGTGCAGACTTGTATCCGAAGAGTTGGTCTTCGTAATTCTCGATGGGACCGATGACGATGTCGATCGTGTTCGACTTCATGTCCATCCAGGCGAGGTCGCTGGGTTGATAGTCGTCGGTGATGAGTGCCTGAGCACGCAGGAGAAGATACATCCTGAGGCCGGGGTCTTCTGCATGTTGGGCGGCTTGTCGAAGCAATGCGCTTGCGATTTGCGTTTGCTCGGAGAACGCGATGGCGTACCGCGTTGCCACGAGCTTTCCCGCGCCGTCCCGCGTGACCATCGTGTAGGGACTCTTCAGCGCTTCGGCTTGCTTCGGATGCGCTTTGACGTAGGCCTCGAACGTGGCGCGGGTCATGTCGCTGGGATAGAATGATGCACCGAGCGGTTTTGGACCGACATCTTTCACAAACGGCGAGTTGCCATCCAGGCGATCCCAGGGGCCATAGTTGAACTTCGCATACGTCTGAAGATCAGAGCCGGCAAGCGTAGGAATCGTCTTCTTAAATCCGCCGGATGCTTCGAGCCAGAACAACTCATCCATCTGCTCGGCGGCTTTGATGAGCAGCGGAATCATCTTCTTCTCAGATTTGCTCAACAGCGTCAGGTCGGTGGTCAATCGGACGGTAGCGTAGCGATTCAAATCGACCTTCGGTTTCGGTGCTTTCGGTTGCGCGAAAACTGCGGACGAACCGGTCACCAGAAAGACGGTCGCGGTGACGCACGCGCACAGTGACGAACGCAGTGGGATGGCTTGCATGTTGATCTCCTATTTTTGACCCGCGTGTGATCCGAGTCGTGGTGTTTCGTTGGACAATCTTTGCATTGTCTTTACCGGACGCAGAAGTGCAAATCGGACCGAAACCGTTGTCCGATAGCTTGGGGCGCATTCGGCTTGGGCGAAGGTGTTTGATTGCATCGTATCCTCCCCTCGCAAATGAACCGGAGGCTCTTTGAAGCCGAGTTTTAGGGTGCGCGCACCGCGTATGGGTGCGCCCCGAGACACTATCAAACGGAGAACCAGACCGATGAGCAGGATCACGATGCGGATGATGGGGTGTATGATGATGGTGTTGGCGATGGCTGCATCCGGATGTCAGCAGCCGACGGCTGGCGGTGATCTGTCGAACCTGACCGACGCCAACAACAATGGTTTTGACGACGTAGCCCCACCCGATGGTGTTGCGTTCGATGAAGCGACCAATGCGAAGGTCCGTCTGGTCAACACGATCAACGGTCAGGATGTCGCGCAGTTGGCGGAGCAACAGGGCATCGATCCCGGTTTGCTGAACTTCGTGGCGATCGATGTCGAAATCGTGCTCACGCTGAACTACAACAACTTCGAGAGCATCGTCCTGCGACAGAACGAAGCGCTCGAACCATTCTCCCGATCGTTTGAAGCCGCCTGCCCCGACTCGCTTAGTGTTGAGGTGTCGGTGACCGCCAACGTTCCCATCGTGGGCCCGCAGAGTATCTTCAATCAGGTCTTTGAATTGGCGGTGGGTGTGGACTACGAGTGCGGTGAAACCCTCAGCGTTGAAACATTCGCTGATGACAACGGTAATCCGCAGGTCAACGTCTCATCGTCGTAAAGCGAACGGCCCACTGCCAATGCACGAAAACGAAGCGGGCCTCCCAAGGATCTCTGATCCGAGGGAGGCCCTTATGGATTCGGTTGCCTGGTTAGTTCATGTGTTGCGCTAGTTCGTGTATTGCAGTTGGAACTCGGCGTAGTCTCTTAAGTCGACGTCGCCATCCGTATCGCCAACATCGAACACGTCGCACAGGCAATTGTCGAACGCGACACCCGGTCCGGTGAAACATGCGTTGAGCCCCAAGAGGTCGGCGCCGTCCACGTCACCGTCGTTGTCGTAGTCGCTGGGCGTCGGCGGATCAATCGCACCGTCGGGAATGATCTTGAACACTTCACCGCCGAGATCGCAGATGTAGAGTTCGCCGTTGGCGTCTTCGCTGATCGCAACGATGCTGTCCACGGTGGATCCCACTGGATCGAGTTGATTGGTCCAGGTCGTGATTGTCGGATTGACGGTTCCTTGAAACTTGAAGGACCAGATACTCCCCGAGTTGCACGAATCAGCAAAAAAGTAAGTCCCGCGCAGGTCTGGGATGTCGCACCCACGATAAACGCTCCCGCCCGAGACCGCACAGTTTCCGAAGAACCCCGTGTTGGCATACACATGCACGGGATCAACCAAGCTGGCGGCACCGGGGGTGCAGCCGAACGGTGCTGCGCAACTTGCCGCTGCGCTGACAAAACCTTCCATGCAGTCCCAACCGTAGTTTTCACCACCCTTGCTGTCGCCCGGTGCGATGTTGATTTCTTCAAACGCGATTTGGCCGACGTCGGCCATGTATAGCTCTCCGGTGATTCGATCGAAGCTGTTGCGGTATGGGTTGCGCAGGCCGTAGTGCCAGATTTCGTCACGTCCCGCGACACCTACAAACGGATTGTCGGACGGCGAGGTGTAGGACGTTCCTGCGCTCACGTCGATGCGCAGCATCGTTCCGAACAAATTGTTGATGTTCTGGGCACGTTGGGATGGGTCGCAACCCGAACCACCGTCGCCCAACGCGACGTAGAGCATGTCATCCGGTCCGAAACCAATCCATCCGCCATTGTGATTCGAGAACGGCTGCGACAATGACAGCACATTCGTCAATCCGGCATTGGCTATATCGGCGTTTCCGACAGATGCCGTCCCCGTCGCAACGCGAGTTGTTCCGCCGCCCCCTGACTGAATGTAATAGATGAAGAACCGGCGGTTTGTGTCGTAATCTGGATCGAACGCGAGCCCGAGCAGCCCTTGCTCGTTCCCCGTACCCACACCTGAGACTGTGAGGAATGGGGTTGCGTTTAGTGTACTTGTGTTGAGGTTGTAGATCCGAATGCGGCCGGTGCTTCCGGATCGGTTCTCCACGATGAAAATCCGCTCCGTGTCGCCCGGAGGCGAGGTCACAAAGACGGGTCTGGAAAGACCACTGACAAGACGAACCGTCGTCAGGTCTGTTGCCCGAGCGACGGGCGCGAACAGAGCAATGGCAGTCATGGCTGCCAGTCCGGTGATGCAGAATCTTTTCATGCTTCCTTCTCCTCGTATGACGCTATGTTGTCTTGGGCGAAACCAAACAGGTTGTTGATCGGTTTGGGGGTGTCTCTCGTCCCCTTTGGCTATCGCCATGATAGAACAATCGCTTCGGTATTGTAAAGGCTGCGGGAGGGGTGCGAGGCAGGAATCTTGCACATGTCACCCACGTTTCGGAGGCTGGAAGCACTTCGGAAATAACTTCGTCTTGGCTCGGCTGCATTCGTGCGAAGGCGGGGCGAGCGCGGGCACGCACCACTCTTCTACCGGGCCGCGTATCGCAAGCTGATCGGCACACGAACTTTTGAGGAGCCGCGCTCGAGGAATGGTTCGACCCAGTCCCGTCACAACCACCAACATGTGCAAGGACATCCCAAGGCCAGCGTCGCTCGCCCACAACTTTCGGTGCGGACGGTGCAGCACGCTCGTCGACAGATCCTCCTCACCCTCCGGATGCCCACTGCCGTCACGATAACCGGGGTTTCTTGAGAATGCTCAGGCACCGGGCGGCTCCGTTTCCTTGCTCAGGCGGGCCTCTCATGCTACTTATAGCGATGCTTCGACCCGATCATTTCGGCTCGAATTTGCAAGCGATCCGATTCGACAAAAAGACGCACCGACGATGGCCGTTGCCACCACAGAATCTCACGCCGATTTCGTCATTGACGCGGACCGATTGCTCGACGGGCGGTCGTTCTGGCGTCTGGAAGGCAGTCTGGTCAGCCGCGGCGCCATTCGAGAAGTCGCGTTCCTCGCCATCAACTGTCAGACATTCTTCGGAAGATGGACCCGCCTGCTCGGTCTGGGGATGCTTGCCCCCATTTCGGTTCTGATTTCACTCATCCATCAAGGCTGGTCACAGCGTATTTTCTTCCTCGTGCTGCGAGGCATAAGCCGCGACCGCCTCGATGTCCTCGGTGACGAGTATTTTGAATACGTCCTTCGGCCAAGGTTGAGGGCCGATGGTGTCATCAAACTCAAAAGCCGTCTGATCGAATCGCCCGATCTTGTCTTGGTCAGCAGCGGTTTTGAACATGCCGTCAGACCGCTCGCGCGATACCTCAACATTCAATCCGTCCTTGCGAATCGTTTGGATTTTCGAGACGGGTTCGCAACAGGGCGACTCCTCCGACCCGTCATCAAACCGCGAACATGGTACGGCAGGTTGACCGGGCATTTACGCGACGCGGTATTCGATGTGGCCGCGCTAAGGCAACAGTTATCCGGCGCTGTGCCCGACCGGGCTGTGATGCGTGCCATTCTTCCGGCAGAACGCCCGCCCGTCGCCAAGCGAAAGTCGTGCATCGTGTTCGATGATGACACCTCGCTTGAACCACTTCGCGTCCGCGAAACGCTGCAAGGAAAGCATATTCTTCTGGCGGGCGTGACCGGATTCATCGGAAAAGTCTGGTTGGAAAACATCCTGTCGGACATTCCCGAGGTAGGCCGCATTTACCTGCTGATCCGAAAAACGCGAACGCGCAGTGCGACCGAACGGTTTGAAAAGGTCGTGGCTGAATCGCCGGTGTTCGCCGCGATCTACGAGCGTCACGGAGACGAGGCGGCGAAGTTTATCTCCGATCGCGTTGAGGTCATCGAGGGCGACGTCTGCGAAGAAAACCTTGGGCTTGCGCCGGAGATTGCCCAGCGATTGCGACAGCGTTTGGACCTTTTCGTCAACAGCACAGGACTGACGGATTTTACGCCCGACATCCGGACCGCGATCGACGTCAATGTGGACGGTCCGTTGAACATTCTCGAATTCGTTCGAGGATGCGAGCGCGCATCGCTCATGCACCTTTCGACCTGCTTCGTCGTCGGTCAAGGCGATGGCCGCGTCCCCGAAGTTCTTCGCAAAGACTACACCCCGCGCGGACTCAAAGATTTCAGCGCCGAAAAGCTGTATGCAGACATCAAAGAGCGGGTCGCCCTGGTTGAAAAAGAGGCGGAAAGCGAAGCGCGCACCGCGATTTTCACCAAGGCGGCAGAGGCCCGAAATAGTGGCAATCCGCTTGCAGAGCGAGCCCTCAAGAAGCAGTTGCACAAAGCCCGAGTTCGCTGGACGCGCCGCCGTTTGACCGAGCGGGGCGTGCGGCTCGCGCGCAAGTACAACTGGCCGAACACCTATTGTTTGAGCAAGAGCCTTGCGGAATCGTTAATCGCGAATCGACGCGGTGATGTGCGCCTGTCTATCGTGCGCCCGGCCATCGTGGAAACGTCGGTGCGTCGACCGTTCGAGGGTTGGAATGAAGGCGTCAACACTGCCGCTCCGCTGGCCCACCTGTTGGGCACATACTTTCGGCAGTTGCCATCGAACAAACGCAAGGCGTTGGATATCATTCCGGTCGACATGGTGTGCAGAGGCATGACGTTGGTAGCCGCAGCATTGGTGAGCAATCGGCACCATGATGTCTATCAACTGGGCACGTCGGGCGACAATCCATTCGAGGTGGGGCGAACGGTCGAGTTGACCGGCTTGGCACACCGCATTCACAATCGACGCCAACACGGATTCAAGTATCGATTTCGCTCGCAGTTCGATGCGATTACGGTGTCAAAAACACGATACGTCGCCATGTCCGCCCCCAGCCAAAAGGCAATCGTTGGCATCGGCAAGAGAATCGCAAAGACGCTTGGGTTCAACGAATCGCCCCTGGCCAAAGCCGAGCGCGGTTTGAATCGAACCGAGAAACTGATCGAATTGTTTGAACCGTTTATCCTGAAAAACCAGCAATTTTTCGAGACGAGCAATATTCGCGCGTTGTCATACGCATTGGACGAAACCGAAGCCAGCCTGTTCGCATGTGACATCGAGTCTATCGATTGGTGGCACTACTGTTTGAATGTTCACATGCCCGGCCTGCGACGTTGGGTGTTCCCTCTGATCGAAGGCAAGTCGCCCGAGCAAGAGGAGCCGCGACCGTTTCATATGCCGTCAGCCAACCGGGGAAGCCTCGCGGGTACCAAAGTTAGTTCCAGTTCCGGTGGCTCAAATTCTGGCGGCTCTAGCCCCGACAGTTCAGCTTCAGGCGACGCAAACTCTGCGTCGGGAGGACCCATTACACCATGCCCATCTTCCTGACGGGTTCGACGGGTTACGTCGGCGCTCACGTTGCCGCGGAACTGCTCGATCGACACGGACAATCCCTCAACGTTTTGGTCCGCGCGTCTTCGCAAGACGAGGCGAAGAACCGGCTGTGGAAGTCGATGCAGTTGCACCTCGACTTCGATCGATTTTACCAACACCTGCAAGACCGAATCACGATTTACTGCGGTGATTTAACCGGGTCGAAGTTCGGATTGCCCGACAAGCAGTACGATGCGCTCGTCGAATCGACCGACTCAATCATCCACTGTGCGGCATCGTTGAATCGAAAGTCGCACAA
>JAADIU010000265.1:10668-13065 GCA_013151185.1 Planctomycetota bacterium
CGACGCATCCACGACAGCCACGGCCTGCGGCGATACAGCCACGTCAGCACCGTCGCCGTCGCGGGCGAGCGACAGGATGAGGTCGTGACGGAAGATGAATCCATCGATTGGGCGCGGAGCGACTACGACCCATACGCCCGCACGAAAAAATTCACCGAGCACATGGTGCATAATCTGCTGCCCGACGTATCGCGCACCATCTTCCGACCGAGCATCGTTCTCGGCGATTCCCGTCACGGTGAGACGACGCAGTTCGACATGGTGCGCGCATTCGTATTCCTCGCGTCGCTTCCGGTTCTCCCGTTTCGACCCAACGACAAGATCGACATCGTTCCGGTCGAGTACGTTTCCGAAGCCATCGCAAAAATCCACCAAACGCCCGAGCCCGAACATTTGATTTACCATCTTTCGTCCGGCAAGGATTCGCAAACGTGTCAGGAATTGACGACCGCAATCGCCGAAGCGCGTCGCAAGCCGTCGCCTTCGTTCATTCCACCGTTGGAAAAACCGTTTCGCAAGACGGTCAATTTTCTGTCGAGTTTTCGAAAATCCAAGGTCGGGCAGATGGCGACGTTGATGAAGGTGTTTGTGCCATACCTGCTGTGGAACACCGTCTTCGACAACCAGCGCGTGACGCAGGCGATGGGCCGCAAACCGACGCGGTTTTCCGAATACTGCTACCCGCTGTTCCAGTTTAGCCGCAACAACCAATACACCTACAAATACGTTGATTGGCCCGCCACCGCGAAAGGATCGATGGCATGATGGACTATGCCCTTGGGCTTTGGACGAGCGGGTTGATCGAGCTGTCAAAGCTCGGCTGGATGCTTGGTGCCAACGCCTCGTGGAACTCCGATCGCAAATTGCGATTTTTGTTCGCCGGTTACAACGGTGCAAGAAACACAGGCGCAGACGTTCGCGTCGAAGAAATGCTCCGCCAAATCCGTCGAGTGCTTGGCGCGAACAACGTGGATCTCAGCGTACTCACGCAGGACAAGGGCCTGACGCAGGGCTATTTCAAAGGCACCCATCAGGTTCGTTTTCCCGTCGTGTTTCCACCGTTTCTGTTTCGCGAACTCGCCAACCACGACGGTGTAATCACATGTGAAGGGTCGATGTTCAAAAGCAAGTTCGCCAACGCGCTGACGATCATGATGATCGGTTCGTTGGGAATGGCATCGGCACGCAATGGCCTGTCCGTCGGATACGGCGCAGAAGCCGGCAAGATGGATGCTTACGTTCGTCGCATGTGTCGTCGCTACTGTCGACAGTCACTCGTCATCACCCGAAACGCAGAGTCACGCGATATTCTCCGCGACCTTGGTGTGTCAACCGACGTGGGTACCGACACCGCGTGGACGTTCGAGCCCCATCCGCCGGAGTATGGCCAACAGATACTACGCAGCGCGGGGTGGGATGGTAAGAAACCGGTACTAATCGTCTGCCCCATCAACCCATTCTGGTGGCCGGTCCGGGCTTCGCTCCTCAAATGGGCAGCCCGCTACACGGTGGGGGCGTTCAAACAAAGTCACTACCGCTCGATCTACTTTCACAACAGCGGTCCCGACGTCGATGCGGCCTACGATCGCTACCTGAATGCAATGGCTGGTGCGGTAGATACTTTTCGCAAAGACAAATCAGTCTTTCCTGTCATGGTAGCGATGGAGCGACTCGATACCGATGCGTGCCAGCGCGTGGCTGAGAGACTGGGCGGCGCACCCGTCATCACGTCAGCCGACCACGATATGTACCAACTCGTCAGCATCGCCCGCTGCGGGACGTTCATGGTATCTTCGCGCTACCACGGAATCGTCACAACCATGCCAGCCGGGGTCGTATCAGCGGGTGTCACGATGGACGAGCGCATCCGCAACTTGATGCACGATCGCGGACAAAAAGAACTCTTCCTCACTGTCAACGATCCGGACCTCGAACCGAAACTGCTCGAAGTGTTGAAACTCCTCGGTCGCAACGAAGACAAAATTCGCGATGGCATCCGAACGAACGTCGTCACGAACCTCAAGACGATGGCTAGCATGGGCGTTCGTTTTGAAGACCATGTGCGAAGACGCTTTCCCGATTTTCCGCTGGCCAGCGGTGTCCGGCGATGGGAGGCGTACCTTCCCGAATTGAGCAAACCCCTGCAAAAGCTGATGGAAACCCACGGCTGATGAGCTTCCTCGAACAAATTTTCGACTCGCTCAAAGAGAAGGCTGACGAGGTCGTGGTCGCAGAGTCACACCAAACGTCTCCCGTTCGCGCCACAGGTGGAGCCTTGTTGGCATACGTTCAACAAGCCCGCCGATTCGTTCGACAAGTGGGTGTGTGTGAAGGGCGTCGATGCGCATTGATCGCCCCCAACAGCATTCATCGGGTGGCGTTCGATCTGGCGATCAT
>JAADIU010000104.1:0-5793 GCA_013151185.1 Planctomycetota bacterium
CGCGCGGTGCAACTCACTGATGATAGAGACCCTTCGTCTGTCGGCAGTCACGACTTTCAACGGGCGCTTGGCGTGGTCATCGCAACCGCCCTTCGCAGAACGCGGGGGCAGCCCTATCGATCCGCTGGCGAAATGGGCGCGGATTGGGCAGAAATCCATGCCGCGTTCTCGGCGCGTTTGAAGACCCGCAACACATCTTGGGGCCAAAATATTTGGGCTGTGTTGTGTCGTCGGATAGGGCCCGAACCCCAACCGGTGGCTGACCATGCCCGGCTGCTCTCCGCCGTGTTCCGCAAGCGAATCGGTTTGTCCGGTAATGAAGCTGACTTCGATGCGGCTGACGATCACTCCGCCTCCTGAAGTTGACACACCGCCCGATAAGTATATATTCCTTAATCCGGATTATTGGATTATCCGATAGTTGGGTGAGAAGGACGACTTTGGGCGACATGGTGATCGACAGCGTATTCAAATCCATGACCGACCCCACACGGCGGAAGATTCTGCAACTCCTTTTGCAGAATGAGCTTGGCGTGTCGGAGTTGGTCGATGTGCTCGGAGCCCCGCAGTCCACGGTGTCGAGACACCTGAAGACATTGCGGGGGGCTGGCTTGGTTGATGCGCGGCAGGTCGGCACGTCGGCGACGTACTTTCCCAAACGCGGTCAAAACGGGGACAACCAGAATTTGCCAGGGCAGAATTCACACGGGCAGGACCTGCGTGGACGCGTGCTTGATTGGAGCGCTTCGCAGGAGATGCCCGCACCGCTGAAATCCCGCTTGGATTCCGTTCTGCGGAAGCGCCGTACCGAGAGCGATGCGTTTTTTTCAGAGGTGGCCCATCGATGGGACGCGATGCGCAACGAGTGTTTTGGCTCCTCGTTTCATTTGGAAGCCATCACTGCCTTGCTCCCAAGAGAGTGGAAGGTGATCGACGTTGGATGCGGAACGGGCTACCTGTTGCCGCTTCTGGCTGAACGTTTCGCCGAGGTGATTGCGGTTGATCCCGTCGACGAAATGCTCGACGTTTGCAGGCAGCGCGTTTCGGACCAGCGATCGGACCACGTTTCGTTTCGCAAAGGCTCGGCGACGCGGTTGCCCATCGAAGACGGGTCGGTCGATCTTTGCATCGCGTCGTTGGTGTTGCACCACGAACCGCTCCCGCAGGAGGCAATGAAGGAGTTCCACCGGGTGCTTCGACCGGGCGGGCAGGTTCTTATTATCGAGCAGAAAACCCACACGTTGACGGAGTTCCACGCCATGATGCAGGATCGCTGGTGGGGATTTGAACCGGACACGCTGTCTAGCCAGCTCGCACAGGTGGGTCTGACCGAATGCCGAGTACACGAATTGCGAACGGCGGGACCTGCAAAAGCATCGGACACACCCGAACTATTCGCAGTGACAGGCCGAAAGGTTATGGACGAACAAATGGACTCACCCGATACCGCTGCCGAAAATTGAATTGGATCGAATGGCACAAACCGTTTCGCTGATCGGTGGCGGTGAACGAATTAATTAACACTGACAGTCAGTTAACACAGACAAAACACGAAACATTCTTCTGGATTGGAGACCGAACATGACAGTGGCTGTTGAAGATTTTAAGGTTGCGGATTTGTCGCTCGCCGACTTTGGCCGCAAGGAAATGGAACTCGCCGAAAAGGAAATGCCCGGCTTGATGTCGATTCGTCGCGAGTACGCTTCCCAGAAGCCGCTCACCGGAGCGCGCATCACGGGGTCGTTGCACATGACGATTCAGACGGCGGTGCTGATCGAGACGCTGGTTGAACTGGGCGCTGAAGTTCGTTGGTGCAGTTGCAACATTTTCAGCACACAAGACCACGCAGCCGCTGCCATCGCCAAGGCTGGCGTCCCCGTCTTTGCCTGGAAGGGCGAAACGCTCGCGGAGTATTGGTGGTGTACGAATCAGGCGTTGGATTGGCCCGAGGGTCAGGTTCCCAACATGATCCTCGACGATGGCGGTGATGCTTCGATGATGGTCATCAAAGGTGCAGAGTTTGAAGCAGCCGGTGCAGTGCCCACGCCCGGCCCGGACGATCCCGAGGATTGGGTCGAGATGCTCAACATGCTCAGCACCGTGTTTGCCGAAACGCCCCAACGTTGGACCAAGGCGTCGGCGGCTATTAAGGGTGTGACCGAAGAAACAACAACGGGCGTTCACCGCCTGTATCAATTGCAGGAGAGCGGGCAGCTTCCATTCCCCGCAATCAACGTCAACGACAGCGTGACCAAGAGCAAGTTCGACAATGTTTACGGATGCCGCCACTCGCTCGTTGACGCGATCATGCGCGCAACCGATGTGATGCTTTCGGGTAAGGTCGCGCTCGTTTGCGGTTATGGCGATGTCGGTAAGGGCTCGACCCAGTCGCTTCAGGGGCAGGGCGTGCGGATGAAGGTGACGGAAATCGACCCGATCTGCGCGCTGCAAGCATGTATGGCCGGTCTCGAAGTCGTCACGATTGATGACGTCGTTTCAAACGTGGACATCTTTGTCACCACCACGGGAAACAAAGACATCATCACGGCTGAGCACATGAGCAAGATGAAAGACTGTGCGATCGTTTGCAACATTGGTCACTTCGATAACGAAATCGACATGGCCGGTTTGGCCAAAATCCCCGGCATCAAAAGGGTTCAAATCAAACCACAGGTCGATCAATGGATTTTCCCCGATGGTCATTGCGTCATCGTGCTGGCGGAAGGCCGACTCGTGAACCTTGGTTGTGCGACCGGTCACCCGAGTTTCGTGATGAGCAATAGCTTCACGAATCAGGTGATTGCACAGATCGAATTGTTCCAGAATACGGGCAAGTACAAGA
The DNA here is from genome assembly GCA_013151185.1 of Planctomycetota bacterium. Classification (GTDB taxonomy): domain Bacteria; phylum Planctomycetota; class Phycisphaerae; order UBA1845; family UBA1845; genus UBA1845. The sequence goes on from JAADIU010000104.1 coordinate 2,843, forward strand.
ACGAAGTCTATGTGCTGCCCAAGCTCCTCGACGAGAAGGTGGCTCGCTTGCACCTCGGAAAATTGGGTGCGAAACTGACTCGCTTGACCGATGATCAAGCGGAGTATCTCGGCATCCCGGCAGATGGTCCCTACAAGCCCGAGCATTACCGCTACTAGGCAAGATCAGCGTAGCCAACATTCAAGCGATGTTTCGGGGCGGGATGGCCAACACCATCTCGCCCTTTTTTTTGGCGGGGGACGTTCGCTTGGTTTTGCAGAGGTGAAAGCACGGTGGCTCAATCCAGGTGGTCGAGGTAGGCCATCATCACATAGGCCTCTGCGGTGTGCTTTGGACCGGGGATATCGGCGAGGCGTCTGGCCATGGCTTGCAAATGGCGCGACCGGAAGAACTCGTAGAACACAATCGTGTTGTCGCCATCGCCGCTGGACACAGGATCGACCAGATCGGTGGTGTTCAATCCGTTTGCGGCCATCTCTTTTTGCCTTGCCGCCAATTCTTCCGTGGTCGCACCGAACAGGAACTCTCGAAACGCGCCCACTTCGTCGTCGGTGGGGTTGGGGCGGGCAAAGAAGTCGACGAAGTCAGGATCACAGCCCGCCTTGAACAACTCGAACATCTCGTGGGTGCCAAGGAGTGTCCCTCCGATCGCGGTGATACGACGGCGGGCATCCCATGAAGCGTCGAGAATCGGAAAGAAATCGCTCACGCGAAACGTGACGCGACGCTCCCACACCTGCGCGAGCGCTGCGACGGCGCGCGATCGAATGTGTGCGGCTACGCTTCCACCCGTTGCGATGTCCGAGAAAACTTCTTCGACCAATTTGATGTAAAGACATCTCCGCAAACTCGTCGTGGCGTGTTCCAGGGTCTCGGCACCCGCTTTGTCGCGAAAGACATCGAGGCAAATGTATTGCAAGTGGCGATAGAAATTGGCTTCGGCCATCACGAGCGCGCGACCCAGATGCGTTTTCGTCGGCAGCGAGAACTCGAAGTTGGCTGGTGTGGCTTGGCTCAGGCTTTCGACAAGACTGGAAAGGCCGCGCCGTCGATGTCCCAAGCGCTGATCATTCAAGGGTGAGGGGTACTGCGCCGTCACTTCACTGAGCCATTCCAGACTGACGATCTGCTGGTGAATCGATCCCAGCAGCGCAGCAGAATCTTCACCGTCGCCGCTTTGAAGCCGCGTACACACCGCCTCGATTGCATTCCGTTCTTCTTCGTCGAACGGGCTGTTCGGGCCATAGCAGATCGGCGAACGTGATGTGTTTGGGGCATTGGTTGTCATTGCAGTTTGCTATGGTGTCGCAAACCGTGGCCAACGGCAACCTTTGAAGGCGTGCTTGTGGAAAATTACTTCGGAGACGCGGGGGTGGATGGCTTGGCGAAAGTCTTATTGAAAGCGGCGAGTGATTCGGGCGAGGAATCGATGCGCCAATCGTGCTCGCCCTCGCGACGTTTGTCGAGATTAAACCAGATGACAGCGGACACCCGCGTCGAAGATGACAACCACTTGAACGCTTCGTGGACCCAGCGCGCTTTGCGCCCGGGTGTGTCTTCGACGCTGCCGAATTCGGAGAGCATCACCGGTTTCCCGGCGTAGCGACGGTCAAATTCTGCAAGAACTTTTTCGAACACGTCCTGGCAGGTTTGCCATCTGTGCCACTCGTCGTAGTGGTCGCCCCAGTTGTAGCCGTCCACGCCCACCCAATCGACGTAGGCATCTCCGGGGTAGTAGCGGTGCATGTTGTTGTCGGGCGTGTCGGGAACGCTGGTGATGTTTGGCGCCCAAACCCACTTGACGTTATCCGCACCGACGCGTTTGAAAATATCGTGCGCACGCCTCCAAGCCGACACAAACGCTGCGGGATCGCCCGACCAACTGAACCACTCTCCGTTGAACTCGAAACCAAATCGAAGAAGAACAGTTCCCCCTTCTGCCTTCGCGTCGCGCGCCCAGGTCTCGAAGAATTCGTCGAGTTTGCCTTCGTTGATGGCGGGAAGAAACTTGGTGGACTGTTGGTGCCATTGCCAAAGTTCGAGTGAGATGCTGGGTGTCGCGCCGCGCTCGCGGATAACTTTGACAGCGCGCGCGGGAAACGGGCGGCCCAGGTCGCGATAGAACATTACATACCCTGGCTGCGAGGAGAATTTCTTGAGGGTGATATCAAGAAAATGCTCGAAGCGCTCCGCCCCCCAGTAGATCTGGTAGATGCCCCACTCGACCCGGTCGCCTTCACGTCGCAGCGGTTTGGGCAATCGGGTGACTGTTGGCGGAGAGGAAAGCGCTGGCGAATCAGAAGTTGGCGCGGTGTCGGACGGCTGGGGTTGCAGGAAACCGAGGATGCAAACCCCGGTCACAAGCAGAACGATGGTGAGCAAGGTGTACGAGCGACCCCTTGGGTTGGAAGAAGTCTCGCCCACTTGATGCGTCGCACCTCAATTGTGACCATCGTTTGCCTGGGACGCATGACGATGCGCCGCACTCAATGCTGCCGGTGCGCAATGCGGCCCGTACCCTAGGCCAAGCGAACGGGGCTGTCGAGAAAGCCTTCGAGTTTTCGCGAGCGCACCGGATGCTGGAGCTTGCGAATGGCTTTCGCCTCGACCTGCCGCACGCGTTCGCGGGTGACCTTGAAGATTTTTCCGACTTCTTCGAGGGTGTAGGTGTATCCGTCGCCGATGCCATAGCGAAGTTTGATGATTTCGCGCTCGCGGTAAGTCAGCGTTTTGAGGACCTCTTCGATGCGGTCCTTGAGCATTTCCGACCCGGCAGACAGAACCGGCGATTCAGCCGTAGCATCCTCGATGAAATCTCCGAAGTAGGAGTCTTCGCTTTCGCCCACCGGCCGATCGAGTGAAATCGGATGGCGGGAAATCTTCATGACGCGGCGCGCTTCGCTGACGGGCATTTGCGCGCGGGTGGCGATTTCTTCGATGGTGCCTTCGCG
>JAADIU010000104.1:5851-9168 GCA_013151185.1 Planctomycetota bacterium
ATGCGAATCGTGCGGGCGTGGTCTGCGATGGCCCGGGTGATCGCCTGTCGAATCCACCATGTGGCATAGGTGCTGAATTTGTAACCGCGTTTGTATTCGTATTTGTCCACCGCCCGCATCAAACCGGTGTTGCCCTCTTGAATGATATCCAGAAAGCTCAGTCCACGGTTGCGGTATTTCTTTGCGATGCTGACGACGAGGCGCAGGTTGCCACCGGAAAGTTTTCGTTTGGCGTCCTCATATTCGGAGAACACGCGATGGATGATGTGCAGCCGCGTCGCCAACGAATCGGTGTCCTCCATCACCAGCGACTTCATGCCCTCAAGTTCATCGCACATGGCCTCGAAATCTTCGAGCGGGATGTTCTTGCGTTTGGACATTTGCACGGTGCGTTTTTCGAGGTCGAGCATTTTGGAGCTGAGCGACCGCAGCTTTTTCATGAGTGGGGCGATGCGACTCGTTCGCAGTGACAGCTCTTCGAGCAGTTTGGAAATCTTTCGCCGCCGACTCGTCATCTGTCCGTTGACCGCAGTGCGGGTGGCGGCTGCCACCCGTTTGCGATTGAGCGACTCCCAGTCTTCCTCATTTCGTCGCAGCAGGGCTTTGGCTGTGTCGATGTTGCCCGGCATCCGCGACATGATCGTTGTCTTGGCCATCTGCTCGGACGTTAGAATTTTCATCGTGCGATCGAACGGGAGCGTTCCCTTGTGAACGCGCTGAAGGATGTCGACCGCTTGCAGGGCGCAGTAATCGCTTTCGAGCACCTTCTGTCGAAAGGCCATCCGCGTGAGTTCGATTTTCTTGGCGAGGCGGATTTCCTCTTCGCGGGTGAGCAGCGGGATTTCACCCATCTGCGTGAGATACATACGGACGGGGTCATCGATTCGACGGGCACCGGCTTCTTCGGGCTGGGCTTTTTTGAGAGTTTTTGGATCTGTGGCGTCGACTGCGGCGCTGCGTTTTCTTGGACCGCGTCGGGCCTCGATTTTTTCGGCTTCGATCTCGTCGAGCAGGTCGATCTTTTGCTCTTCAAAATGCAGAAGCATCATTTCGAGCTTGTCGGGAGAGACGGCTTCATCGGGGATGGCTTCGTTGACTTCTTCCCAAGTGATGTAGCCACGGCTCTTGCCGAGTTCGGTCAACTGGACCATACATTTTTCGATTTCGCTGTTGATGTCCGCGAATGTTTTTGTTGCCAATGTCGTCATAGGGGTCTCCACCATCTCCACTGCGGGACAGCGGCATCAGTTGCCGCTTCGCCTCGAATTCTCAAGACGGTTCCTGTTTACTGATCTTCCCAGATTAGTGATTATCTTTAGCCGCCCCAATCGGGGTCGACACGGGCACGTTCGCCGTTGGAGCAACCGACGTCGGAACACCGGGGGCGAACCCGCGTCGCTGCGAGAGCGATTTATGAATCTGCTGCAATCGCTGCGTTTCATCAACTTTTTCTTCCGTACTATCATTGCACGGCGTCAACCGCAACAAGCGATCGCGCGTGTCGTGAATGACGGCTTGGTATTGACCCTTGCGTTCGCCGTCATAAACCAAGTCGGAAACCAAACTGACGGCTGACGGGTTGTCGTGCAGGCGATTCATCAACTCCGAAATCTGAAATTCGCCCAACGCCTCGCACAAAGCGGCGACCTCAACAGCCACCCGTCTGTGCGATGCGTCTTGAAACATCGACGGCTCGAACACGTCCGAAACGTCGCCATAGAAACCCGGCTCGTTGACCAGAACCTGCAACATACCGCGCAGCGCAGCCTGCTTTGCGTCGGGCAACGGTGGTGCGGCCCGCGTATCTGCCACAGGTCGCGCGCTTTGACGATCGGCTCTGCGCGAAAACTGCACCTCGGCTTTTTGCTGGGCAGCCGACAAGAACTTCACCACGTCAACCGGTGCAACGGCGAGCAGGCCCGAAACCTGATTGATCACCAAGCCGCGTTGGATCGCATCGAGCGACCCATACCGCGACATTTCTGCGACCAATGCAATGAAGGTTTCGATGGCTTGTCTCTGACCACCACCTTTGGCATTTGCGAACTGCTCACACGTCCGGACCCATTTGAATCGTAGCGCGTCGACCGCGCCGTTCAAGAGCGGATCAACCCCATCTGCACCATGCGCCATTAAATAGTCGCAAGGGTCTTTTCCGTCTGGAACCGCAGCCACACGGACCGATAAGTTGTGACGCAATGCGACACCCAACGCGCGGTCGGCGGCTTCTTCACCAGCGGAATCGGAGTCGAACAGAAGCACGACTTCGTCACACCAACGACGCAGCAGGGCAATTTGCTGTTCGGTCAGCGCGGTGCCCAGCGTAGCCACGGTGTTCGTCAGGCCAAACTGATGAGCCGCAAGGCAATCGGTATATCCCTCAACCACAATCGCCTGCCGCTTGTCGGACATGGGGCGGCGGGCTTGATCGATTCCATACAACTGGAGGCTCTTGTCGTAGAGCGATGTGTGCGACGTATTTAGATATTTGGCGCGGTCGCCGATCAGTGTTCGACCACCAAACCCAATCACCCGATTCATGGTGTCCCGAATCGGAAACATCAACCGTCCGCGAAACACGCCATACTCCGAGCCTCGGTCAGAGCGCCGGATAACATCTGCGGCCATCAGCGCTCGCAGGTCGAAGCCGGTTTTGCGCGCCCGGTCGGGAAGCCATGAGCCATTCTCCGGAGCCCAACCCAAACCGAACTTCTCGACCATGTCGTTGTTCAGCCCGCGCTCGCGCAGGTACAACCGAGCCGTCTCTCCGAGTTTTTCATCCGAAAGGGCAGCTTGGAATTCGCCCATCGCCCAAGCGTTGGCCCGGGCCAGATCGCTGCGATCCGGTCCAGTTTGCCCACCTCCCCCGACTTTTCCACCTCCCGCGGCTCCCGCATTCTTGCCGCCTGCGAAACCACCACCACCGCTCCTGCCTGAATCGCGATCCAGATCGACCCCGGCACGATCGGCTAGAATGCGCATGGCCTCAACGAAGTTCACAGCTTCTCGCTGCTGCACGAACGAAAACAGGTCGCCCCCAACACCGCACCCGAAGCACTTGAAGATTTGCTTCGTGGGGCTGACGCTGAACGATGGCGATTTTTCCTGGTGGAATGGGCACAAGCCGACAAAGTCTTTGCCCGCGCGCTTGAGAGCGACGTGCTCAGACACAATCTCCACCAGATCAATCCGCTGGCGGATATCTTCTTTCAGCGCGTCCCAATCTTTCAATGGGTCCCTCGGAGTGAAATCGGCTCGATGCTGTTGCTGTTCAAACGCCCGCTGTCCAAACGCTCGCCAAAAATCCCGCGCCCGTT
>JAADIU010000154.1 GCA_013151185.1 Planctomycetota bacterium
GCTTGCGGCGGCGGCGATTCATGCGGGCATCGGCAATCAGAATCAAACCAGCCCACCATAGGTAGTATAGAATGCTGGGTAGCGACTCGGTCATGTTGTCCGGTCGAGAGAGCGGCCAAATGTTACTGTACCCAAGGGCGATGAACGGCGGTGTTGAGAGTCCCTCAAGCAGCAATGGGTAGCTGGTGTACGCGCTCACCACAAACCAGAAAGAGTACGCGCATTTCATCTGCTCAGGTGGGAGGATGAGCCCGAACAGAATCGTCTGCAATAGTATGTGGCAAATAACGCCAGCGCCCCACATTGTGGCATTTTCCAAGCTTGCTTTGCCCGTGACTACCATCACCAGCGTGAGAACCAGGAGACATATAGCGAAGAATCCCACAGCCGGTCGTATTGCAGGACGCGATGGTAGCTCTTGCGCAAAACGCCACGGAAGCATCGCGACCCGGAGTGCGGTAATCACAAATCCCACGGGCTTGAGAAGTCCGCGATAACGCTCCCAATGCGTGCCGGGACGATTCCGCGTCAAATCCAATTCTCGCCGGATTTCCTCCCATTGCAGAAGATGCCCGCATTCCGGGCAGCGGTCACTCGTGATACCGGTGAGGTTGTACTCGCACGATGGGCATGCCATTCCTTCATCGGTGGGGGCAGCGCCATTGTTGGTATGGGAAATCACGTCTTTCATGCTATGGAGAGATTACGGGCGAGAGGATTGCGAGGCAAGTATTTTCCCTCGTCGGAACCGGAGGCTGCCTATGATCGCTGTGGAAAGTATAGAAGCGTGGGTGATCGAGCGGTGCTTCGTAGACTCGTCAGTCCCCCATCCTGGAAGGATGGGGGACCCGCGTTCGTGAGCAGCTGTAGGGTGTGGCTCGGACGCGCTGCGTGGTTACAGGCCGTATTCGTTCCAGCGGCGGGTTACCATTTGTTCGATTTCCGAGGACATGGATAGTAGCTCGGGGAATTCGCGGACGGTGCCTTCACCTGGGATTTTGCGGGTGGCGTCGATACCAACTTTGGAACCGGCACCGTAGTAGGGCGCTGCGTGATCTAGTATGTCCAGCGGGCCTTCGACGAACATCATGTCGCGCCTTGGGTCTACGTTGGCACCGATGTGGAACATGACCTGCTGTTCGTCGTGAACATCAACGTCCTCATCGACGACGACGATGAACTTACTGAACATCATCTGCCCTGCCCCCCAGATACTGCTCATCACCTTTCTGGCGTGCATGGGGTAGTGCTTTTGTATTTTGACGAACACATAATTGTGGAACGCGCCAAACATGGGCAGGTGATAGTCGACGATGTCCGGGATAAGCGTCTTGAGAAGCGGTAGGAAAATGCGCTCCGTGGCTTTGCCGAGGTAGTAGTCCTCCTGCGGTGGCAAGCCGACGATGGTAGTCAAATAGATTGGGTCGCGTCGATAGGTGATTGCCGAAACTTCAAACAGTGGGTACTTGTCCGCCAGCGAGTAGAACCCCGTATGGTCGCCAAACGGTCCTTCCCATATCGTTTCGTTGGTATCAACCCAGCCCTCAATCACGATTTCCGCGTTGGTGGGCACTTCCATCGGAATTGTTTGGCAGGGTGTCAATTCGATACCTTTTCCATTGAGAAACCCGGCGAGTAGTAGCTCGCTCACATCGGGCGGTAGCGGGCAGGTGGCTGCATACGGAAGCACCGGTTCGCCCCCGAGTACAATCGCCAACGGCATTTTGGCGTCACCCCGGGCTTTGTACCGACGAAAGTGAGCGGCTCCGTCGTGGTGCATGTGCCAGTGCATCGCAGCCCGTTTCGAGTCCATGACTTGAACGCGATACATACCTACGTTGCGCTCGCCCGAGTCTGGGTTTTTGGTATAGATGCCTGCCATCGTGATGTAACGACCCGTGCCTCTTGGGGCGTCGGCTGGCTTGCCCGCGTACCCACACTTGCCGTCGTGGGGCCAACATTGAATGATGGGAAGTTCAAGAAGATCGGCATCGTCGGTCTTGACGACTTGCTGGCAAATTCCGGACTTGACTACTTTCGGACCGATGGCGGCAAGGCGTGCGAGTTCGGGCAGTTTTTTCATCTTGGCCATCATCGTAACGGGCATTTCGGGCTTGACGAGCGACTGAATGCGTTCGGCGAGCGACTCGAAGTCTTCGACATCAAGGCATTGTCGCATGCGCTCGTAGCTGCCGAATACGTTGATCGCGCAGGGGATGTCAGAGCCCTTCACATTTTCAAAAACCAGAGCATGTCCACCGCGTTGGCCATGATGCGGGTCGGTGCGCGGGGCGGGATGATTCCCGGCTGCTTGCGTTTTGGAAACGCGATCGGTGATCGCGGAGATTTCTAGAACGGGATCGACATTCGCGGTGATGCGTTTGAGTTGACCACCCTTGTCGAGGTGCTCGATGAATGAACGCAGGTCGGTGAATGGCATGTTGTGGTGCTCCAATGTGCGGATCGAGGGTGACCGAAATCGATGATAGTGGAGGGTCTTGGTTCACGCCACAGGCACACCTATACTCCGCACATGCGGGCCGCCCATCTCAGGAAAGTGATCGTTGCGATTTGCCTTGTAGGCGGTTCGGGTGTCGCTTGTCGCGAAAAGGACAACGCATCGAATCCGGCGCTCACGGTGTTCGTGGCTGCGAGTCTCGCCGAAGTGACCGAGGGGCTGGCGGCTGACTTTCGTTTGCAGACGGGCATCGACGTGAAAATCAGCATCGCTGCGAGCGGTATCCTGCGTCGTCAAATCGAAGCCGGCGCTCCCTGCGACGTTTTCATCTCTGCCGACGCCATTGAAATCGACCGTTTGGCTCGCAAGAAACTGGTCCTGCCCGAGACGCGCAGCCTCCTGGCGTACAATCAACTTGTGGTCGTCACGCGGGGCAAAGGAGAGACTTGGACAGACCCGAACCGATTGACCGACGCGGGACAGCGAATTGCGATTGGCGACCCGCGATATGTGCCCGTTGGCCGCTACACGGAGGAGGCGCTGCAACGATTGAACCTTTGGCACGCGGTTCAATCGAGGCTCATCCTCGCCGACAACGTTCGCGTTGCGCTTCAATATGTGATGTCCGAGCAGGCAGATTTTGCGATCGTTTACGCAACCGACGTGCGAACGTCCTATTGCCGCATCGTGTATACGTTTCCGATGGACGCTCCGCAGGTTGCGTGCTTCGCGGCGGTTTGCTCGGCGTCGACGCAGCGGGAGATCAGCGAATCACTCGTTCGGTTTTTGAAGGATGAGGCGATGGCCAATCGCTGGGCAGAGCGGGGATTTATTTGTCCGGGGGATGCGCCTGATCGCTAGGGCGGTATTGTATCATTTGCTGTTCGTCCGTCCCCCACCCTGGAGGGTGGGGCACCCGCATTTGGTGAACACACGAGCAGAGTACAACAAGGCCGCTCGGTTTATTGTGTTGTGCCATTCGTCTTTACGCTCGATTGGGACTGTTCTTGTTGATCGCTTTCTTGACACCGTCTGATTGGACCGCGATCGGCTTGTCGCTGAAAGTTTCGGTTTGTGCCGTGGCGCTGGCGACCGTTCCATCGATGCTGCTTGCGACGTGGCTGGCGCGATCGCGTTCGCGATTCACTGTATTTGTGGAAACGGTGATCGTCGTTCCCTTGGTTTTGCCTCCGGTGATTGTTGGTATCGGGCTGCTCAGTTTGTTGGCGCAGTTCACCGATTCTCTTGCGTTTACCTGGTGGGCTGCGGTCCTGGCTTCGACCATTGTGTCGGTGCCTCTGTTCGTTCGCACGCTGCGAGCCGGTTTGGAAACCATCGACCCGCGCCTTGCATTGGTCGCGAAGACGTTGGGAGCGTCCCCGATCCGAATATGGCTGACGATCACACTCCCCCAATGTTGGCCGGCACTCGTCGGAGGGATCACGCTGGCCTGGGCGAGAGCCATCGGAGAATTCGGCGCGACGCTGATCGTCGCGGGCAACATCCCCGGTAAAACGCAAACCATTCCGCTCGCGATGTACACACATTGGCAGGTCGAAGGTCGAAACGTTTGGCCGCTCGCCGTCGCTTCTGTTGCCATCGCCCTCGGCGCGGTTTTCATTTCCGAATGGTCGATTCGACATAGCCACCAAAGAAGGGCACATGCTTCAAATTCGCCTGCATAAAAAGTTCGATCCGTTCGAGTTGAACGCAGACCTTTGCCTCAACGGCAAGGTCACCGGTTTGTTTGGTCCCTCGGGAAGTGGGAAGACGACGCTGCTGAATTGCCTCGCGGGTTTGATGGAACCGGATGATGGAAACATCCGCCTCGACGAAACCGAATTGTTCGACAAGATGAAGCGGATCAACATCGGCTGTCGTCACCGACACTTCGGTTATGTGTTTCAGGACGGGTTGCTGTTCGAGCATCTCACCGTTGAGCAAAACCTAACCTATAGCCGACACGCACGTCCTGGCCCAAAACTTGCGCAGGTTGTCGACGTGCTTGAATTGGGCCGTCTATTCAATCGCAAGGCGCTCAACCTGTCGGGCGGTGAAAAACGTCGCGTTGCGATTGGCAGGGCGCTGCTTAGCGCGCCGCGGCTATTGCTTTTGGACGAACCGCTTACCGGCCTTGATCGAAGATTGTCGGGCAAGACGTTGGGTTACATCCGCAGCGTTCTCGATGCGTTCGACATTCCCACCGTGTATGTCTCGCATTCCATCAGCGACATCGTCTATTTGTGCGACGAGGTTGTTGTGCTGAATCGCGGGAAGGTGATTGAGCAGGGGGCACCGCGTGAGTTGCTCACCGCGATGGTGTCTGCCGATCGTGAACCGAATCCCGCGCTCAAGAATATTTTCACGGTTGATGTTAGAGAAACGCACGCCAAAGATGGCACCATCGTTTGCGACTTGGGCGATCAATTGTTGTCAATCGCTGGAAGCGCGCCACCAGCGGGGCAACAAATCACCGCGATGGTTTACGCCCGCGATATTATCCTCGCGAACGAGAGGCCGGGCATGCTCTCCGCCCGAAATATCCTGAAGGGACGTATCACGCGAATGGACCCGCACGACGGACGGTGCGTGGTGTCGGTGGATGTCGGGATCGTGTGGATGGTCGAGATTACGGCGTCGGCTGCCAGTGAGTTGAATCTCAAAGAAGGCAACGAAGTATTCGTCATCGTGAAAGCGTCAGCGATCCAATCATTGGAACGGTAGACGACCGAGTGCCAGGTGGCTGACACAATTCCAACCGTTAGTATGTCGATTCGGCTGGGTGGCCTTCCAGGGGTGGGGGATGGACTGGCTGCGCGTCGCGCGGGTGCCCCATCCTTGAGCGAAGCGGAAGGGTGGGGGACGGACAAGAATTCAAATTGTTCGCAAGCCCCGCTTCCACAAACGTTGATACACTCTCTTCGCGACAACCGAGGTAGGGTGGGCCGTGCCCACCGCGAGTCTGATGCTGCGCGAGATGGTGGGTACGGCCCACCCTACACAACGCGGGTTCTACGTCTCTTCGTCACGCCAATTCCAACACCGACAAGAAGCAAGCCAATCGTTGCCGGCTCGGGAATTTCGGTCAGATCGAAAGCCATGAGTTCAAACGACGCGGTTGCAGAAGACGTTCCATCGCCATCAACATTCGTGTCGGCAGACGCTTGGAAAATGAGTCGATAGACACCCGGTTCCAACGTGCCTGCCGCGTTAATTGAGCCAGCACCTTGCAAGAATTCTTCCTGGCCGCCCGGCGGGTCCAACGACAGCAACGAAACGAAAGCGTCCGCCACCATTGTTGCATTCG
>JAADIU010000166.1 GCA_013151185.1 Planctomycetota bacterium
GCAGACACCCCGGACGAGATCAGTTCAAAGGCAAATCACGAAAACAACGGGGCCGCGGACAAAGACGAGAGGACCCCGTGGCTGTCCCGCAGCCGGAGTAGCGGAACAAACCCCAGCAAGTCGCGACCCAAAGCAACGCAGCATTCGTTTTATACGACGCACGGTACCGCCCATCACGGTATCGTGCGTTTTCTATTTGAATTCCCGCATTCCCGCGTAGAATCATGAGTCCGATCGCTATCGTAGTGGACGTGCATTCGGAGAAACGGTTTGATGCGCAAGGTAATCCTCAATGCGATTGGATTGGGTGGCGTCGCCACAGCCATTGCGCTTGCTGGACTTTGGGTTGCCAGCTATTTCTCCAGTTGCGGTGTCTATTGGGAAATTACTGAAACGTTGAGCGTTACGTTGAGTGTTGAATCGGGTCATGCGAGTTGCTTCGTGAGCCAGATTCTCGAAACGCCATCTCAAGTGGCATTCTCTTGGGGAGATCGCCCGTTCTTTCAGGAACGGACTTGGTATAGTTTCGCAGTTTATTCATATGACACCAGAGGATACCGCCATTCTGGCATGAGTTTCCCACTGTGGAGTGCGTTCCTGTTGTCGGTCTGTTGTGCAATGATCCTCATCCGTGGCCCACTTCGGCGTCACCGTCGGCGAAAACGCAACGAGTGCATTCATTGCGGCTACGATCTGACGGGATTGCCTGAACCGCGATGCCCTGAATGCGGCAAGAGAATATGATTCACAAAGCGACACTGACAGTTACAATCCTGCTCTTCGTAGTCACATGTTCGATTACTGTAGTCGGATACAAACAACGGACGACCTTGCACCATTCATGGGATGGCAACCTTGGCCGCGAATTTGGTTACTGTGATTGGCATTTCGAGTATGTGAGCAGAGTGCCGACCGGGGGAATGGGTTATCATCCCGATTGGCCGGGTTCTTGGTGTTGGCAACAAATCAGTTTCTCGGGGTCAGGAATCTGGGAAACAGAGATTCGCTTCCCGGTTTGGGCACTCTTGCTCCTCTTGGCGTCTTACCCAACCATCGCATTCATTCGTGGCCCACTACGTCGCCACCGTCGGAGAAAACGCAACGAGTGCATTCATTGCGGCTACAATTTGACCGGCAATGTCAGCGGGATCTGTCCGGAATGTGGTGAGGAAATATGAAGCTGCGAATCAAGAAACGGCGCGTTTTCAAGTGGCTTGGTTTGGTGCTGAACTTCTTTCTGATCACGGCATTTGCAGCGAGTTTGAAAATCAGTGCTTCTGTGTACTATCGGGGATACTCGGTGAGCGTTCGTTATGGCTGCCTCTTCATGTCTGCCGAAAACACGAACCGAAACCTTCAGTTTAGCTCGTGGCGTCTGATCAAGCCGATGATGTGGACGCATTGGCCGGAGGTCGATACACAGTGGCGACGCACCAGAATCATTTTGCCGATTTGGATTCCACTTCTTTTGGCGGCTGTCGTAACCGTTTGGCTGTGGAAATGGGATCGTCCGCCTAAGAGCGGGTGCGTGAAATGCGGCTACAATTTGACCGGCAACGTCTCGGGTATTTGTCCAGAATGCGGCGTGCCAATCCCATGCAAGGAATTCGAGTGATTCGCCTACATGCGCAGCAGAAGGAATAAACTTGGCATCGTGTTTTGTTTGCTCGCGCTTGGAGTCTTGGCGGTGAGTGTGTGGATCAGAGTGGGCTGTTCATACAATGACCAAGCGTTCGTATTGGCGAACGGAAACTTTTTCGTTCTTGAGTTGTTGGGCTCACCTCGTTCGGAGGGTTTTGGCCGGGATTTAATCTGGACGGGGTTCCGCTTATGGCGAATGAAATTGAATTCCTCCGGTTTTCCGGCGATTGGATCTAGCAGTATCATAATTATTCCATGGCTCATCTCTGTGGTGATTCTTGGTGGTTCTCTGCGCATACTCTGGCTGCGCCCAATAAAGAAACGAAACGATTTCGATCGATGTCAAGAGTGCGGCTACAACCTGACAGGCAACGTCTCGGGTGTCTGCCCCGAATGTGGCACGCCGATCGAGGCGGAATCAGGGACATCGAACGGCTGATTCGGTCATTCGTTGGCACCACCAGCCATTTCTCCTTCTCGTTGATCCCGCCCATCCCACGTCGCGTTGACGAAAACGGTCGATTGTAGACAATTGGCCGCACTGAAAATTAGGGCGATGGCTGAGGCAAGGGGTATCCGTCTTTCATGTTTGAATCACTGACTGAACGATTTACTGGCGTCTTTCGAGGCTTGCGGGGACGCGGTCGCATCACCGAGGACAACGTTCGCGAGGCGATGCGCGAAGTTCGCACCGCGCTTCTCGAAGCCGACGTGCATCTCGAAGTTGCCCGCGATTTTTGCGATCGCGTTTACGAGAAGGCCATCGGTGCGGAAGTCATCAGCACCCTAAAGCCCGATCAACTCATCGTGCAAATCGTCCACGACGAACTCGTCAGCTTGATGGGTCCGGTCGATCCGAAGATTCCGTACATCTCCGGTGGGCCCACCATCCTGATGATGGCCGGCTTGCAGGGTTCGGGTAAGACGACCACATGCGGCAAACTCGCCAAGCATGTGATGGCCAGCGCCAAGAGACCGCTGCTTGTGGCCGCAGACTTGAAGCGACCTGCGGCCATCGATCAGCTTGAGGTTCTCGGCGAACAAATCGGCGCACCCGTGTACACAGAACGCGGTCATCTCAACGCGGTGAAGGTTTGTCGAAACGGTATCAGGCACGCGATGAAGACCGATCGCGACGTGGTCATTCTCGACACCGCAGGTCGCCTCGCCATCGACGAAGACATGATGGCCGAGATCGCGAAGATCGCGACGACGTGCAAACCGCAGCAAATCTACCTCGTCCTTGACGCCATGACCGGCCAGGACGCAGTCGCGACGGCGAAGGCGTTCAACGATCGTCTGGAACTGGACGGCTGCATTTTAACGAAGCTCGACAGCGACACGCGCGGGGGAGCTGCTCTTTCGCTGAAACACATCACGGGCAAACCTATCAAGTTCGTCGGGATGGGTGAGAAGCTCGACGCACTCGAAACGTTCCACCCGGACCGCGTCGCGGGAAGCATCCTTGGCATGGGCGACATGCTCACGCTCGTCGAAAAGGCGCAGGAGCAGTTCGACGAGGAGGAGCAAGCGCAACTCGAAAAGAAGATGGCCAAGGGATCGATGACCCTCGACGATTTTCTTGCGCAGATGAAGAAGGTCCAGAAGATGGGCTCGATGAAAGACATTCTCAAGAAGCTGCCCGGCTTCGGGGGGATGGGCTCCGAAATGCAGATCGACGACGGAGAGATTAGCCGCATGGAGGGGATCGTCCTGTCGATGACGAAAAAGGAGCGGGCCAATCCGGAAATCATCGACACATCGCGGCGCAGGCGGATTGCGAAAGGGTGCGGTGCGGCGACGCAGGATGTCAGCGGGCTGGTGAAGTCGTTCTCGCAGATGCGCGACATGATGAAGGGGATGGCGGGTATGGGCATGCGCGACCGGATGCGGTTCAGTTCGCAAATGTCGCAGATGGCCGCAGCAGGCAAAATGCCAAGCGTACGCACAAAGGCGGGCACCACATCCAAGCGGCGCGTCAACACCAAAGACAAACGAAAAGCCAGAAAACGCAAACGCCGTTGATCCGAACGCGGCTGCGAGACACCCACTCTTGTGTCCGACTCCGTGCCGACCCATGCGCTCATCGCGTGCCACTGCGCGGGTGCCCCATCCTTGAGCGAAGCGGAAGGGTGGGGGACTGACAAATCTACGAACGGATAACATCACGCCAATGGTGTGACGCAAAAAGATCGGGCACTATCTTCACTTGATCGCTGCTCGTCGTAGCTGTTGCGTTCGAGGTTTCCGGTAGGGTCCGCTGTGCGGACCGTCACAGGAGCAATGTTCGATACCGAGAAATGGTCCGTACAGCGGACCCTACATCGTGGAAGAGTGCCCCAGCAAGTTGAATCGCACCACTACCGACGTCGCGCCGCTCGACACAAAGCGTGGTTCGTGATCAGTCCCGAGTTCGCCAACGTCTCACAGCCCCCCCCGGCCCCGAGGCGAGGTTCACCTGCCGCTGGAAGATCGTGTTTTGCCCGGAGAACCTTAGTGCAGTCACAGGGCCACTTACGAGAAGGTTCGCCGAATTCCTTACGCCTGCGGTGGTGGGTGAAGGCGCAGCCAACCCCGGCGGTCCAACCGTGCCTGTCTCCGTTGTCACCCGTGATTGGGATAACGCACTGCCATCGCTGCTACCCGTTGTCATCGTTCCCAAGACCGCAAGGCCCGTCAGCGTTCCGAAGTTTCGATACGGCGCGCTTGGCGCGGTGAACCGTGGCTTCACTTGGGCGTTTGGCTTTCTCGCGATCACGTTTTCTTGCCCGTCGCCTCGAACGCCGTTGGTTGTTGCGTTGGCGATGTCCGTCGGCTTCTGCGTTGGCTTGGCATCGCGGTTTTTTTCGACTGCTTTTGCGTCGGTGGTTCGTTGGGGATTGTGCGGTGGTGATTGCAGGAACGCGGCTGTTTGGGCGCGCGGTGCGGATGATCGCGGGTCGGGTTGCGAAACCGCAAGTTGCCTCTTTTTTTGTTTCTTATTCGGTGCGTCCGGCACGTACCCTACTTTGGTTTGAACGTTGTCCACGCGGTTTGATGCTGGAGCGGCAGAGCGCGTTGGGTGGGCGGGTGTTGCCCGTTCCGATGTGGCGGTCGGCTGATGGAATACGGTTTGGATTTGCGAGCATCCGGTGCTGGCATACGCTGCCAAAGCGGCGATGAGCAGTGCGGTTCGATGAGCGTGTCGCATGATTTCCGTCTCTCGCGAAAGGTCGGTGTTTGCCGACGACAATCAATTCTTAGGTCGCCCCAGTTTCAATGCAAGCCCAAAGGGAGACCCGGTACTAGGCTGTTGTCCCCGCATGGGTATAATCTTTCTCGGAAACGGGCAAAAAACCAAGGAAATAGATTATGAATCGGTCAAAGCGAATGCGAACCAAGGTTATCGGCGGTGCAAGGGGCAGTGCGACGGCTCTGCTTTTGCCATTTTTGGGGTTTTTGACGCTCACGGGCTTCGCAGGATGCGTCGACCCACTCACGCAGCCGCTCCCTCCCGAAACCGCAAGGGTGGCGATTCAAAGCCAATGCGCCCAAAACGTCATCAACTGTACCACATCCTGGCCGACCGCCGTTTTCACCGTCGAAGCGATGGACGGCCAATCCGTGACCTTAACCGACACAGGTTTTCTGGTCGAAGGTACCGATGGCAACGGGCAGGAGATGGTGCGGTTAGTCGGAAGCAACAGCACCCCCGGCGATGGTGCAGCGTTCAGTTCGTTCAAGTGGACGTCAGGTGCCTCCGACGAAGACCCAAAAACCCTGGCACCCGGCAATCAGTTTTCCACAGATGCCGACAACAACGTGTTGCTCGCCGTCGGATTCCACTACATTCGACTGACGGTGGAGAACGATATCATTCGCGAAGAGGTGCAGTCCGACGAGTTCGGATTGATCGCAGAAAACGTACCCAGCTTCGACTTCGTAGAGTTGGAAATCGAGGTAAGAGACTGAACTGGATTGCGGGATCAGGTAGGGTGCGTCCCGGACGCACCGAATAAGAACAACGAAACGGCAAAGAGTTCGGTAGGGTGCGGCTTGCCGCACCATTCGTAAACATCGAACCCGGTGCAGTGTGTGCCCCATCCTTGAGCGAAGCGGAAGGGTGGGGGACTGACACGAGTGGATTGAAACCAATCGGACCCCAGCACCGCGATGTAACCCGTTTCTGTCCCCCACCCTAAAAGGGCGGGGCACCCGCGCACCCAATGCCGCGGGCAACGGGCAACGGGCAACGGGCAGCGCAAACCGCACAAGTTTCAGACATTCGGGCGAGTGGCGGAATGGCAGACGCAGGGGATTTAAAATCCCCCGGGGGTAAACCCCGTGCGGGTTCGATTCCCGCCTTGCCCAGTCGTGTTGTTGCTTCAAGGATGGCGATACTTGGCGCGGGTCTGGATAGCGCCTCAAACAACAAATGGACAACTGGGGGGGGGGTGGTTGGTCACATGGAAATTGAGATTGGAAAACTGTCTCAGGGGCTCACCGTATCCGAACACATCGTGCGAAGCATACCTGACCCGTGCGAGGGTGAGTCAACCAGCAAGACTCTTCATCTGCAAGCGAAAATTCATCATCAACGTGGACATCGTCCCCCGTCTCTGCTTTGCGATGTAGCGTACATCTCAGCCGAAGAGGGATTCCTAGGCATGGACAACTTCGACACCCAGTACCTCGGGGCATGGAGGGATGACTTCCTTCCCCTGAATATGCCCTTGCATATTCCTGACGGTGCTACTTCTGCTACGTTGACGATTTCGGTTCGTCGTGGGGGCGGTTTTTGGGGTTTGGCAGGCAAGACTACGACCGTTCTATTGATTGTGCTGCTTGCTACATGGACCATAAAGATGATCGCGACGTGGTAGGTTTCGTAGACTGCACCCCTGTGCGTACCGGTTAACTTGTTGACATGCGCTCACTTCTGAAAGAACACCGCCCTCACAATCGACAAGATGCTATAGACGAAGAGCACCACAACCCAAAAAATGAAGGCAACATGCGCCATCTCGAGCGTGAATACCTCGGCATACTTTTGGAATCGCGCTTTCCAGCGAGCATTTTCCGGTTTCTTGCTCTCCATGGACAGATTGTAGTTAGTCTGTGAATGCTCCGTCAATGATCGCTTCAGTTGCAAGCTGGGAATCGCGTGGTGAAACGAAGCTCGTCAGTCTCTGTCCGGACGCGTTGATTCAAGAACTCTTGACGGCGTGGGCCTGCGCGTTTTCATTGTGGCTCGAATCATCCGCGATCAGGAAATTTCGAGTTGTGCTTTCTGACAAGGTTTCCTTGGTTCTTTATATATAACCATATGGTTATGAATCGCGACGAGCTTGGGGTGGTTCTTGCCGCTCTTTCTGATGCCACTCGGCGGGGGATGTTGGAGCGGTTGTCTGAGGGGGAGGCGAATGTGTCTACCCTTGCAGCGGCTTACGACATTTCTCAGCCGGGTGTCTCCAAGCATTTGAAGGTGTTGGAGCGGGCTGGTTTGATTGTGCGGCAGCGACGCGGGCGCGAGCAGATTGTCCGTGTGGTTTCTGCACCGGCAGAGGAGGCTCGCGATTGGCTTTCGCGATATGTGGTGTATTGGAAGCGACGGTTCGATGCCGTGGACGCCTACTTGAAAAAGAAGGAGCGGTCGAAACATGGAAACAAAAGCTGAGTACAAAGACGGAACGCTGACAATCACGCGCGAGGACTTTCAATTGCGCCAAATGGTGGGCACGGCCCACCTTACCGTGGGTCAGGCGAGGAATTCGATGAACTTTAGATAGCCTACATATCCGAAGAACAGTAGGGTTATGATTAGTATCGCGTTTGTTAGTAACCCGTTGCGGTACTTGCGGCCGACCCAGGCTGTTCGGTTGTTCATGATCAGGAGCGTGGCCGCCAGGAACGGCATGAATAGAGCAGCCAACACTGCGTAATATATTTGTACGTCACGGAGGCTATGGTTGATCATTACCATAGGTACGATCGCCAACGCGACCAGGAATATTCGATACGGTTTCGTTTTTGTGTAGTCGATTTTCCTGCGTTCGTCGGCGCTGGCACCCGATCGAATCAGCATGAAGTCGGCGAAGAGATAGGGGATGCTCTGCCACACGCCGAGAAGGCTTGAAAAAACCGCTCCCCAGAACCCAATCAAGAACAACCAAGTGCCGGCAGCGCCCATGACTCCTTCGAGTTGGGCGGCCAACTGTATGACGATGTCCTCACCACTCTTTGTTACCTCCAATCGTGAACCGATGACCAGCATCGCAACGCCAAAGAGCGATGTCATTCCGTATCCGACGGCGAGGTCCAGTCGGCAAGCGCGGACGCCTTCGATCCCCTTGCGGTTGGTTTCGCGAATCCAGTATCCATACGACAAGAGCGTCACCGACCCGCCCACTCCGCCGAGGACGCCCAGCACATGCTTTATGCTTTCTTTCGTTTCGTTTGCGTTGCCGAACGTGGGGTTCAGAAGCGCGCTCCCAATCGCCGACCAATCGGGTTTGATTGAGATGGCCGTCACCATCACCGCGCAGAACATCACCGCGATGCAAACGGACATGAGTTTTTCAAACAGGGCGAATCCGCCGATCCATACCAAGGCGAGGCCGACGAGCGAGTGAAACACGCCCCAGATCAGCTTGGCTTGGCTGGGCTCCAGTCCAAAATCGTAGATGCCCGCCCCCGCGATCCCGCAAGCACTGATCAAGGCTGCACCGGTGAAGAGTGACCACACCATCAGGTAACAGAAAAATACCCAACGGACCGTGGCACCGAGTCGATCGTTCCAACCTTCCAGCAATGTCGTGCCTGTGGCCAACTGCCACCGGGCGAGGCCTTCATTCATCGTCCATTTGAATACGCCTCCGGCGACGGCAGCCCATGCGATACCAACCCCGACAGCAGATCCTGCGAGGCTGGCGGTGATCAAATCGCCAGCACCCACACCGGTGGCTGCGATGAGGATGCCGGGGGCGAGGCGGTGGAAGAGGCTGGATTTACTTGGCGTGGATTCTGCCATCATCGGCGACGATAGCGGATTTCGCTGCGGATGTCGTCGGATTTGAGAAGTTGCGGTCGGCTTGGGGAGTGCGACGAAGCGATCGAATGCGGGTGGTTGAATGGTTTGGACTTTTGCGGTCAAATGCGTGGGCTAGCCGGGCCCATAGCTCAGCGGTTAGAGCAGTCGGCTCATAATCGATTGGTCCGGGGTTCGAATCCCTGTGGGCCCAATTCTGTCGACATCTTGTGGTGGTATCTGGTGCTTTTTATCCCTGTTGCCTCCTTGTTTGGATCGGTTAGGATTCGCGCCGATTGGAAGACGATAACGAGGCACGGGCGCGAGATGTCGATATGCGAAAAGTGTTTTGTTTCATCGGAGTTATCGGTTTGGTCGTGGTGATGTCGGCGGGCTGTGCGCTGCGGGAAATTCGGACAAAGACAAAGTTTGGCGTCGAGTACCGCCACGAGAACAGCGACAAGTCCGATTTGGAACGCTACCTGGTTCAGGAAGCCATCCAATTCAAGTGGGACAAGGGCGTCGATACATCTCTGATCTACCGTCGCCGCGATATTTCAAACAGTCCGTCCGGTGATTCCGACGACGGCATGTGGTTTGAAATCGGTTTTCCCATCTGGAAAGCCCCGAGCAAGAAGGACGCACTTGCCGCGCGGGTTGCCCACCTGGAAAAACTCGTTTCAAAGCTTCAAAAGCCTGACGGCCAGCCGCCCGTCGCAATCAACGAAATTCCTCTGATACGGGAAAACTGATTGCGCTTTCAGAAGTGTCGTTGCTGTCCTGGGCTGACGTTGAGTTCTTACGGTTATCGTATTTCGTCAGTCCCCCACCCTGAAAGGATGGGGCACCCGCACGGTCCAGCCTACGATTGCTTTTGAATCAGGAAGCGTTGGTAGCGCGATCGGCCTGTGGCGAAGCGCTCTTGAATGCACGAACCCTCGACGCCTGCGAATTGGCGAAAGAGTGGGCGGAGCAGGCGGGGGGCGAGCTTCTTGACCAACTCGTTGTTGTGCTCGGTGTTGTCTGCAAGGCCCTTGGCGACGTTGGCTGTGATGTTCTCGTCTTCCAGGACGGTCAAGCCCGACTCGGCGATGAACTTCTTCCACGCCGGAACTTCTTCCTCGTTTCGAAAATCGGTGTACAGAAAGTGACCACCGGGCCGCAACACTCTGCGGACTTCGCTTAGGAATTTTGGTACGTCCATGTAGTCGTGCGAGGCTTCAACGTTCACAACCGCATCGCATGATTCGCTGTCGATGGGAAGACGTTGGGCATCACCGCAAATGTAAGACAGACCGGGTTCGCCGTGCTGCTTGTTGCAATACTTGACCGCACGCGGTTGGCGATCGATGCCGCACATGCGGCGGGCTTTGAGATAGCGCTTGATGTATTTTGCGCCACCACCGCGACCGCTGCTGATTTCGAGCACATCGCGCCCAGCCAGATCGACGCGGCTTACCACATGGTGGTAGAGCTGGATGTAAACACGGTTGCGTTCGTCAGTTTCTTCAAGCTGTACGTTCTCGCCGTCGATCGGAGAGAACCCGTAATTGAGAAAACTCACCTCAGCCGAGTTGTCGATTTTTTTGTTGAGGTATCGGTAGAGATTCTTCGAGACGGTGTCTTTGAATCGTTCGAGGCGCAAGACATCGTTGAACTTGTCGATGACGGTGTTGAACACATGAAGCTCCCAGTAGAGGTCCGGTCCCAGCCCATTTTGCCGGATTCGGTGGGGCTATGCTAACGGTATGTCTGCGATGGGCAAGCCGAAACCCGACACACGCGGGGTAGATGGGTTTGATATTCGCCTTGAATCGGCTGTGTGTGGATTCTCGCGGGTTGTATGGCACCCGTATTCGTTTATTCGGTGCGTCCGGGACGCACCCTACGCCTCATGCGATCGGGGGTTAGCTTGCCATTTGGTTGATGAGGTGGGCTGAGGTTCGGATGCCTTTGTAGAAATCGTCCAGCACCATGAACTCGTTTGGCCCGTGCAGGTTGCACGTCGGCAGGCTGAACCCGATCATCAGCGACTCTGCGCCAAGCACCCGTTTGAATAGCGGGAGAATGGGCAGCGAACCGCCTTCGCGCGTGAACGCGGGTGCTTCGCCGAAGCCTGCTTCGACGGCTGCGGCTGCGTGTTGTAATCCTGGGTTGTCGAGCGGGCACATATACGCCTCGCACAGTGTGAAGGTTTTGATCTGATGGTCGATTCCTGCGGGCGTGTGCTTCGCGATGAACGCATCGAACGACGCACTGATTTTTTCCGCCGACTGATCGGGCACCAAACGCATCGAAACTTTCGCCATCGCCTTGGCTGGGATGATCGTCATCGCGCCTTCACCCGTGAAACCGCACAGCAGCCCGTTCACATCGAGCGTGGGTCGCAACCATCGCCTTTGCAACGTGGTGCGTCCTGCTTCACCCGTGAGCGCTTTTGCGCCGACGGATTCGCGGTAGGCGTTTTCGTCGAAGGGTAATGTTTCCAACGAGGCCAATTCTTCGGGCATACTTTCAACCACATCGTCATAGAAGCCGTCAAGCGTTACACGGTGGTCTGCATCTTTCATGCGTGAAATCGTATCGGCGAGTGCGTTGCCTGGGTTGGGGAACGTTCCGCCGAACGCACCGCTGTGCAGGTCTTGCGTCTGGGCGGTGTAGGTGACTTCCTTGTAGATCATTCCCTTTGTGCCGTATGTGATCGCCGGCTTGTCTTCGCTGAATTTTGGTGTGTCGGAAAGGCAGACGTAATCACACGCCAACCGGTCCTTGTGATCTTCAAGAATTTTGCCCAAGTTTGGCGAGCCGATTTCTTCTTCACCCTCGACGAGAAATTTCACGCGCATGGGCAACTTCCCGGCGACTTTCTTCCACGCCTCCATCGCGAGCATGTGGGTGAGCACCTGTCCTTTGTCGTCGGCAGACCCTCGGGCGTAGATGCGTCCGTCGCGGATGTCGGGCTCGAACGGACCCGACTTCCAAAGGCTCAGGTCGCCGGCTGGTTGTACGTCGTAGTGGCCGTAGATCAGAACCGTTGGCGAATCTGAATCTACCGGACCGGTGTCTGCGATGACAGCCGGGTGCCCTTGGGTTTCGACGATTTCAGATTCGATACCGCAATTCTCGAAGAACCGATGCGCCCAGAGAGCGGCATCGCGGATGGCTGGTTTGGCCTCGGGGTCGGTTGAGATTCCCGCGATCCGCAGCCACGCTTCGAGGCCACTGAGGTACCCGTCGCGATTTGAATCGATATGACTGATGACGTCGTTGATCACGGTGTTTCCCCTACGAAATGGCCAAGAAGACAGGTTCAAAACAGGTTCGAGTCGATCTTAACCCGCGCTGCGAAACGTGTCCAACGATGTGGAGCCCAGGTGCAATCGCAGGCACGCTTGCGGCTCATCGATGGGACAAGTATCGACAGCCCGCGACGAGAACCAGCGGTGCGGATCGTTGTTGCAGGTCGATCTGAGCGGTATAACCTGCGGCTTGTATGATCCTATTGGGTTTGGGCCTATCGGTTTTGGCCTGTCGGCTTGGTGTGATTCAACGAGCGTCGCGGATATTGTCAAAAATTCGCACGCGATCGGTCACCCATCGTCGGAATATGAACTGCGTGAGCAGGAGTTGATCGAATTGAAGAAAGCCATTCTTACCATACTCTTTGTTGTCGTCGCCGTTTTGGGCTGGCGCCAGTTGAGCAATACAAAACTGGACCTCGCTTTCCTTCAGGAAAAAACGGCGGTCGTGGGTCGGGGTGACTTGAGCATTCCGATTACCGGTACGGGCGAAATCCATCCGAAGTCGCGAAGTGTGATCAAACCCGAGGCGAGCGGTGAGGTCATTAAGATTCCGGTTGATCCCGGTCAGTTGGTCAAAGCTGGGCAACTGCTGATCCGTCTCGATCAAGAAGAGGAGCGGCGCAATGTGACCCGTGGGGAAAACGAAGTCGCTCGGGCGCGTTCAACCTTGGCGCAACAGAGGCTGCGATTGCAGGAACGTGAGACCAGTGGCATCGCACAGATCGAAGCGCGCATTGAGGGCATCCGGGCGCAGTTGCGCGATGCCGAGTTTCGCCTCAACAAAACCAAGCGACTCTACGAGCAGCAAATCGAAAATCTCGATGTGATGACGCGGGTTCAATCGAGCTACGATCAACTCAAAGCGCAGCTCGACGGGGCGATGGCTGATCGCGCACAAGCCGACATCGCAATCGAATTGTCAAAGCACGACGTTGAACTGGCGACGAAGGCATTTGAAATCGCAGAGACCAACCTGCGCGACGGGGAGAAACGCCTGCGCGAAACCGAAATCCGTTCGCCGATCGCTGGCATGGTGTCGAAAATCAGCGTGGAAATCGGAGCGGTGGTTCAAGGCGGAAAGACGACGTTCACCGGTGGAACCGAGTTGGTTGTCGTCTCCGACATTTCGGATATTTATGTGCGGACGGAAGTCTCGGATGCGGATATCGGTGCGGTGATGTGGTTGGCTCCGCCGGCTGCCCGACCTGGGGGGCAGGAGCTTGCAGACGAATTGGCGGCTGACGGTGTGGTGCCTTTGGTCAGCACGACCGGGATCATGCACGAACTCGGTGTTGAGGGCATACCAGTCAAGGTGTTCGTCGATTCGTTTCGCGAGGAAGAATTCACCGGAATCATCGAGCGGATCGATCCGGAACCGCGCAAAGCGCAAAACATCGTGACGTACATCGTTCATATTCGCGTGACCAGTAAGAATCGAAAGATGCTCGCACTGGTCCCCGGAATGCAAGCCGACGTAGAATTCACTGCGGACGCTGTGAGCGACGCGATATTGGTGCCACACGATGCGATTCACCGTGGACCCAACAGCGAACTCGGCGTCTATGTGCGTGAGCTTGATCCGCAAAGCCAGGAGCACAAACCGCGTTTTGTGAAATGTCGGTTTGGCCTCGATAACGGTTTGTATGCCGAGTTGCTGGAAGGCGAAGGCGTCGACGAGAATGTGGAGGTCTATACCAAGCTGCCAAGGCGCTTCGGTGAAGATGATGATGAGGATGAGTAGTCGTAGGGTGCGTCCCGGACGCACCGAATCAACTGCAAGACGGAGCGGCTTGCCCACACCCTACTTGTGGATTCCAGAAGATGATGGCTTGATATTCGGCGGCAGGTCCAGGCACGCATGATTCACCTTCGGCGACTTCAAAAACTCTACAAGATGGGCAGCTCCGTGGTGCGAGCGCTCGACGGTGTTGATCTCACGATCGGTGCGGGCGAGTTCGTGTCGCTCACAGGTGCATCGGGCAGCGGAAAAAGCACCATGATGCACATCATCGGGTGCCTCGACCGTCCGACGTCGGGCGAATACCTTCTCGATGGTGCTGCCGTCAGCAAGATGAACGATCGCCAGTTGGCTGTCGTGCGAAATCGCCAGATTGGTTTTGTGTTTCAAACGTTCAACCTGATCAACCGAACGTCGGCTGTCGATAACGTGGCGGTCCCTCTGATCTATGGCCGCAAATCCAGCACAAAAAAAGCATCGATGGCCGCCTTGGAAAGAGTCGGCTTGGCGAATCGCGCGTCGCACAAACCGAGCGAGCTATCCGGTGGCGAAAGGCAGCGCGTTGCGATCGCGCGTGCCATTGTGAACGACCCCAAACTAATCCTCGCCGACGAACCAACCGGAAACCTCGACTCGCATACGGGCGAGCAGATCATGGCGATTTTTCACAAGCTGCACGCAGCCGGTACGACGGTGATCATCGTGACGCATGAAATGGACGTCGCCGCCCAAGCAAAACGAATGATTCGGATGCGTGACGGAAAAATCGTCACCGATGAGATTCTCGACGAACAAAGAAGGTCCGCGCTTCAAGCAGAGGCATACATTGCTCCGCAACCGGTTGCGAGCCCCACATAATTTGAAAGGGCTCCGAGCGGCTCGACTGGTTCGCCCGAAGCGCTGGAAACAAACCCCATGTTCCTATTTCGCATTTGCATCATGGCCGCCCGCAGTTTGCAGGCAAACCTCATGCGCTCGGTGCTGGCGTGTTTGGGCGTTATCTTTGGTGTTGCGGCGGTGGTGTCGGCGATGTCGATCCTCGAGGGATCCACGCGCGAGACGATCGAACGATTCAAGACCCTTGGTGCCGATCAAGTCATCGTCATGAACGGCAGCACCGGTGGGCGGGGAAGCCGCGGCGCGTTGCGCATGTCTCTCACCCGCCCCGATGCTGAGGCTTTGCTCGAACTGGATTCGGTTAAGAACACGTCGCCCGAATCGCTCATCACCGCACAAATCAAATACTTTGAAAAAAACCTCAGCATCCAACTGCTGGCGACGAACGAGAAGTACACGAAGATCAACAACTACGAAGTTGTTCGCGGGCGATCGCTCACAAAGCAGGATGTGACCAGTGGTCGAAAGGTCTGCGTGCTGGGGCATAAGGTCGCACGCAAGTTGTTTGGGGAGACGGTTGCGGTTGGGACCCGTGTGCGAATCGGGGGGCTTGGGTTCACCGTGGCAGGAGTGATGGAAAAAAAGGGCTTCCTTGGGATGCGCGAAGTGGACACCCAAGTGATGGTTCCACTTTCGACCGGTCTGTCACGCCTTTTCGGAACCAAGTATGTTCAATTCATCACGGTGCAAGCCGAGCGCAGTGACGAACTCGACAGTGTCGTGCAGGAAGTCAAACGAACGATGCGCGTTGAGCATAGCGTCCGCGCCGGCGACCCCGACGATTTTCAGGTTTTCACAAAGAAACAGGTCACCGAGCAGGTTGGCGGTTTCGTGCAAATCATGCAGCTTGTGCTCTTTAGCATTGCCGGAATCTCGCTGGTTGTCGGTGGTATTGGAATCACCAACATCATGCTTGTTTCGGTCACGGAACGCACCCGCGAAATTGGCGTCAGGATGGCCGTCGGTGCAAAACGGTCCGACATTCTCATCCAGTTCCTGTTGGAAGCCGGCGCGATCAGCGTCTTCGGCGGTGCATTGGGCGTACTGCTCGGACACGGACTCACCGGCATCCTCGAAAACATGACGCAGGTACTCAAAACTTATACAACGGGCACGAGCATCATCTGGGCGTTGGGAATGGCGCTTTCTACCGGTATCGTTGCGGGACTCTATCCCGCATATCGGGCTTCGAGTCTCGATCCGGTCGAAGCCCTCCGCTACGAGTAGGCTTCGACTGGACTTGCAACTGCGGTGCTTTGCAGTTTTTGACGCACGCTTTGAGAATATGATGGCTGAATGGCAATTCAACAAATGCCATATTGTGACACTGTTCGCGATGGCGACGTTGCTTGCGGGATCTTTGGTTGGATGCAGTTCGTCCAAACGCGATCTGCAAGCCGAGCAGCGTGCGGGATTGATCTGGATGTTTCCAGGTGTCGAGGGTGGTCCGCTTGCTTTGACCGAGGCGCGTCGGGCGTTTCGTGATGCGGGGGTGATGTCGAAAGTCCAGACGCACGAATACGGACGCCCGTTCGGTTTGCTGGCCAATCTGATGTCGTACGAAAGCAACCTCGTTGCGGCAGAGGGGGTTGCGGGCCAGATTGCGGAGTATCGAATCAAGCACCCGCAAGCACCGATCGACCTTGTCGGCTACTCGGGCGGTGGGGCGATGGCGATCATGGTCGCCGAAGCATTGCCTGCCGACGTGCGCCTGCGCAACGTCGTGCTCTGTCAGGCGGCGATCAGCCAAAACTACAACCTCAGCAAAACCCTGCGCCACACGGACGGAAAACTCGTCAACCTGCACGCCACCAACGATTGGTTGATGCTTGGCATCGGGACGAGCGTATTCGGAACCATGGATCGTCAATACGAGTCAGCCGCTGGCAAGGATGGGTTCGTCCTGCCACTCGTTCTCGATGACCCCGCGTTGGCCGAACACTTCGAGCAGCACAAGTGGACACCGGATATGATCCTCATCGGCCACGGTGGAATGCACGCGGGGATTTTGACCTACGGTTGGAATCGCAACACGGTGGCTCCGTGGCTTGTGCCCGAAACCTGCCGATGCGCGTGTGCGTGCTGTCGTCGGCCATCGGATGATCAGGCAGAATCCACGCCTTGAGGCAACTGACACGGGGCACATCGAGCTTGCGATAACGATGTTCAAACTGCGGTGGTCGCGTGCATCGTTAGGGTGTACATCAATCTTATGAATACCAAGCGACCAAACGAGACGGAAATGGCACGCGCCCATGAGGCCCGCGATGCCTCGTACGACGGCGTGTTTTGGGTGTGCGTCAAGACGACGGGGATTTTTTGCAGGCCTTCGTGTTCGGCGCGGATGCCCAATCGCGAAAATGTGGCGTACGCTTTTTCGGTGAACACCGCGTTGGCTGATGGGTTCCGCCCGTGCAAGCGGTGTCGTCCGATGGAAGTGGATGGGAGCCCGCCCGAATGGGTGAAACGCCTGTTGCTTCACGCGGACCAATCCGCCACCGATCGCATTCCCGATGCCGATCTCAAGTCGAATGGTTTCGATCCCGTCCGGGTTCGTCGGTTCTTCAAGCAGCACTATGGCGTGACGTTTCACACGTTTCATCGCAACCGTCGCCTGGCTACAGCCGCTAAGGATATCCAGAGCGGTACGCCTCTTCTGCAAGTTGGGATGGACGCGGGTTACGAATCGGACAGCGGTTTTCGCGATGCGTTCTTTCGGACGTATGGCCTCACTCCCGGTCGGTTTGAGGATGCGGATCACATCGTGCTCGATACGATTCCCAGTGCAGCCGGTCCGCTCGTGATTGCGGCGACGCGGCGGGGGGTGTGCCTGGTGGAGTTCAGCGATCGGCGGGCGTTGGGGACGGAGATTGATTTTCTCAAGAAAAAGTTTGCCTGCCCGATCGTAGCTTGGAGAAACGGGTTCATCGATTCGATTGAGCAGGAGTTGTCGGATTACTTTGAGGGCACGCTGAAGGATTTTGCCACACCGTTGGACAGTCCGGGCACACCGTTTCAGCGGAAGGTGTGGGATGCGCTGCGAGCGATTCCGTACGGTCAAACAACTTCGTATGGAGAGCTTGCAAAGAGCTTGGATAAACCTGGTGCGCAGCGCGCGGTCGGTCGTGCGAATGGGGCGAATCGAATCGGTATCGTGATTCCCTGTCATCGCGTCGTTCAAAGCGATGGGCAGTTGCGCGGGTATGGCGGTGGACTATGGCGCAAGCGATTCCTGCTGATGCACGAGAAGAACCACCTGCACACCAGCGTGGAAGAAACAGGCGACCTGTCAGAATACTGTCAGGCGTAGGGTCCGCTGTGCGGACCAGTTCCCGGTGTCGAGCATTGTCTCTGCGACGGTCCGCACAGCGGACCCTACCGGAAACCTCGAAGGCAACAGTTGCGACGAGGAGAGCGCCAACGAAGTTGATGCCCTCATCCTCTTGCACCACACCACTGCTCGGTGTCCTATTCGTTGACTTCCGTTTTCACGGGGGCTGGTGACATGTCGGCCATCTGCATGACTTGGTTGTTGAGCAGATGAAGACGCATGACGAGCAGCGCGGTTTCGAGTTGCGGATCGCGTCGGGGACGATTGTTCACGTCCTTTTCTTCTTCGTCGTCCTTGCTTTTGTCATCGTCTTTTTCGGTCTTGGACGATTCTTTGTCCTTGTCCTTCGACGGCTTGAGTTGTTCTTTCAGTTCTTCCTCGGACGACGTTTTGACGGCACCGAGCACATCGGCATCGCGACGCATGAAGAGAACCTTGCTGATTTCCTTGGGGGCGAGCGGAACAGAAATGTTCGGCTCGACGCCCCAGGTCTTCGCACCTTTTTCACGATGGAGCGATTTACCGCTGGGCAGGTAGTATCGCGCGGTGGTTAGTTTGAGATGGGCATCGCTGTGTGCAAGTTGGATCAGGTTTTGCACGCTGAACTTTCCGAAAGATCGCTCGCCCAGAATCAGCCCGCGCTCATGATCTTTGATTGCACCGGAAACGATCTCCGACGCACTCGCGGACGATTCGTTGATCAAAACAATCAGGGGAAGGTCTTTGAAATCTCCATTTCGGTCCGAATCGACGGTCCACTCCGGGCTTCTCATGCCCTTTGTGCTGACGACCCGATCACCGCGAGCCAGGAAGAGTTCGGACACATCGACGGCTGATTTGAGCAAACCGCCAGGGTTGAATCGCAGGTCGAGAATGAGGCCCTGCATTCCGTTGGCAGTGGCTTCGGACAGCGCGAGTCTTAGCTGGTCAGCAGTATTTTCCTGGAAAGCGCCAACGCGAACATAGGCGACGCCCAGCTCGTCATCGATCAAAAAGTTCCAGCGCTGTTCGTTGTCGGAGCGGCGGTTGTGGCTTTTGACCGATTGGATCTTGACGACTTCGCGCTTCAGGTCGATGTCGAACTCGCGCGATACGCCGTCGGAATCTTCGCGCCGAATCGTCAGCGTTACCGTGGTGCCCAATGGTCCGGTGATGATCCCGACGGCTTTGGTCACGAGCACGCCAAGCAGTGAATCGCCGTTGACCTTGGTGATGATATCGTTGGCCTGAATGCCTGCACGGTATGCTGGCGCATCTTCCAATGGCGACACGACGAGGATCTCGTGGTCTTTCAGATCGGGATTGTACTTGTTGCGAATCTGGATGCCGACGCCTACGAAATCACCGCGCGTGTGTTTTTGAAACTCGCGAAAATCGTACGGCCAAATCATGGAGGAAAATTCGTCGAGTTCTTCCAGCGCAACCGACATGTACTCGCGGATGATCATCGCTTCCGGAAGTTGCGCGGTTTGGCGATTGATTTTGAGTGCCCGGCGAAAATGCTGCAACGCTTCGCGGTATGTGAGAGAATCTCTCGACTTGATCTGGTCGAGGCGGTTGGAGACGCGGCGGGCAAAGTCTTTGCCACGTTCGCCCTTTAGCGTATCGAACTGCTCGCGCAGGGTTGGTGAATCGACGAGCAGCAAAAGCTCCTCAAAACCCGCAACTGTCAGGCTCTTGAAGTCGGCTTCTTCGACGTATTTTCGATCGATGCGCCAAAGCGCTTCTTCGATCATGCCCTTGTTAATGCCTTCGAGTGATTCCCGCCAATCGCGATCTTCCCGCTCTTTGTAAATCTCTTCGAGGCGGGCATGTTCGAGGCATTCTCGGCGCCCTTTCTCGATGGCATCGTCGTCTTCAAAAACAATGCTCAACGAATAGTACACCGCGTGGCCGTCCCGCCATTCGTGATCCTGCCGAAGTTTGTCCGCGTGTGCGACAGCAAGGCCCTTTAGGTTTTGGACCCACTCCAGACTGCGGAACGTGTCGCGGTCGGTCGTATTGAGCATCGCCCAGTACGTCCACTTGAGGGTGAGGTTGTAATCGCGGTCGGATTCGGGCTTGGCGAGTTCTTTGGTCGCGCGAAGCACATAGTTTTCAAAATCTTCGCGGGTCAGTTCCTGGCGATTCTTTTCGGATTCGATCCAGTCGGAAACCCACACCTGAGCTTTCTTTGGCATGCCGCTGCGGGTTGCTAGGCGATTGAGAAGAGTTTCGGCTTCTCGATACTGACCTTGGCGGATATGCTCGAGGCTGGTGGACCACGTTTTGTTGTGGCTCAGCGCGGAGGCCCGAGTCGTGGCGGCAGGGGCGCGGGCGGGGGCAGGTTCACGAGACCAAGCGGTCGCGACAGTTCCGGCTAACATGAAGCCGACCACCGCAACAGACCACAACCGTACGACTCGGAATCGCTTTCCGCTCATAAACATCTCCTTGGGAATGACTTCTTGCCGCGTCGCAACAGCCGGCGCTTCGCAGGCGTGACCCTCCAGGCAGACTTGTACCGAACATCTCTAGTATAGGTCGGTCAAATTGCACCGTCCATTGTGTTATAACACCCCGACGCCTCGTTACGCATTGTTTACAATTCGGCGACGCCATGAGACAACAATGGCGACAGCAACAGGGTCGCAGCGCGGCGACGATTCGTCCACTCTGAGTGATCACGGCACCTAAGGTGATCGTGGGGCGTTCACTTTGACCCTCATCGGGTATTAAGGTCGATTTGCTTGATTCGGCAGGCACGGTTGATGGCACACAAGTTCATACAGGTCCGCAAAGCCCGGCAGCACAACCTCAAGGCGATCGATGTGGACATCCCGCGAGAGCAGATCACGGTGATCACCGGTCTGTCGGGATCGGGAAAGAGCAGCCTGGCGTTCGACACCATCTACGCAGAAGGGCAGCGTCGTTACGTCGAGTCTCTGTCGCTCCGCGCTCGGCAGCTTCTCTCGCAAATGCCCAAGCCAGACGTCGAGCGCATCGACGGTTTGATTCCGACGATCGCAATCGAACAGCGCGTGTCGTCGAACAGCCCGCGCAGCACCGTTGCGACGACGACCGAGATTTACGATTTTCTTCGTCTCTTGTTTGCCCGCGCGGGCTCGCCCACTTGCTGGATCTGTGGGCGAACCATCACGCGGCAACGGACCTCGCAGATTGTGGATGCGATTTTGGCGCTGGAGCAGGGTACGCGGTTCCTTGTGCTCGCGCCTTTGGTGCGTAGCGAACACGAATCGAATAAGGACGTGTTGCAGCATCTTGCGATGCAGGGTTTCGTGCGGGCCCGCATCGACGGAGAGATCGTTCACCTGGAAGATGTCGCAGATCTGGACGTCCACAAAGCACATGCCATCGAGGTCATCGTCGATCGCATGACCGCAAAGCCCGATGCCGCGAGCCGGGTTGCAGACAGCATCGAGCTGGCGCTCACGATCGGTCACGGGCGCGTGATCGTTTCGGTGGAGACTTCGTCGAAACAATTCGACGACCGGGCGTACAGCACCAGCTTTTCATGTCCGGATCATCCGAAAGTTCTTCTCGAAGATTTGACACCGCGCCTGTTCAGCTTCAATTCGCCGCATGGAGCGTGCGAAAAATGCCACGGCCTTGGCACCTTCCTCGATTTTGATGAAGGGCTCATCGTTCCCGATCCGTCGCGGTCACTTGCCGATGGCGCATTTGAACCGCTTCGTCCTTCCGGTCAGCGCTCCGCATTCACGCCGAAGATCATCAATTCCTTTTGCGAAGATTTTCAGGTTTCTCCGCACACGCCGTTTGAGTCTATTCCCACAGCGTCAAAGCGTATCTTGCTGCACGGTGGAAGAGGACGTGATCCGTCCGGAAAGCCCGTGCGATTCGAAGGTATCGTGCAACACTTGCGATCCCGCTGGGAAGCGACCGAGTCGGATTCGGTGAAGGAGCGTCTGCACAGTTTCATGATCGAAGCCCCCTGTGATGAATGTCACGGGCAGCGCGTTCGTCAGGAGGCGAGGGCAGTCCGCATTGATGGTCACAACATCGCCGAGATTTGCAACCGCAGCATCGGCGAAGCCAACGCGCTGTTCGATGCGCTGGAGTTTACCGACGAATTGAAGCCCGTCGTTGATCCGGTTCTCCGGGAGATTCGCACGCGTCTGCGGTTCATGTGCAATGTGGGCGTGGATTACCTCACCCTTGATCGCGGAAGCAGCACGCTTTCGGGCGGTGAAGCGCAGCGTCTTCGGCTGGCTACGCAGATTGGCAGCGGTCTTTCGGGTGTCTGCTATGTGCTGGACGAGCCCACCGTCGGTTTGCATCAGCGCGATAGCCGA
This sequence comes from Planctomycetota bacterium, assembly GCA_013151185.1. Classification (GTDB taxonomy): domain Bacteria; phylum Planctomycetota; class Phycisphaerae; order UBA1845; family UBA1845; genus UBA1845. Next base: position 22,229 of record JAADIU010000166.1, read on the forward strand.
CGTTTGGTTGGCACCCTCGAAGCGCTGGCGGAGCAGGGCAATACCGTGGTGGTGGTCGAGCACGACGAAGAGTTGATCGCGGCTGCCAACCATGTCATCGATATCGGACCGGGTGCGGGCGAAGACGGCGGAAGAATCATTGCCGAAGGTACACTTGAAGATGTTCTAAAATCGACGGAATCCCTGTCTGCGCAGTATTTTTCGGGACGACGGGTGATTGAATTGCCCGAGACGCGGCGGCGCTCCAGCGATCCCAACCGACAAATTCAAATCACCGGAGCCCGCGCAAACAACCTGCAACACATCGACGTGGCGATTCCGTTGGGATGCTTCGTGTGCGTGACGGGTGTTTCGGGCAGTGGCAAGAGCACGCTTGTCGGCGACATTTTGCTCAAGACGCTTCTAAGATCGATCAACCGGAGTGGGCCGAAACCGGGCGCGTGCGATGGCGTTTCAAATGTTTCCCTCGTCGATCGCGTGATCGAGATCGATCAATCACCACTGGGGCGGTCGACCCGAAGCAACCCCGCAACGTATGTGGGTGTGTTCGATCAGGTTCGGCGACACTTCGCGCAGACGCGCGAGGCAAAGATCCGTGGTTATGCTCAGGCTCGGTTCAGTTTCAACATATCGGGCGGTCGCTGTGAGGATTGCAAGGGACACGGCACCCGTCGAATCGAAATGCACTTTCTTCCCGATGTGTACGTTGAATGCGGAACGTGCGCCGGAACCCGCTACAACCGGGAAACGCTCGAAGTCCGTTACCGTGGCAAGAACATCGCAGATGTGCTGTCGATGCCCGTCGCGGAAGCCGCGGAATTCTTCCGAAACATTCCGAAGATCAATCAACTGGTGCAGGCGTTGCTCGACGTTGGGCTTGGTTACCTCGAATTGGGGCAGGCATCGAGTACGTTGTCGGGCGGTGAGGCGCAGCGCACCCGGTTGGCTGCGGAGTTGGGAAAATCGCCAGCCGGCCACACGATGTATGTGTTGGATGAGCCGACCACAGGCTTGCACCTTGCAGACATCGACGGTTTGTTGCAGGTGTTTAAGCGCCTGGTGGATGCCAGCCACTCGCTTGTTGTGGTGGAGCACAATCTCGAAGTGATCAAGATGGCCGACTGGGTGATCGACCTGGGACCCGAAGGCGGGGACGAAGGCGGTCGTCTGGTGGCCCAGGGAACACCGGAAGAGATCGCAGCTTGTGGAATGAGCTACACGGGGAAATTTCTGCGCTCGCGGTTAAACGGCGGGCCGATCATTGTTCCTTCGCAGACGTAATCGCAAGTCCGTGTTCCAGGAATTTCTTGAACCGCTCGAAAGATTGAAAGCCATCGACCATCGCGAGTTTGTTCCCGTCGGCATCGGCGATGATGTAGGCCGGCAAAGCGTTCACCTCATAACGGGCTGCCGCCTCCAGGTTTTCAAACGCATCGAGTTTGACCGGGACGTACTTTCCGATGGCGGATTTGATGTCGTCCTGAACAATCACTTCCGTTTCCATCTGCACGCAGTAGCGACAACCCTGCGAACTGAAATTGAGCAGCACGGGTTTGCCGTCCTTCGCGGATGCCGTGAGCGCCCCTTGAAGATCATGGCTCCAGTCGATCACGCTTTTGACGCTCGAAAACCGCTCGTTGATCATCAAGGCGACGACCAAGGCAAGCACCATCAGGATAAAGAATCGCGTCGATGATTTTTGTTTCTGCGGATTGGCGGTGTCAGTGTTGTCCTGATTCATAGGCTGCTCGCAAGTTTGCGTCATGTATGTTTAATGCGCCGGCAATGGATGGGTTTTATGTTCCGGTCATCAGTTCGTCCACATAGGCTCCAACTTCTTCGATGATGTTCGCGTTCGATTCACCGCGTTGCACGGCTTGATCGATGCGTCGGATGATGGCGCTGCCGACGATGGCACCGTCAGCCACCGCGCAAACGTTTCGCACATGGTCGGCTGTGCTGATTCCGAACCCCGCGACAAGTGGGGTTTGTGTCCATTTCCTTAGATTTTCGATCATACCGTGCAAGTGATGATCGACCCCGGTTCGCTCACCTGTGATGCCCTTCGCTGCGATGACGTACAGAAATCCGGACGCCTGCTCTGCGATTTGTTGTTGGCGGTTGGCTGGGGTGGTTGGAGCGCACATCAGGATGTTGCAAAGATGGTGTTCGTCGCACGACGCGCTGATGGTCGCGCTTTCATTGATGGGTACGTCGGGAACGATGACCGCGTCGAATCCGCTTCCACATAGTTTCTTCATGAACGCATCGACACCGAATCGTCGTACGATCGACATCGAAACCATCGCAACCAATGCCGTCTTCAGTGTCGGCCTCGCCGATGCGATGCACTCACACAACGCGTCCACTTTGAAACCCGCGTCGAGCGCTTGATTAAACGAGCCTTGAATGACCGGACCGTCCGCAATCGAATCCGAAAAGGGAAAACCGATTTCGACGGCAGGGCATCCGGCGCGATCGAAGCGGTCCAATAACCCAACGGTCGCGTCGAGGTTTGGAAACCCGGCAGTGATGTATGGCATGAGGCATTTGCGCTTCGATTCAAGCGTTTGCGTCAGGTTTTCAACGAGTCGGGCTTGCTGCATTTTTTTGCGAGTCCTATGCGATGTTGTCACGCCCACTGGAGTATATCGGCTCGCGGTTCAAAATCGACGCATGCGCTGTTTGGCGATTAAGTTTAGCGATGGCATGAGATTAAGCGCGATTTGGCGTATGCGTTGCTGCATCGCGAAGTGGGAATGAAGATCACTTGCGTGCGCAGGTTTCAAGAATTTTCTTTGGTTCGGAGTCAAATTTTCTTCATTTTTTCTGTGAAGAAACTGCATCTTGCAGAAAACGGATTCACGCTTTTTTTGCAGCCGCGTCGATGCTATAGTTAGGAAGTCCAAACGGTTGCGACTGCGTTGCCCGACAGGGGGCATAGTTTTGTGCGGACCGTGAAGCGAATCTTAGGGAGTCACTCATACCGGCTCGCGGACATGCCCGCTCGACGGGACGTCCTGGCTGCAGAGGTCTACGCCGTAGTAAATTAGGGTTCGCCAAAACGCCAATCCATCGGCATCGGCGGTCAACCGGTTGGACATCCTTCGGCCCATCGCTCTGCGGTGGGCTTTTTTTTGGGCATCGTGTATTCGCTGTTTGTTGCCTGTTCGCAAATGGGGTGTCGAACGCTCAATGCGATGCTATACTTTCCGGCATGTCCAGTGTGATTTTGTTTGAAGATGCCCGATGGGGCGATTTGTTGCCGATGGTCTACTGGCGATCGGTGGTTGAACTTTATGCGGGTCGAAAGACACTGCTTGACAATGCTGCCGTCGCCCTTCGTCACTCGTTGGACGGCTTGTGGACGCGCGATTGGATCGCGGATGTGGCGCGCCACCGTTGTCAGATACCCGTCAATCAACCGGTGCCCGCCGGTGGCACGCTTGTTAACGCAAGGTGGTTGCTGCGCGGTGCGGTCGAATTTGCCCCGGCTCCTTTTGTGGCCCTTGCGGGTGAAGACATTGCGTACATTTCCTGCGATGGAACCTTGGCGGCTTCCATTACACCGCAAATGCTGTGCGATCCTGCGGGCCTGCGTGATTTGATCGATCGTGTTCCGTCGGGGGCGGTCGAAGCGGATCTTATTCGTTATCCGTGGGATCTCACGTCGCGCAACCGCGACACACTCGTGTCGCACTGGCGGGGTGATGATCGCACGAACGATGGCGATGTGAGCAGTTCGGCGTTCTTGATTAATTCCGATCACATTCACGTCGGTACCGACAGCAAAATTCGCCCGACGGCGGTCATCGATGCCGATGGCGGACCCGTGTTCATCAGCGACAACGTCATCGTTGACGTTCACACCTACATCGAAGGACCGGCATACATCGGTCCGGGCTGCCATGTGAAACCATACACGTCGATTCGCGCGGGTACGACGCTTGGCCCTATGTGCAAAGTCGCCGGTGAAATCAGCGCGTCCATCTTCAACGGATACACCAACAAACAGCACGATGGTTTCATTGGCGATGCCTACGTCGGCAGTTGGGTCAACCTGGGAGCCGGCACAACCAATTCAAACCTCAAAAATACATACGGAAATGTGAAGGTCCAACTTGGCCAGCGGGAAGTGGACAGCGGTCTGCGCTTTCTTGGCTCGACGATTGGCGACTTTGCGCGATTGGGCATCGGTCAATTATTGCCGACTGGGGCGGTCGTCGGATTCGGGGCGATGCTGGCAACCGGATCGCTCGCGCCGAAGTACGTTCCATCTTTTGCGTGGCAGACCGCCGACCGTCAAACACAAGCCGACGTAGACAAGACGATCCAAACCGCGAAGACGATGATGCAGCGGCGCAACGTTGACATGTCCGAAAACGAAGAAGCCCTGTTTCGCGGGGTTGCGGCGATGTCGGAGGAGTGCGGAGTCTAACGGTGCGACGCATTCTCGCTTTGTTCACCCGTCGGTGTGCTGTTTGCGATCGTCAATGAATTTGCGATAGTCGTCCGGCGTGTCGATGTCGACCTGCGTATCGGATGATACGAGCGGTACGAATCGAATCGTTTCGGCGCGATTTTCCAGAATACC
>JAADIU010000312.1 GCA_013151185.1 Planctomycetota bacterium
GCTGGAACTGCCATCCCGCCTACGTCTCCGAGGAAAAAATCAGCGAGTATTCGGTGATGATGGGCGGTCCGACGCGATCGGGCTTGCGCGAGGACCTTCATCAAACTGCCGTCAAGGAGGATGAGGACGCCAAGACGATTTTTGCACCCGACTTTCGTCGCGACTATGTCAAAGCCGGCACAACGGTCAACGATTTGTACCGCTCGATAGCGGCTGGTATTACCGGCACGGCGATGCCAACGTGGATCGATGCTGCGGCAGACGGACCCGAGGACGCCGACGGAAACAAACTGGTCACTCGGGCAGACATCTGGGCGATGGCGTACTACGTTCAGGACCTGGTTAAAAAACGCAAGATCAAATTCGCGGCTGACGCGGTGGTGGTCCGAACCAATCGAGCCCTTCGGTTTGGTGAAACGGGAATGGAGTACGTCGCAAAGATCAAGGTTGCCCCGGCAGAAGATCTCGAAGAGTTTGAAGAAGACGAAGACGAATAGAACCAAAACGCCAGAAGCAACGGGCCCAGAAGCAAAGGGCGTTGAGTACACCGGGTCGCACCGCGAAGGTCCGGCCCAAGTTAGCGGAGCATAGGATTCATGGCGGACACAACGGCAACACCCACAACCATGCCAGCCGTCGGCGGTGGTAGTGGCGGTCAAGGCGGGGACGGGAAGCTCGTCGAAACGACTTTGGTTAAATGGCATTTTTTGATGGGCATTGCGTTTCTGCTCGTCTCCATGCTGGCGGGCCTCCTCTATTCCATGCAGTTCCTACAGCATTACCCACTAAAGGGCATCGCGATATTTTCGCCCGGCAGGTGGCGATTCGTTCATACCAATGGCGTCGCCTACGGATTCATCGCGAATGTGTTCTTAGGTATGTTGCACTGGGTGGTTCCGCGGCTTACGTTGCGACCGGTTGCAAGCCGGGCGCTGAGCTACTTTATCTTCTTCACATGGCAGGGCGTTCTCGTCGCCACGGTCGTCGGTTTGCTCCTCGGAGAGGCGCAAGCCCTCGAATGGGGCGAAACCCCGGTGTGGATCGACCCGGTTGCCCTGCTCGGCCTCATCCTGGTCGCGATCAATTTCTTTGTGCCCATGATGAAAACCACCGGACCGATGTACGTCACCATGTGGTACTTCATGGCCGCCTTCGTCTGGACGGTGCTGGTCTACGCGATGGGCAATTTCTTGCCCGAATACCACATGAACGGAGTGGCGGCGGGTGCGATCGGTGGGCTGTTTATTCACGACCTTGTCGGGTTGTTCGTCACCCCGCTGGGCTGGGGGATGATGTACTACTTTGTGCCGATCATCCTTCGCAAACCGATTTGGAGCCACGGTCTGTCGCTGGTTGGGTTCTGGGGCTTGGCATTCTTTTATCCGCTCAACGGAATCCACCACTTTTTGTACACACCGATTCCCATGTTCCTGCAATACGGTGCGGTGATCTCGACGATCGCAGTCGAGTTGGTGGTCACCACGGTGATCGTGAATTTCTTCATGACGCTGCGCGGTTCGGGCGACCAGTTGAGAACGTCGATTCCGATCCGGTGGTTCTACACGGGAATGGTCTTTTACTTTACGACATGCCTTCAATGTGCTTTTCAAACGACATTGACCTTCCAAAAAATCATTCACTTTACCGACTGGGTGGTTGGCCATGCCCACCTGGTCATGTTTGGTGTGTTTGGATTCTGGCTGCTCGGGTTGATGGTATATCTGCTGCCGAGGGTCATGGGGCGTGATCGTTGGTACAGCGAGTCGCTGCACGAATGGCATTATTGGATCACCGCCATCAGCATGTTGATCATGTTTTTCGACCTGACCATCGCGGGTTTGATTCAGGGGTATATGTGGAGAGACCTCGCTCCGTGGGAGGAAACGTTGCGTGCGTCAGCCCCATTTTGGCTGGTGCGAAGTATCTCCGGGACGGCGATGATTTTTGCCCAGTTCATATTTGCGTACAACGTGTTGATGACCCTCATCGGAAAACGGGCGAAACAACCCGCCGGTGAAGTATCGCCAGCTTCCCAGGAAGGTTATGCAACCGCATAGGGAAAGATCGACAAAGATCGACTGTGTTTACGGTTGGCCAAAAGAAGTTCGCAATCTGAGGAGTCGCATTCGCCATGTTGGAATCCAAGTCCGGTGTATTTTTTATTGCAGGGCTGCTCTTTTTTGGGATCGCGTTCATCGTGATGGGCGCATTGCCTTACACGATCTATCGCGGTATCCCCGAAGAGTCCGTCTCCGATCTGATCACCAAACACGGAATCGTGCCCGAGTTTGTCGAACTGGCTGAGAAGTTCCCCGACAGATTTCAAGAGTACTTTGGCGAGTGCGACGCAAAAAGTTTTGAAGCCGCCCTCCGCCGTGGGCATCGCGTTTACATCGGTGAAGGTTGCTGGCATTGCCACAGCCAATTCGTCCGCCCCATTTCAAAAGAATCGTCACGCTGGGGACCGGTCGCACACGCCCGTGAATACAACAACGAACTCCAACGCCCGGTGCTCTTTGGAACGCGCCGCGTCGGACCGGACCTGTCCCGAGAAGCCGGACGACGCTCCAACGATTGGCACATCGCACATTTTTTCAAACCAACAGCCGTCGTACCGACTTCCGTAATGCCAGAGTACGCATGGTTTTATGATGACGACGGCCTACCCAATCGCGACGGGATGGCCATCATCACCTACGTTCAATGGCTGGGCAGTTGGATCGATGAATACCCCTACTACCTCGGCGAAGGCCCGAAAGGTGCGGGCGATGTTGAACCCGTCGACCTGGACGCCGTAGAATAGATAGCTGAACAGAAGTATCTCTGAGAAGAAGTGTCCCTGAGCAGAAGTATATCAAGACCGCATGTTGAAAGGACCGATGATGCCAGCAGCCGCACCTGACAAAGACCGTGCTCAGCGGATCACGCTCATTGTGTTTCTGGTCGTGTTTCTGCTGCCGGCAGCGGTTGGGTTTGCGATCAAGCTTTACGAATTCATGGCCGTCGCAAATGGTGCCACCAGTGAGGGCACGTTTATGCTCGTGCCCGTGCTGAACTACTTCATCGTATTCATGGGCATGCTCTGCATGTTGGCATGGGCGACCACCAACGGTATGTTTCGAGACATCGAAAAACCCAAGTTCGACATGCTCGAACGAGAGCGACAACTCGACGAGAGCGAGGGCGTTTTGTGGGACGTTTTTTCTTCTGACAATCACTCATCCAACAAATCAACCGACTGACTCTGGCCAGCCGGATAACTCTGGGGAACAACATGGATGCCACGCAACCCAAATTCGAGCCGCCCGCCGAACGACGATACCACACCTACACCACCCACCGCATCCCCTGGTTTGTTCGATCAATCTGGATCGGTTACTGGATCGGACTGGTGTGGTACCTGATCACGTTCGCCATCCCATCGGCTAAGAATTACTTCTAAGAATGCGCCGCAGCCAATGACGAACTGCTTCAAATGACGTCCTCCGCAGCAGCAGGCGTTTCCAAAGAATCCAAATCGCAAGCGTTTGTCGAGTGCGCATACTGCGACCTGCCGGTACTCGGAATACGCGCCGACGACGCGCCGTCCCATCCGGTCTACTGCTGTTTCGGTTGTCAACTCGCCCACCGCATCACCAACGAGCGCGGGGCCGAAGGGCAAGCCGCCTGGCAACTCACCCTCATCGGTGTTGCAATCTTCCTGTCGATGAACGTGATGGTGTTCAACTGGGTCCTCTACGGCCAGGAAATCTTCAACCCCGGTGGTATCGCTGAATCAAAAACCGCCAGCGCTGCCGTCACCATTTTTCGATACATCTCGATGCTCTTCTGCGCCGTGGTCGTGGCGATTTTGGGCTGGCCCATCGCTGCCGGCGGCGTCTCGTCCCTTCGATACCGACGCATCAACACCGATGTGTTGCTCGCCCTGGGGGTACTCGCCGCGTTTGTTTACTCCTACGTTTCGGTGCTTCGGGAAACGGGCAGCGTCTACTTCGACACCGTGTGCATGATCCTGCTGCTGGTCACCATCGGTCGATCCATGGAGGCCCGCGCCAAACTCAATGCGGGCGATGCACTGCGATCGTTGGAAACGTTGGTCCCCAAGCAAGCCCTCCTTGTTTCCAAGAATGAACTGGTCGAAGTGCCCACCGCAGAACTGAGCACGGGCGACGTCATCGTAGTGAAGCCGGGGATGCGGTGCGCGGCAGACGGTGTCATCATCGAAGGCGAATCCCTCCTCGATGAACACATGATTACCGGCGAAAGCGACGCATCCGCCAAGAAGCCAAACGATTCGGTGTACGCGGGTTCGCTCAACGGAGACGGCACCTTGCGCGTGCGTGTTGGCGCGGGGGCAGAGGGATCGATCTTACAACGCATCGTCGACGCATTGGCTGAAGCCCGAAGAGGAAGAGGACGCCACCAACGCATCGCGGATCGCGTCGCAGCGTTTTTTGTACCAGTGGTGATCGTCCTTGCGATCGCAACGTGCGTTTACACTTCGACCCAACTGGGATGGCGATCGGGTGTGATGCGTGCAATGTCCGTCTTGCTCATTGCATGCCCTTGTGCGCTGGGCGTTGCAACACCGATGGCGATTTGGGTGGCGATGGGTCGGGCAGCCAACCGTGGCATCGTGATCCGAAACGTCGAGGCGTTTGAAACGCTGGCGCATGTGCAAACCGTGCTGTTCGACAAGACCGGAACGTTGACGACTGCACGCACGCAGGTCGAACAGTTTGTGACGGCTTCGCCCGCCGATTCGGATCGCGGTTCCATCCTGGCGCTGGCTCGGGCGTTGGCTCAGACATCGACGCACCATCTCTCCGAAGCCATCTGCCGATTCGCCGCAACATCTGACACGCAAGCGGCAAAAATCGCCGACTCCCGAACCGTGCCCGGACAAGGCGTGTTCGCACAATCGACCGACGATTCAACAACGTTCTATCTGGGTAGCCCGCGATTCATGAATGCGAAAGGTCTTACGCCCGACGAAACACTCGCCCACAAAATCAGCGAGATCGAGTCCGCAGGTTCACCGCTCTGTTGTGTCGGTTGGGACGCTCGCATCATGGGCGTGTTCTCGTTCCATGAAGACCTTCGCACCGATGCGAAACCGACACTCCAACACCTCACCGATTCCGGAAAACAATTGGGCGTGCTCACGGGCGATCATCAAAAACATGGTGAGCGATTGTGTGAGTCGCTGAACATCCCCGTCCTTGCGGAGTTGCTTCCGGCGGACAAAACCGAGCACATCAAAACCATGCAGGGCGATGGTGTTTCTGTTGCAATGGTCGGTGACGGAATCAACGACGCCCCCGCGCTGGCAGCCGCCGACGTTGGAATCGCGATGGGTTGCGGTGCGGACGTGACGCGCGAGTCGGCAGACGCTTGTTTGATGTCGAACGATCTATCCGCGATACCCTGGTTGTTTGACTTGTCGAAGGCAACAGTTAGGGTAATCAAGCAGAATTTGTTTTGGGCATTCGCCTACAACGTCGGGGGATTGGGGTTGGCTGCCACCGGACAATTGGGGCCGGTGACGGCAGCGGTCGCGATGTTGGTGAGCAGCTTTCTGGTGGTGGCGAACTCCATGCGCCTAAGCCGCATTCCACTGGGCGAATCGATCACAACGGCACACCAAACGGTAACAACAGGATAGCGCTGTGGAGTTAGCCGCAATGCTTATGGGTGGCTTGGTGGGTTCCGGTCACTGCATCGGAATGTGCGGTGGGTTTGTNTGACCATCGGCGCATCGCAGCAGCGTTTCTCAGCCATGTTCGTTCGACAGCTTTGCTACGGCTTCGGACGAATGTTCACCTACGGTTTCCTCGGAGCAATTGCGGGCCTCGTCGGCGCGAAGCTCGCTGCGTTCAATTTTCCGCTCTTGGGCGCTCAACAGGGATTGGCGATCTTGGCGGGCGTTTTGATGCTTGCCGTCGGATTGCAAAATCTTGGCGTATTCCGAATCAAGACAGCCGACTCTGCTTGCATTGGGTTCGGTGGCAAGATGCTGGGGCATTTCCTAAGCGGCAATGGATTTGGTGCATCTTTTCTCGCGGGGGTTTTCACAGGCTTTTTGCCGTGCGGATTGGTGTACACGTTCTTGGCGTTCGCGATGAGCACGGGCGACCCTTTCCGCGCTTGGCTGGGCATGGTGTTATTCGGGGTTGGAACGATTCCCGCGTTGACGGTATTGGGCTGCGGTAGTTCGATGTTAAGCAAGGTGAGCCGGATTCGACTGCACCGCCTCGCCAGTTGCTTCATCATCGTGCTCGGAGTCGCGACCATTGTTCGAGGCATCCCGCGCGAGGAACCCTGCTGCGATCCGGACGACCATGTTGTCGACCGAGTCGTCAACGTCATGGTCGTCAACGTCATGCCCGACCCATCCCACGCTCCCGTTTCCACTTCATCGAGAGCGTCCGGATGACCAAGCCAGCCGTTCACTTTCTTGTGGATGTGATCCTGTTGATGGCGTTCATCACGCACCTCTGCATCGCCGTGCTTGTCCAGTTCGTGTTTCCCAAAGGCACGCAAGCCGTCGGCTGGTCGCTCTGGAGACTTGATTACGACGCTTGGTCAAGCATCCGATTTGCGACGCTCGCCGCATTCACACTCTGCACATTGATCCACCTGATCCTGCAATGGAAGTGGATTTGCAATTTCATCACAAGCCGCCTGTCGAAGCGCACCGGTCGCAAGATTCGAATCAAGGACGGAATCAAAACCATCTACGGTGTAGCCACACTCATCACGATCCTCACCGTCATGGGCGTTTTGCTAGCCGTCGCAGAAATCCAAGCCGTCCCACCCAAACCAAACCCGCCCGCCACGACTACGCAACACCCCTGACAACACAACAGCCCTGCCAACAGAGCCCGTTGTCCCCAAGCGCACGATTGCAAACGTCCGGAATGCAACCTGCGAATGTCACGCAGGAAATGAACACTGCGCCAGGCGGGATTCGAACCCACGACCGCCGGATTAGAAATCCGGTGCTCTATCCAACTGAGCTACTGGCGCAATCGACGCAACCACCCTCGAAAAAGCATTATAGAGTCGAACAAGGCAGCTTCAATCAACGCGCAACGATCTCACGCACGAGTAGGGTGCGTCCCGGACGCACCGGATGACCGCACTTACGATGATGTGGCCAGAGCAACCCCTGAACAGGTCACCAATCCCAGCCAGCATCGCGTAGGTAGTTCAAGACACGCTTACGTCGCA
>JAADIU010000090.1 GCA_013151185.1 Planctomycetota bacterium
TGGCTTCGTCCGCATCGCGCAGGGCGTTGGTAATAAACGCCTCGCGGTCGTTCAGGCCCTTCATAATGGGCTTAAACGCGAACTTACCCAGGATGGCTACGAGCAACAGGAACACGACGACCGTGAATCCTGTCTGCCAGTAGTCGACGTGGACAGGTCCCGCTTGTCCATCCTCGGATGCGAATGCAGCCGCCGAGAAGGCGAGGGTCACAATCAATGTATGTCGCAGTGAGAAGCGCATCGCGCAGACTCCCATTCAAGAAACCGGGGTTGTTGCAGAGGCAACTAGTGCCCTGCTGCGGTACCGGCCAACTTCAAAGCTTCAACCAGATTGCCGCCAATTCCCATGCAAACGACCAACGCGAAGAAAGTGAACCCTTCGATGAGGGCTGCGGCGATGATCATCGATGTGAAGATACGTCCGCCCGCTTCTGGCTGCCGTGCCTGACCTTCAACAGCGGCTGCCGCCAGTTGGCCAATACCTTTTGCCGCACCAATGGTAACTAGGCCAGCACCCAAGCCTGCGCCAAGAAGGGCCAATCCCGTACCATCAATCAAAACCGTCGCCAACATCGGGAAGAATCCGAAAGTTCCCATGATTACTGCCTCCAATTATTTCTTAGACCGCATCAATAAACGATTGCAAGCCGCGCCGTAATCAATACCTAGTGATCCGGACTCACTGCCGCACCGATAAACATACTTGTCAAAAACACAAAGATATACGCCTGCAAAAACGCAACGAACAGTTCCAAACAACTGAGCGCCGCGCAACCCAACACAGCAGGAAGAGCCACCCCAGCGTCAGATAGGTGCCGAATCGCAGGGGCGAGCGCCAAGAGCGACGCAAGCACCACATGGCCGGCAAGCATGTTCGCAAACAGGCGTATTGCAAGGGCGAATGGTTTTACGAAACTCAATACGAACTCGAGGGCGAGCATGGGGAAAAAGAGGACCTTGCCAATGATGCCCGGAATCGCGGGCACCATCGTCGCTAGGTAGGCCGGTACGCACGTGGCTATTGCTGTGCCAGAAGACTTATCGTGGGCGATCGCGTGACGGTATTGCTCAAGCACACCCGCGCCGTGAAAGACGATGAACGAAATCACCGCCAATCCAGCCGTCACCGATAGACCCGCTGTCGCGGTCCCGAATAAGTGCTGCTTTCCGAAGACGGCAGATGAGATGGCCTCCAACGGTATCATCCCGAGCAGGTTGTTGAACAGGATGAAGAAGAACAGCGTCCAGAGGTACGGTAGAAACCGATCGGTGTGCTCGTGTAATGAGGGGCGAACCACCTCCTTGCGGAGAAAATCCATGATCGTTTCAAAGAAGTTCAGGAATCCGCTTGGGGCTGTGGGTCGTTGGCCCGTGGAGAGCGCCGCAGATCGACGCGCGAGCGCCGGGAAAATGAGCAGCATCAAACCGGACGAAATCAGCAGCATTAGCATGTGGTTGGTGAAGCTGAACGGGCCGACGCGGAAAATCTCGTGGGGCAACACATGCTGCATGGGGTCGGATGCGGCTACTATTGCTGACAAATGCGTCATGGTTGAGCGTTCCCACCACTTGTGTCGAATTTTCGGCCAGCATCGAACTTCTGAACTGCCCGGACGGCTACGATTGTCTCAACAATCAGCAGCGATAGATAAAACACCAGCATCCAAATCGAAATCGTGAAGTCGTCCCAAGGCCCCCAAAACATCAGGCCCAAGAGAGCGAATGCCACGATGAGTATTCGTATGACCATCGCCCCCATCGCGGCTTGGGGCATGTATTCTGTCATGCGGCTTCTACTAACGAGGGCCACGGGTACGAACGAAATCCAGCCGGCCAACAGATTGATCGCAGCCGCAGGGTACATCGCCTCGGTGCCGAGCTTCGGAAACCATTGCTGGATGCCAAAATGTCCAACCAGCATCAACAGGCCGGTGACCAGCGAAGTCGATAAGACAAGGACGATCATTGTTCGTCCCCATCGCTCGGCTCATTCGCGTTTGAGCCTCGCTCTGATGGGCTCGATTCTGTGCGGTCTGCCGTGGACTCTCCACGTCGCTTCAGGTCCAGCGAGCTGAACATCTTATTGGCTTCCTTGACCAGGAAGTAAATCCCGGTCGTCAAGCCGACACCGCACCCTGCCAACAGGCCCCAGGGCTCGATCTGCCAACGGGCGTCTGCCATGCTGCCCAGATAGGCAAAGATGCCCATGATCACGACGAATTCAAAACCGAGTCCGCTGTATTTGTAGAACTCACGTCCGGATGACTTTTGTGAAGCCATGGCGCTTCGCCCACACCCGCGCTGCAGGGGGCATCTCAACGGGTGACAACGTTCTGCTGCTTCGGTCCTTAAGCGGAACTCGAAACAGGGTGTCCTCCCCGGCGCGGGGCGGTAGTCTAGCAATGTGTCCGATCATGCGTCAACCCCTTGAAAAACAGTAACTTGTCTTCGGCGCGAGGGCCCGCCGTTGACCGAAAGGAGGGGTTTTGCTACCGTCTAAAATGGGGCAGAAGTTACTTCACGCGGATGCCGCCGGCGGGGTCCGGGGCATCAATTCTCCCGTGCGGTTCTCTCGTTCTATTCACAGGTTCGATCGGTATGTTCAACTGCATCGCCATCGTGGGCGCGACGGGGGCTGTCGGCCAGGAGTTTATCTCGCTGATTGAAAAGCGCGGGTTAAAGGCCAAGGCGTACAAACTTCTTTCGTCTGCACGAAGCGCCGGCAAGACAATCCAACTCAACGGTGACGCGTTGACGGTTGAGGAATTAACGCCCGAGAGTTTTGGCGGTGTTGATCTGGCTCTCTTTAGCGCCGGGGGAACCGTCAGCAAAACGTTCGCTCCGATTGCGGTGAAGTCGGGATGCGTTGTCGTCGACAATTCGTCGGCGTTTCGCATGGATGCGAATACGCCGTTGGTTGTTCCCGAGGTCAACCCCGACGACGCTCGCCATCACCATGGCATCGTTGCCAATCCGAATTGCTCGACCATCATCATGGTTGTGCCCGTTTGGCCGCTGCACTGCGCCAATCCGATCAAGCGCATCGTTGTCAGCACCTATCAAGCCGCCAGCGGTGCTGGGCAGGCTGCGATGCTTGAACTCGAACAACAAACGCGCGACGTGTTGGCGGGCGATGAAGCAAAACCAATCATTTTTCCCTTTCAGTATGCGTTCAATCTCTTCTCGCACAATTCGGATGTGGGCGACAACGGTTACAATACCGAAGAGATGAAGATGGTCGACGAGACGCGAAAAATGTTTCACACGGACGACATTCAGATTACCGCGACGTGTGTTCGCGTGCCCGTGATGCGCGCTCACAGCGAGTCGATCAACCTGCAATTTACAAACCCGATCACACCCGACGAAGTTCGCAACATTTTGCGCAAGGCACCGGGTGTCCGCATCGTGGATCAACGCGAACCGCAGTGTTATCCGATGCCGATTGATGCCAGCGGAGGCAACGACGTGTTGGTCGGGCGAATCCGTCAAGACATCAGCCAGCCCGACGGATGCGGCATCGACATGTTTGTCAGCGGTGACCAGTTGTTAAAGGGTGCCGCGCTCAACGCGGTTCAGATTGCAGAGTTGTTGCAGTAGCCCCACGCGGACGGTGTGCCACAGTGTGGCACCGAATCGACCACCGCATTCGAGGTTTCTGGTAGGGTCCGCTGTGCGGACCGTTGCGGGACAATGTTCGATACCAAGTCGTAGGGTGCGTCCCGGACGCACCGAATCAACTCGCCGTCACCACATGGAGCGAGGGTTCTTTCGACAGGTCGATGGTCTGACCGGTCACACTGCCATCGGCGTCAAGTTCTTCCACCACGGGCCGCGTATGCGATCCAGGATTGGCACGCAGTACCCTCGCCCGCTGACCGTTGCTCAGTTCTACGCTGCTCCCGATCGGAAACAACGAAACCGTATCAAGGAAACCGCGAACCAGCGTCCGGTCGAATTGGTTGGCTGTGCCTTTGAGGAGAATGGTTCGAGCGGCAGCGTATGGCGTCAGGGCACTTCGATAAGGCCGATCACTTGTCATCGCGGCGAATACGTCAGCCAGCGCGACGATGCGGGCGAACATGTGAAGTCGATCGCCGCGGCGGTGGTTTGGGTATCCGCTTCCGTCGATGCGTTCGTGGGCTTGATACCCGATGAATTTCACCGATTGCGGAATCCCGGTCAGGTTGGAAAGCATGTCCACCGTGTGCAACGGATGCAGGTGGATTTCGTGCCATTCGCGCCCGCCGAGTTCGCCATCGGACAGACGAATGGAATCAGGTACCCGCATCATGCCGATGTCCTGAAGCAATCCACCCATGCCGATCGCGGTGACGCTTTCTCGGTCGAGGCCCATTTGTGCGGCAATCGACAGGGTTAGCAGGGCGACGTTGACGCAGTGGCTGTAGAGATAGTCGTCATCGCTTTCTTTCATGGCCACGATGAGCGGTAGCAGATCGAAATCAATCGTCGACATGTTTACGAAGTGCGACACATGGCGGCGCAGGTCGGTGGCGAACATTTTCTTGCCGGTGCGCAGCGAGTCGCACAGATCGCTCACTGCGGCGGTTGTGGCGTGATGGCGCTCAAGGCCTTCCGCCGCTTCGTTCTTGAGGTCTTCAACGGATAGCCTTGGGCGACGCCAGACTTTGATGGAGTTGAGATTGACCGTTTCCATCAGCGCACCGTCGAGGCGCTTGTCCAGCGCTTTTGACCGTGGCGTTTGAAAATCGCTGGCAGACTGTACGAGTCGCGGTGCCTCTTCGAGTTCGGCTGGCGGTGTGACAGCTACGCCGGGCGGTGCGCCCCAACGAACGTGGTCGATTCCGCGTTCGCGGAGCAGGTGCAGGAATCGCGGTGTGATCCGCGAGCCAGCCGACAACAGCAGCACGCCCGTGTCGGTGTAAATGTCGTCCATCGCGGTCATTCCGGTGCGGATCGAGTCGATGAACTCGTGGGCGAGTTCTTCGAGGCTCAGGCGCGAACCGGGCGCGCTGGTGTTGACGGATGCTGATCCTTCCGGCATGGGTGGTCGATCTCCTGTCGGCCCCGTCCTGCTTCTCGATGCGCAGGACTGGTTCGTAGGCGTTCGTTTGGTGAATCGGCAGGTGCATTCCGCCACTTAACCGTACAATGTCCCAGCGAATCGGTGGTGTGCAGGAGCCTTTGGTGGGCGTTTTTGTGGAGACCGATAACACGCGAGCGTTGAATCAGCAGGCCTTTCGGAAAGCGCGGGGCTGGGCGCGGGACTCATTTCTGCGATTTGTGTGCCGGGGTGCTTTTGCCAATAATGGCCCAATCGGAGACGGCGATACCTTGCCGATTCCGGTTGGACGGTTTCAAGATGAAGAGGGCATCCAGCTCATGTTGAAAATACAAAACTACATCGGTGGCAAATCCTGCGAGCCTGTGACGGGCAGCTATCTCGACAACGTCGATCCTTCGACCGGGCAGGTTTATTCGCAGGTTGCAGACAGCGACGGGCGGGATATTGACGCGGCAGTTGCGGCGGCTGTGGGGGCGTTTCCGGAATGGTCTGCGCGTTCTGCGGATGATCGGTGCGATGTGCTGATGCGGTTGGCTGACTTGATCGACAAGAACGCGGACGCATTGGCGCGGGCGGAGTGTGTGGACAACGGGAAACCGCTTGCCTTGGCGCGGTCATTGGATATTCCAAGGGCTGCGAAGAATCTGCGATTTTTTGCGAC
>JAADIU010000190.1:0-5668 GCA_013151185.1 Planctomycetota bacterium
GACGATCCTTCAAAACCTTGCAATAGCGAACGGATTCATGAAACCCAAATCCCAGGATTCCACCGCGTTCGAGTTGTTCCAGGCTCACTTCAACCAGATCCTCAATCCCGACCATCCGCTCATACAACTCGCTGGCCAGATCGACTGGGCGCGTTTCGATGCCGCCTTCGCTGACAGTTACCGCGACGACCTCGGCGCGCCCGGCAAGCCAACCATGAATGCACGCTCGTGCGGGAGACGCCGAAAACCCGGGCGGCTTCTGCTTTGTTCAAGCCACGCTCGACCACCGCCCGAACAACACACCGCCGTAAATCTTCCTATCCAACCCGATTCAACATACGAGCATCCTGTTTCGGCTTCATACCAGTCTACAGGAAACACATCTCAAATATGTTCACTCATTCTGTGCCAGAGTAGTAGTGGTGTGATTCAACCTGTTGGGACATTATTCAACGATGTAGGGTCCGCTGTGCGGACCATTTCTTAGTATCGAACATGGTCGCAGTTCCGGTCCGCACAGCGGACCCTACCAGAAACCTCGAATGCAACAGTGATGACGAGGAGCGTTCAAACGAAGATAATGCCCGATCCTCTTGATTCACGCCATTAGCTGCTTGCGTCCGGGTCGCTATCGTCCGACGAACGGGTGCCACCGTAGGCTTCTCCCATTTCGGGCGCGCAAAAATAGTTGGTCACGATGAAATATCCGACCGGGCGATTGAACATCGACGCGAACGCACACATGATGCACATCATCGCATGAACCGACCACACAACGACCAACGGGGCGCGGGCGTTGAACGCAAAGCCCAGGACAAACAAAATCGCAACGGGTACGAACATGATCAATGACCAGATCGTGTTGCCCTTCACCCAAAACCGGACATACGCTGATTGCCACAGGCTTGTACGCTGCGCGATCATACCCGGAAGAAAGTACAGAAAGATCGCGAGGATCTGGATCAGTACCGCTTGACGGCGCTCGGATTCTGATGGCGTACACTTCAACGGATCATTCCCAAAGGCACTTCGTCATTCGGGTACTTCGTCACTCGGGCACTTCGTCACTCTGGGCCAGACATGAGCTGCGCACACGCGACGAGATCCTCGGGAAGGACCAGTTCGTCGCCTGCGACATTGCAATCAGAACATATACCACCCGAACCCCCAATGCAATTGAGGCATGTATAATAATCTTCCAGGTCGATATCACCATCGCCATCGGGGTCGCCATTTCCAAACGGTAGGCACTGCCCGGTGAGACTGCAAAACTCAGTCGCACCACAGTCTTCGTTGTTTTGGCAGGTTTGCAATCCAAATACCTGCACCTGATCGACGGCGGCTTCGAGGATATTACCCAAAAGTGCCAAAACCCCGTCACTCGCACCAAAGCGAATCTGCATCGTGGCGGTCGGTTGTATGAACCCGTCGAGAAGAATGCTTGCGGGAGTCCACGCGTTTGCTCTGGCGGAGTCGTCCAGCCACTCGACATCAACCCAGGCGGAGGCTGTGGATTCTCGAACCTGCACGACAAAGAAATCGTCGTCATCGGCGTTTAGCTCGTTCAAATAGTACCAACGAACATAGTCCAAACGTACACTCGTGAAGGAACTCACATCGATCACGGGCGAAACGAGGTACACAACTCCGCCATCGACATCATGCTGAGAGGCCAGCCCAGCCGGGTTCTGCGCCGTAAATGCGCATCGCTGCCCTAGGAATCCGCTCTCCGGTTGGGCCTGCTCAACGCCAACCGTCGTACCAATCGGATCGCCAAACTCCCACGCCCCTTCGACAGCCATATCGTCCGGACCACTCAGAATCCAGCCATTGGTATTTCCATTTTCAAAATCGTCTTCAAACACGAGTTGCTGTGCCTGTAAGAACTGGCTGGTAAAAGCGATCGTTAGAACTTGCAGAAATCGCCTGCGCAAAGGGCATCGCCCCAAATAGCCGCTCAAACCGAAGCTGTTCCTTCGCTGCTGTCTACGATGGTGCTTCATCACCCGCGTTGTCACATTAAATAGGTTGCGGCATCTCAAGAAACGCGCGGACCGCGCAAGCCCTGCAGACGCGCCACGAGAACCAACCGTCCAGCATAGCCACCCGGGAAAACGAGTTCAATGAAAACTCGCCTGTCTGGCGTCATTGGGGCTGCTGGATTTTCAAACCCAACTGCCGAAACTCATCGCTTTTTCGCTGCATTCCGAGTTCGATGGCCTCTTCGTCACTCACTCCATGTTGGGCGGCGTAGTCCCGAACATCCTGGGAAATCTTCATCGAGCAAAAATTCGGCCCGCACATGCTGCAAAAGTGAGCCGTCTTCGCCCCCTCCTGCGGAAGGGTCGCGTCGTGGTCGGTTCGCGCCCGTTCGGGATCGAGGCCCAAGTTGAACTGATCCTCCCAGCGAAACTCGAATCTCGCTTTGCTCAACTGGTCATCGCGATACTGCGCACCTGGGTGCCCTTTGGCGAGGTCGGCTGCGTGGGCTGCGATCTTGTAGGTGATCACTCCCTCACGCACATCATCTCGATCAGGCAACCCCAGGTGTTCCTTCGGGGTGACGTAGCACAACATCGCGCACCCGTACCAACCAATCATCGCAGCGCCAATGGCGCTGGTGATATGGTCATACCCCGGCGCAATGTCGGTCGTCAGCGGACCCAGTGTGTAGAACGGCGCATCGTCGCACCATTCGAGTTGCTTGGTCATGTTCTCATGAATCATGTGCATGGGAACGTGGCCGGGGCCTTCGTTCATCACCTGCACGTCCTTCGCCCACGCCCGCTTTGTCAATTCGCCCTGCGTTTTGAGTTCGGCAAACTGCGCTTCGTCGTTCGCGTCGGCGATGCTTCCGGGCCGAAGTCCATCTCCGATGGAGAAGGCGACATCGTAGCTGGCCATGATGTCGCAGATTTCATCCCAATGCGTGTAGGTGAAGTTTTCCTGATGATGTGCAAGGCACCACTTGGCATGGATCGCTCCGCCACGCGACACAATCCCCGTGACCCGTCGCGCGGTCATCGGCACATATCGCAGCAGAACGCCCGCATGAATCGTAAAGTAATCAACGCCTTGCTCGGCTTGTTCGATCAAGGTGTCGCGGAACATCTCCCACGTTAGTTCCTCGGCTTTTCCGTCAACCTTTTCGAGTGCTTGATAAATCGGAACCGTACCAACGGGTACCGGTGAATTTCGGATAATCCATTCGCGTGTCTCATGGATGTTCTGCCCGGTCGACAGGTCCATGATAGTGTCCGCCCCCCACCGCGTCGCCCACACCATCTTCTCGACTTCTTCATCCAACGAAGACGTCACCGCAGAATTGCCAATGTTTGCGTTGATTTTGACCAGGAAGTTTCGACCGATGATCATCGGTTCCATTTCGGGGTGGTTGATGTTTGACGGAATGATCGCCCTTCCGCGTGCCACCTCGTCGCGTACGAACTCGGGCGTCATCCGTTTCGGAATGCTCGCCCCCCACGCTTGTCCCGGATGCTGGCTGGTTGCGTCGCCATCATGCCGCTGATTTTCACGGATGGCGATGTATTCCATTTCGGGCGTGATAATCCCACGTCGCGCGTAGTGCATCTGCGTGACACTTTTTCCAGGCGCGGCGCAGAGAGGTTTTTTGATGTCTCCGAAGCGAACCCGATCCTTGGAGGCGTCGGTCAATCGCTGACGGCCATACTCGGACGATGGAGACTCCAACCGGACGGTGTCATCGCGATCCGCAATCCACTTTGCGCGCAACGGTGCGAGTCCTTTGTCGACATCAACGACGATATCCGAATCGGTATAGGGACCCGATGTGTCATACACAACGACATCCGGATTCTGCGTATCCGCACCACCGGGAACGCGCGATGCCGTGGGTGATTGGCTGATCGCCCGCATCGCCACGCGAACATCTTCGTGAATCTCTCCGGCGACATGTATTTTCTTCGAGCCGGTCAACGGACCCGTTGTGACGGAGTTATTTTTCTCGGTCACGCCATCGACGTGATTGGCGGATTCTTGAATCACAGGTTCACCATCCTTCGCGCACGGTTTAACATGGGTTGGCTTGCTACATTTTGCCGGGTGGTGAGCGAGAAATCGTGGGCGTCAACCTCGTTCTCAGGTTGATCGCGCGCCACGCATCCGCCACCCCCAGCGACGCTCGAAACTGTAAAACCCCTTCGTCTATAAGGCAAGTTCGTCGGTGAAACCCTCTGGTGTACGTCGAGCACCCACTGTATCCGATGATCCAAACACTCAACCGATCCACCCTCGGTTGAGATTGACCCGGCCAGCCCCCCTTGTCATACTACGAACGTAGTTAGATCGCAAAGTGATTGGTTCGGGCGTAGCGTACGGTTTCAAAGATCGACGCGGCTTGGCCTTTCAAGGAAACGTGCCTCCGGCATGATTGTCAACAACGCAGTAGGGAGCCCGCCATGAGTTTTGAAGACAAGACCATCACATGTGACGATTGCGGAGAAGGTTTTATTCACTCCGCAGACGACCAATCGCGTTATGCCGAACGCGGGTTTACCAACGAACCGAAACGATGCCGCCCGTGTCGCGAAAAACGAAAATCGCAGGGTGGGGGCGGAGGCGGCGGCGGTGGTGGTGGATATGGCGGCGGCGGTGGTCACTCCGAACGTGAATCCCATGAAGCCGTTTGCTCGGGCTGCGGTGCGAACACAACCGTGCCATTCAAACCAACATCCGGCAGACCTGTGTTTTGCCGCGATTGCTTCCGCGCTCAGCGCGGCTGATCGCGGACGATCCGATCGACAGACTTCAAACGCACTCAGCATGAAACACCGACCCGACTTTGCTTTGGAACGCTCGAAGCAAGGTCGGGTCTTTGCACAGGTGGACCGAGACGCCGGGCGATGCCTATCCGATTCTTCCCCGCGTCTGAATCGCTTCGGTCGAGCGACCGCGTGTGCCATTGCCGCGCTAATCATGCTTACCTTCGCGTCCCGCTCGTCGGCAATCCCACAGGCACTTTCGGATGTGATTCCACCCGACCATTTGTTCTACATCGCATCCGACTACTCCAGCAACGGTGCCAAGCAATCCACGCCTTCCGCGCCCCTCATTGCGGCTGGGTCTGAATTGCTTCTTCGGTTTGGCGGGCGGAAGCTGACCGAGGGGCCCACCGGTCCAGTACTCGACGCCCTCGCATCACTGGCGATCCTCAATCGCTTTCCCTTTGCGATCGTGATCACCGATGCCTCTGCGCGGCAAATCGGGGCAGGCAGCCATCGGCTGGGTGATTTGCAGGTTTCGATCATCGTCCAGACCGAGGGCGAGAATTCATCCATTACTCGGCGAATTCAAGCCCTGTTGACCCGATGGACGTCAACAGATTCGGCGAAAATCACCCGCGAAAACGCACACGGTACCGACGTGTACACCCTGCACGATGAACGCTTTCCGTCGTGGTGCGTCGTGAGGTGGGCGGCGATGGGCCGATTCTATGTCGTGACTTTAGGCGACCGCGCGTTCAAACAGACAGCCAACTCGATCGAACGGCAAGGCGCTCCCACTGCTGAACACACAAGGTTGAGGCGATGGCGGAAGATGCTGGGCAGTGCGGCTTCCGAGTTGGAACTGCATATCAATCTCGACGCGATCCGAAATGCCCTCTCACCCGTGATGAAGGGTCGCCCGA
>JAADIU010000190.1:5708-6453 GCA_013151185.1 Planctomycetota bacterium
CATCGATCGATGTGGACGGTGCGCCAATCGGGCAAAGCCGTTCTCGTCAAACACCTCATGGTTCTTGCAGATGGCGAACGTGTTTTTCCGGTTGCGATTGAGGCTCCCAAAAATTATTTGAAAATCATTCCCCCTGGCGCGGGACAATACACGCTTCTCAACTACAGTCTTCGTGACGCAGCGCTTCGGGCTCGCGATGCTTATCTTGCTTCTCGGCGCGAAGAGGTCAGAAAAAACCTTCGCGCGATTTGGGCACGCTTTGAACAAGACACCGGTATTTCCGTGACATGCGACATCCTCGATCAACTTGGTGGTGAAATCCTCGTGCATGACTGTCCTCCCCATCCGCTGCGGCTGCCCTTGGTTAAAACAATCGTCTTCCCGATTGCGGGGGACGCGGCGACGGTGAGTAAAAACTTGGACGCCCTGCTCGAGCAGACCAACGTCTGGATGCGTGGCACCGCAAACCGTGGAGAAACCACCGAGACCGGTTTCGCCCCGCGTCTTGAAAAGCTGGATGACGGTGTGTGGTGCCTGTCCGTTGGATTTGCGGGGCCTTCGCTCGTAGTTGCCGGGCGATACATCGTCGTGGGCTACTCGCCGAAGGCCTGTCGACTGAATCGTGAACACATCCTCGCCAACACGAAAACGCACGCGGAGTGAACGTGCCGAACTCCCCAATTGAACCGCCCGAGCAGCTATACGCGCGACCGTTCTATTCCCTGTTTGTTGCTTTGCTGTGCTT
>JAADIU010000302.1 GCA_013151185.1 Planctomycetota bacterium
GTACCAAACAAGTATACAGCCATGCGGACGATGTTGTTTGACAGACAAATCGCCAACCCACACCCGAGCGTCACCGCAGCACAAAGGTAGAACATAGCCGCTTCGAGAAGGCCCCCGTCCGCAGACGTCTGGATACCTCTTTCAGACAGCGACAGTTCCTCGCCAAACGCCAACACAGGGGACAGCAGTATGAGCGACAAAACGAGTAATTTTTTGAAACAACCTGGCATCATCTGATCCAATAAACGTATCTGATCAACTGCGTTAGGAACCCGGTAACTGCTTGACGGCGAGATAGCCAACCATTCGCCGTCCATTCACATATCCATAAACTGCGACCGACAGGAACGACACGACCACGCCTGCACCGATCAATGCCAAAACAGCCTGGATGATTTTTGAGATCGTCGTACCGTCAAGCGTCACCATCCAAACCGCGTGGCCGACCAGTGCAACACACGCAACAGGGAACATCACCTGCACGCAGGAATACAAGACCTGATCGATCCGCACGCGTGGTAGCGTCCATCGAATCCAAATCTGAATATAGATGAAGATCATGCACTTGAAGATAAACCAGAACGGGCTACTGAACAAAATCCCATTCAACATGATCTTGATGAGTGAGTCCTCGGTGAATGCCCAACTCGATGGCAAAGGCGTGTGCCAAGCCCCAAGGAACAACGTCACCGCCAACCCGCTGACCACAAACATCGCAGCGTACTCGGCGAAGAAAAACAGCGCCCACCGAAAGCCGGAGTACTCCGTATGGAAGCCCGCGACCAGTTCACTTTCCGACTCGGGCAGGTCAAACGGGGCACGCTTGCAGTTTGCGAGTGAGGCGATGTAGTAAGTGATGAACGCGATGAACGTAAACGGATTGTGAAAGGCGACCCATGTGTGCCACCCTCCGGATTGAAGGTCGCCGATCTGCACCATATTGAGCGTGCCGGCAGTCATGATGGGAATGAGCAACACCGTCGTCATCGGTATTTCGTATGACACCATCTGGCACGCTTCACGCATCGCGCCGTAGATGCTCCATTTGTTGTTGCTCGCCCAACCCGCGATAATGACGCCCACAACCTCAACACCGATCATTGCGGCGATGAAAATCAGCGCGACATCGACATTGCGAAAGACCCAGTACGAGCCTAGCGGTAAGCACAGGAATGCGAGAAGCGAGGGCACGAACGCCAGGTACGGTGCGATGCGAAAGAGGCCTGCGTCGGCTTGGGCGGGAACCAGATCTTCCTTGCCGACGAGTTTGACGCCATCGGCGAATGACTGCGCCCAACCATGCCAACCCCCAACGCGCATCGGACCCATTCGAGATTGAATGCGGCCTGCAACTTTTCGCTCCCACCAGATCGCATAGACGGGAATCAGGTTAAACAATCCGAAGATCGCCCCCAAGCCCACCAAGTCCCGGACCAATTCGATTTGCAGCGGCCAAAGCAGGTACTTGATTAGTCCCGTGCCGAAGACGGATTTGCCGTCCAGATACGCGCCGATTTCGGTGACCGTCAGGGTTTGATCCCAGAGACTGCGTGTTGCACCATTGACATCGCTTAGTGCAATTGTCTCGACGATGCCAAATACAACCCAGTGCGCCCACACCAGGATGGTCGTGACCACAATCGCACCGATTAAGATGGGACCGGGAAAGCGGCTTACGATTGGCGCGGCGAGCGAATAGACGATCCGCGCCAGCGCAACGATGCCCCGCGCAGGACCGCGATACTCGACAGGTGTGGCTTGTTTCCAAGGGACTGAAAACTGCGTCACGTTGACGCTCCGATTTCAAAACAGATTCAATTCTGACGACGCGGGCGTAAATCCGAGGCGGATTGTAGCGATCGAAATCCAACACGCAAAAACAGAAACGCACGAACTTCTGCCAACGGTTGGCGCTCGCTAACGATCGACCTCGCCCATAACCACGTCCATGCTGCCAATGATGGCCGGGATGTCAGCCAACAGACAATTCCTTCCCGCGAATTCGAGAACGCACAGGTTGCAGAAACTAGGCCCCCTGGCTTTGACGCGGGCGGGAATGGCTGAGCCATCGCCTTTGATATAGAAACCGAGTTGACCGCGAGGATTCTCGATTTCCAAATACACTTCGTCGTCGGGTAACTTCACCGTTTTACTTTTCTTGTGACAGATGCCTTCCTTCGGATCGGCTTCGGGCAAATCCCGAAGGCACTGGCGAATGATCTTGACAGACTCTTCCATTTCCTTGACGCGAACGTAGTAGCGACTCCAACAGTCGCCCACCACCACACCGCGTGGAATGTCGCCTTGCCCACCCGGCTCACCGACGGGCACGTCAAACTCGAAACGATCGTAGTTTTCGTAGGGCTTGGCTTTTCGCAGGTCGAACTTGACACCACTCCCGCGAAGCACAGGGCCGGTCAAACCAAATCGAATCGCATCTTCTGCACTAATCACACCCACGTTGCCGGTGCGCCGTACGAAAATATGGTTGTAGCTTAGCAGATTGTTGTAGTCGTCGATCTTCGGCTCGAAGTAATCGAGAAATTCGTTGCACACGTCGACAAAACTATCGGGAAGGTCGTCGGTCACTCCGCCAATCGTGATGTAGCTGTAGGTCAGTCTCGCCCCACAAGCCGACTCAAACAAGTCGAGCAGCATTTCCCGTTCGCGGAAGCAGTATAAAAATGGCGTGAAAGCTCCCATATCCAAACCATAGGTACCGACAGCCACCAGGTGCGACGCGATCCGGTTCAACTCGGCGAACATGACTCGGATATACTTGGCCCGCTCGGGGACTTCCAACCCGGTCAACTTCTCCACCGCAAGGGCGAACGCCTGATTGTTGTTCATGCCCGCGAGGTAGTCCATCCGGTCGGTATAAGGCACATACTGGTATGGCGCGACGTGCTCACCGATTTTTTCGGCAGAGCGGTGCAAGTACCCGATGTGTGGGACCGACTCCAGGACCATCTCGCCATCGGTACGAAGCACCACGCGCAGAACACCATGCGTGGACGGGTGCTGCGGGCCCATGTTGACCAGCATTTCCTCGGTATGTACATCGCCCTGTGTGGGGGCGACGACCTGCGAAGGAGTTGTGGGTGCAATTGTGTCGGCCATTGGTACCTGTTCAGATGATCGATACGACGACCATCGTAGTTGAAACCATCATAGTTAAGAACTTCACGCTAATGTTTCGGACTGGTCAGTTCGTGTTCCGTGGTCGCTGGAATACCGTGATACTCCAGAGGGAATTTATAATCCTTGCGAAGCGGATACCCCACCCAATCTTCCGGACAAAGGATACGCTCAAGATTGGGATGCCCGTCAAAGACAATCCCCATCATGTCGAATGCCTCGCGCTCGTGCCAATCTGCTGCCGCCCACAAGTGCGCCACCGATGCAATATGGGGGTCCGTACGATCCGTGATCACCCGAACAGCCAACTCGCGTTCGAGCGACATATCCGCTGTCGCAGAGATCGCCGAGAGTGCGCCCAACTCGTAAACGCAAGCCAGTTTGTCGTCTTCGAGGAGATCAATAGCACTGATACACCGAAGAAGATCGAAACGCATTCGAGGATCGTTGCGCAGAAACTTCGCCACGTCGCCCCAGCGCCCCACCGAAACCACAGCGTAAGGCCGGCAACCCTCGGTGACGGTATCTTCGATCGCCTCACCGAACTCGGTCTTGAGAACCTGGCATATTTCTTCAAACGACTGCATGGAAAGCTCTTGTATTCCAGTTGTCCAATAGAACCACAGCTTCGCCGCAGCTTTGCCGCAGTTTCGTTGACGGTGGGCACAGCCCACCCTACATGCACCCGATCTACACCCTTGCCAACCGGGCTTGATTGTCCTGCGCAACGCGGTCAATTGCACGCGACTCGTGACGAATCTTATCTTGCAAGCGCATCAAACCCTCGAGCAATGCCTCCGGTCGTGGCGGGCAACCGGGGATATAAATATCGACCGGCACGATGAGGTCAACGCCCTTCACGACATGGTATCCGTGCTTGAAGTAAGGCCCGCCGCCGATCGTACACGCCCCCATCGCCATCACATATTTGGGGTCGGGCATCTGGTTGTAGAGTCGCTTCAAGCGGCTCGCCATTTTATATGTCACCGTGCCCGCGACGATCATCAGGTCGCTTTGACGCGGGGTTGCCCGAAACGCACCGGCACCGAAACGATCGATATCGAACCGCGACGCACCGACGGCCATCATCTCGATGGCGCAGCACGCGATGCCAAACGTCATCGGCCACACACTACTCGAACGCGCCCAGTTCAGCGCCCAATCGAGCGAGGTCATCATCAGACCTTCTTCAAATCGGTTTTCGATCCAACTCATCGGCGTTCAATCCAAGTCAACAGACAATCCAGCCTACCAAGCAGCCAACCCATCAAGTAGCCAATCCATTAAGTAGACTGCGACGACGCCTGCTTTTCGTTTTTCCAGTCCGGAGTTTCCTGACCGGTTTGAGATCTCACCCAATCCAGGTAGCCAAATCGCCACTCATACAAGAAGCCTACAAGGATCGGTACGAGAAAGAAGAGCATTGCAAACAGCGCCAAGTTGCCGTTGCCCGCATCGCGGAACTGCCGAAACACGACAGCCCAAGGCCATAGCAGCGCGATTTCCACGTCAAAAATAATGAAGAAGAGCGCCACGATGTAGAAGCGCAGGTCGAACTGCACCCAGCTCTCGCCGATCACCGGCTCGCCGCATTCGTAGGTTGTTTCTTTTTCAGGATGCGGGAGGTGCGGTCTGACCAAACGGCCTGCCGTCAGCGCGCTGAGGATAAACACAATGCCCGTGACGGTGAACAGCAGGATACCAAACACCAATTCGATGTTGGTGTCACCTGCGTCAATCACATTGGACGCTGCAAGTTGAGATGTTTCAGCCAACCCCGTTTGGGCCAGCATGGTTGGTACCATTAGGTGTCACTTTTTTTCGTAGAGGCATCCCCAGACGGAGAAGCCCCAGATGGAGACGATTGTCCCTTGTCGACCGCTTCCGCCTTCGGTTTGGCTGGAGGCTTTGGTTTTGGCGGTGGTTTTTGCTCAGTTAATGCCTCGGCCATTTCTTTGAGGTTGGGTGCTGCACTATCGATCCACTCCTGCTTACGCTGTGCAGCCCAATCGGGCAGTTTGTCCTTTTGCATCCAGAGCGGTTGGGGGGTTTGCAGGCCCGCTGTCGCAAGCTCGGTAAACTCAACTACCATCGATTTGCGATCGTACCCCGACATATCGTGCAGGTTGCCCATGTGGATGCAGTCGGTCGGACACGGCGGAACGCACAACGCACAAAACATGCACTTCGAGTAGTCGATGGCGTAGCGGGTCATCGCCCCGCCCTTGGCTACCCCGCTTTCCTTATCGATTTTCCGGGGACCGGTTTTCTCAATGTAAATACAATCCACTGGGCAGGCCCGCGCGCACTGATCGCACGCGATGCACTTTTCAATTTCGAACCAGTGGAATCCACGGTACCTGGGCTGGAGGGCGGGGGCTACGTCGGGATATTGCACCGTCACCGTCTTGGCGAAGCAGTATCGCATGGTGATGCGCATCCCGATCAGAATCGTGCGCAACGTCGAATAGATATTGTGAAAATAGTCGCCCATGGGCACCGTTCGC
>JAADIU010000028.1 GCA_013151185.1 Planctomycetota bacterium
ATCGTGTCCAAGGGTCCGAAGGTGACCCGGTTCGATCTGAAGAAGGCCTCGCAGCCAACCGCCGACATCGCGACAACGATGCTGGGTCCAACGGGCAACCTGCGAGCGCCAACGCTCCGCGTGGGCAAGACCCTCCTCATTGGGTTCAACGAAGATGTGTACGCGGAAGTCTTAACCTGAGCAGGGCAGAATCTCAGATCCGCAGACTTCGCACACAATCCGCCATCTCAATCGATCCACGTCCCCCATTTTGCCAAGATTGACCGCCTGCGATGAGCCGGCGCGACGCTGGCGATTCAGGCCCTCACACGCTATCTTGTGGCACCCATTTGCGGTCGGGGACCATTTATTCTGAATCCTAGATCAACAGATTGAACCAGCGGAGGCAAGGCGTGGCGAATCAACAGCGGACCTTTCTCGGTCATCCAGTCGGGCTATACGTTCTATTTTTCACCGAGATGTGGGAGCGCTTCAGCTACTACGGCATGCGGGCTCTGCTGGTCCTCTACATGGTCGACTTCTTCAAATGGAACCAAGCCGACGCTTCAAAAATTTACAAGTGGTACACATCGTTGGTCTACCTGACTCCCCTTCTCGGCGGGTTCCTCGCCGACCGCTATCTGGGCAACCGAATGGCTATCATCATCGGTGCCGTTCTCATGTCGGCAGGCCACTTCTTGATGGCATTCGAGGATATTTGGATTTTCTACGCCGCCCTCGGGTTCCTCATCATGGGGAACGGATTCTTCAAGCCAAACATGTCGGTGCAAGTGGGTCGCTTGTATCCGCAAAACGACCCGCGCCGCGATGGTGCTTACACGATTTTCTACATGGGAATCAACCTTGGTGCGTTCCTTTCCCCGATCATTTGCGGGGCACTCAAGAAAACTCCTGGGCTTGGCTACCACTACGCGTTCGGTGCAGCCGGCATCGGCATGGTCCTTGGCCTGCTCGTGTATCTGTTCGGTCTCCCATACATCAAAGAGCTGCCCGAGGACGCCGTTTACGAACATCCGGACGACGAAGGCGGGTCCGCCACTGACACGGAGGATCACGCAATGACAGAGCGTGAGGCTGAAAGAACACCCTCCGTATTCCCATCCATCGCGAGCCTTGCTCCCTCAGTATTCGTACTCATCGGCATCGCAACGATGATCGTGTCTCCAATTCTCGGCTACCTGGACATCGTCGCAATGAACGATGTTGTCGCGATGGAAATCGCAGCAGGTTGTTCCTTCGTCGCTGCCTGGATTCTAAGCAAACTCAGCATGGCCGTCCGCGACAGGGTTCTGGCGATCTACGTCCTCGCGGTCTTTGTCGTGTTCTTTTGGACGGCCTTTGAGCAGGCCGGGAACGCCATGAACGTCTGGGCGGATCAAACGACCGACCGGTACCTCACAGAAGCACCACCTGAACCTTCGCCGTATCCCGAAACTTTTGTTGATGTGGCAAAACAAGGCCTTTGGCCGACCATGAAGAAATCTCTGAGCAACCTCATCGAAACAAATCCCGTAGAGACCGCGTCCTTTCAATCGATAAACGCGCTCGCCATCGTCCTGTTTGCGCCGATTTTTGCTTGGCTTTGGGTATTCCTTGCGAAACGACGCGTGAACCTTTCCATCGCGGTGAAGATGTCGATCGGGGTGTTTTTTCAGGGGGTCGCGTTCGCATTGATGATATGGGCAGCGACGTACGAAAACCAAAATTCAACTACGAGTCTCGCCTCCCTGCCGAGCGGTCTCATCTTGAAGGACGCGGGCGTTGTTCGGTTCCACGACGCGCCCGATTTCGACAGTGAAAACGATGAAGCCGTCGCCAAGCACCACACCGATGAGATCGAGGAAACATTTATCGCACACGGTGGCCGCTTGAAGTGGAACGAGGACAGCAAGTCACTCGACATGGGCGGCGTGCTCAATGCCAATCATCGAGATCGTCTATTGCGCGCAACGGTTCCTCAGCCGTTCCTCAAAGAAATCTGGAAATTGGCCGAGATTTCAAAGCAGGCGAAGGAATACGCCGACAGCAACGGATTGGAAGAGTTTGCGGCCGAATACACATTGAAGCACCTGCCCCCGGGATTTGACACGCGTTACTTCGCTGGATTCGACCCGGAGAAACTCAGCTTCGATGAAGCGTCCAAAACGTTCAAAGTTTCGATGAAAATCGACGACAAGGAATACAAACAAATCCTCGCAGCGGGAGCCGATCCGACGTTTCGTGAGGCGATCAACAGCCTGTACGTTGATTCAGCCGCATTCAAAGTAAGCTCATGGTGGCTGCTCTGGTTCTATATTCTCTGCACGCTGGGTGAGCTCTGCCTGTCCCCCGTTGGACTTTCAATGGTGAGCAAGCTCGCCCCGAAAAAATTCGCAACCATGCTCATGGGCATGTGGTTGTTGACCAGCTTCTTTGGCAACTACCTCGCTGGCCTCGCGGGCGAAAACTGGGAGAAACTAGCCCCAACAGAATACTTCACCCGTGTGACCATCGCGATGGCGGGTGCTGCATTCGTTTGCTTCATCATCGCCAAACTCGTCACGCGGATGATGCATGGCGTCAAGTAATGGCATTGGTGGGCCGTCCTCCGTGGGTTTCGGGGGCTTGGCGTGCGGTTATGGGGCCTACCGCTTGGTTTTTGGGTGGTTGAAATCGGGGGGATGTGCTATTCTCCCGGCGGTTATTGGCGGTGTCGGCGTGGTTCCGCCCTGCCCCCGTTTTGACAAATTGATCTGACCGAGCCCCTGCCTCCGCGCGAAGTCGCGTTCGAGGGACATGGGGTGCAGGTGAAATTTATGCGGTGCTTCTGCCGTCGGCATGGTCGACACGGATGTTGATCGCCAAAGCACGCACACCGGAGATACACAGTGGACCTTCCTCGACGTCAAGCTGACGATGTGTTCTTGCCCGACGGATCCCTGCGAACGGTCATCGACGACCTTCGCAAAATGACCGACGCCCACGACATGGCCATCGGCATCGTCTACTCGTTCGATTTTCGCACGCACATGCTCCCGTATTACTACGCGGACAAACGGATGGCACCTTGTTCGGTGCGCATGCTGGGTGAGTTACTGCACGATTCGGGTTTTCGCAATGTGCGAATTGTCATCCAACAATGGACGCCGAATTTCGCACCGTCAAAGGCGCAGCTCGGGGGTCGTTCGCTCGATATTCTGCTGGTCTCGGCGATGCAGGTTCACGCCGAACCGTCGTACGATTTGATTCGCGATGCCCACTCCATGGGCGACAACCGCCCGTGGATTCTTGCGGGTGGTCCCAAAGCCATCTACGAGCCAGCCGACTATCTGGAAATGGGCGAAAAGCTAGGTTCAGAATTTCTCGCGATGGCCCCGAAAACAGGATTCGGTGCCGACTGCGTTTCAGTGGGTGAAGGATACGTTTTCCTCGACTTGCTGCGAAGCGTGTTGCGCGAACGAAAAGCAAGCGAATCACCCCTCGTTGCTTACGAGCGGCTTAGGGAAAATCGCAAGCTCGATGAAATCCCCGGTTTGGTTTACAAGCCGGTCGATTACGATCCCGAAAAACCGCGTGCCATCCACACGGGTGTGCAGCGATTGTTGCGCGATCTCGACGAACTGCCCATGCCCGATGCAGGGTACCGCATGCTCGAACCGCCCCACCGCCGAGCCACGCTTAGCGCAAAGCCATACCCCCCCAGGAAAGTCGGTAAGCTCTCGATGCTCAGTTCGGTTATCTCGACGCACGGGTGCAAGTTCAGTTGCTCGTACTGCCCCATACCTGCCGTCAACCAGCGCACATGGCGGCACAAAAGCGCGAAGCGGTTTGCTGCGGAAATCAAGCACACTTATGAAAACTTCGGCATCCGCGAGTTCTTCGGTACCGATGATAATTTCTTCAACAATCGCGAAACCGTGATCGCACTGATGACGGAACTCGCCAAGACAACCTCGGGCGGCAAGCCGCTCAAGAATTGCATTCGCTTCTTCACGGAGGCTACGCAGTTCGACGTTTACAAAAACAAGGACCTTCTTCCGCTTTGTCGCAAGGGCGGGATGCGGGCCATCTGGTTCGGAATTGAAGACATCACCGCCGACCTCATCAACAAGGGGCAAAACGCGGGCAACGCAGCCGAGTTGTTCAAGTATCTGTGCAGCATCGGTATCGAACCGATGGCGATGATGATGCACAACGACGGTCAACCGCTGCGATCACCCAAGGGCGATCTTGCGGGCGTCATCAATCAAGCCAAATACCTCTTCGACATCGGGGCGGTGTCGTATCAGTGTACGTATCTGGGACCGGCCATCGGAACGCGCGAAATCGAAACCGCGATCGAAAGCAAGACACTCTACAAGACGGTCGGTGGCAAGCCCGTACCGCAGGCGTTTTGCGACGGCAACCACGTCGCCGCGTCGAAACACGCAAACCCGGGCGCTCGCCAGATGAACGTGATCAAGGCATACGCCACGTTCTACAACCCGCTGAACTTTCTCCGGGTGCTGTGGCGAATGCGGGGTGACCGGGTCATCGGCAAACGCATCCTGTTTCAAATCGTCGGGATGATCGGCGTGTGCATTACCGCACCCAAGTTGTGGTCGTGGGCAAGAAAGATTCAGAAGGGTCCGATCGAAGTGTATCAAGGACTCATGCCAGCACGAATCCCCCTGGTCGATGCCCAAAAAGGTCATGAAATCTTTTGGGCGGTCAAGCAGATTCCCGCGTCCTATCTTCCGCAGGAAGAGGGCCAGGAACCATCGTCCTCGCAATCGGCGCTATCGAAAGTGACGCGTACTGTCACAACGCAGATCTCAAGCGTCAATGTCGGCGGGCGACCGGTACCCATCGCCAACTAGCGACGTCTCAAGAAACGTTGTTTCGGTTTGGGGCACCTGTAGGGTGTGGCCTAGCCTCACCGTTTTGCGTTCTTCATTCGGTGCGTCCGGGACGCACCCTACGACTGCGTCCGCCGCTCTGCGCAGACAAGATCACCGAGAGTCACCTTGAAACACGCTGCGGGAAGAAGCCCGAGAAAGAAGAAAGCCCAAGAAGAAGAAAGCCCAAAAAGAAGAAAGCACCGTATGCCCGAAGGCGGTACGGTGCTTTCCGGAGGGGAAAGAAGCCTGGTACATCAGATGGCAGTGCCTGAATTCGTTGGGCCTTAGAAAACTCAGCCCATTTACGACTCAGCCATTTACGACTCAGCCGAGATACAAATCAGTCCGCACTGCACGGTTCCCCTGATGAAATTATGATGACATCCGCCACCGGCCAACGTTGTCCTGCAGCGAACGTCTTTCGTGCCACACGCGACAACCCAATCAAGCCGGGGCATGTCTGTTTATCGACAGAAAACGAACATCCTGCCACCATTACTACGTCAAAAATACAGTCGGGGTGCGAAAAAATCGTACTTTTTTGTACCGATACGAAGATTTAGCCCGAGTTGACGTGAAATTGGGAGGCGCAGGTGGTGTGGGGGCTACGAATACCCGACCACCAAGATCAAGAAAGCCGTCGCGTTTTCAAGGCAAGAACGCCAAGCAGCGAAGCCACGCACAATTCCCCGATGGTGCCAAATAGAAAAGCGGCAGGCCCATACGATCGGTGG
>JAADIU010000340.1:0-5568 GCA_013151185.1 Planctomycetota bacterium
GCAATTGATCGCGACAAGGGCATGTGTGCAATGTCGGCCCCAGTGTATGAGAAAATGAAATCTCCAGTCCGACACAGCAGCCCGGTTTTCCTGCTCCGAGTTCCCATAGATATGCAACGGGCGCAGCAGGTCTCGATATATCTCGGCCAGGTCGCCACCCAACCCATAGCTACAAACTGACTCTTTGTCGTAGGGGTCAAAGACAACCCAATAGCGATTGTGGGTGCCCAGTTTTTCGGCAAGTTTGTCACGCAATTCTTGCGACTGTTCGTGAGCCAATCCTTCGTGACAAAACCCGCCAGGTAACTCGCAGACGACATCAACCAACGCTGCCCCCGCGCCAAAGAGATGGCCAATGAGCACAGCACATTGGCCAATGAACTCGTGCAGCGTGAGGCGTTCGTGAGACTCGATCAACTCGCAGTACTTTCTGGCGAACTCGACAAATTCCGTCACTCGGTCGTCATCATTGATGCTTTGCTGTGCCATCACCCGTCACCATTGTGTCGTATGCTGGAATCGTTGGGGGGGTGGATGTAAACCGAACCCAACAACACCGCCATAAACGCCACAAAAAAGCAGAAAGCATAGTCAATAACATCCGCACCTGTGTCACCCACGTTCGAGAAGATAAAGGGTGGTGGCAACCAAGCCGTCCCATTCGGCGAAGTAGTCAGCCGCATCACCCGTCAGCGACGGCAGGACAGAACGTAGCTTCTCGTGAAGTTGCCGTAGGTAGTCGATGCCGCCAAGCCGAAACGGCCGTCGCCGCTCAACATATGAGCTCACCAAGCCTGCCATGTCCGCATCGAGCATGACAAGACAGATGCCCGCCACTTCCACACCTCCCCAGCCAGCCGGAAACGAACGTTGCTCAAAGCCCCTCCAGCGTTTCAGGAGCATGTCGTATTCAAACTGTTCTTCCGTATAGTCCATCCACGCTTCCACTTGGCCGTCATGATCAGCAAAGGCAACGATTCTCCAGATACTGAGCAGGGTGCGACCCGAGCGCACCACAAACTCATGATTCAACGACACCCCGGGCATCGATCGTGAGGTAGCCCGCTGTCGTGAAGTGGACGGCAATACCTCTCACGTCATCACGAAAGATACCGGCAATGTCATCTATGAATCCTTTTCGCTGATTCTCCTGCCGAGCGGCTTCCAATGCCGCACGGACTTCGTCGAAATTGCGAACTCCACAGAATGTCAAGGTAGCTTGCCCACCTGATCCCGATGTACAACAACCACAGAGTTCGACCGTCATAACGATTTCCTCGCCCCCGCGATAGCGGACCGATCGCACGAGACCATCATGGTATCCATGTTTCAACTTTAGTTTTTGCTGCATTTCAGACCCCATGCTTGGATCCACCGTTCGCGACCGAGGCGAATTCAATCCTGCTCGGGCAGTTTGCGTTCGAGCCAATAGGACCTTGCTCCCAAGGTCTTGTCGAGGACCTCGGGACGTTCGAGCGCATCCGCATGCGGCAAAGTTTTGAATTCGTGGTGGGCGAAGTACCCATCGAACGACACGTTCCGACTGTCGAGTTCGAGATACTCTCCATCCAGGTAAACAACGATCTGCCCGATCTTGAACCGGTCGAGATCGTCGCCCATCGCCTCGGCCCAATCGATGATATCCTGCTCAGGAATATCATTTAGCCCGCGGGCTGCCACTTCACGACGCCCTACTTCCACCAGCGGCTCGTCGATTTCCCTGATAACAGCATATGTGAACGATCTCTTGCACGCCGAGCACGGAATCAACCAGCCGCAACCACACCAAGGACAATCCAACTGCCCGGTGGACATCGCCGGCTCTTCCGCGCACTGGCAATGTGAGATCCCATCGTCGTTGGCTTTGAACAAAAACTTGGGCATCGCAACAGCCTCCGCGTGAAATCCCTGCAAAGTGAGACTTGCGAGCATCGCGCATATCGAGAATATGTGCGTGGGTGCGCACCGCACGATCGCCCCCGCATCTGACGGGGGTGGATGTAAATCGAATGGAAATCAGCCCGTCTGGCGATACCGCCAGCAAGGTTTTTTTGTGAAACTATGGCGGGCGTCGCGCCGTTAGGGCATGTTGTTGAGAATCTCTGTACAAGCGTCCCCGACATCGTGATAACTACCCTCGATTTTGTGCTTCATCGCCTTCTTCGCATCCGTCTCCAAGTCGGCTGCTTTCTGCTTGATGCGTTCCAGTATCACGCGTTGTCCGTCTGGCGACCGTCTGTTGACCTCGTTCTCAATCAAGTCTTTTGCATCGTCCTTCGTGAATGTGTCATTCGCAATCATGTCATCGATTCGGTTGAGAATCCAATCTGCTCGCTGCTCAAGAAATGACGCCATGTTATCCCTTTCTTTCTACAAAATAGAACGTCAATTATCCGCGTCGAAAAACTCCGCGTCAATGTCGTCAATTTACTCTCCGAGTCTAATCCACCCGACAAAAATATATAATTCTTTGCGCTTGAAAATCGCTCACCCCTTGTCAATGAACAACTCGTTCATACCAGTCTGTATAAGAACATTCGAGTTCCAAACGCGCTTTACAATCGCTTTTGGTGACTCATAGTGTCACTGTTGCATCGCAACGTGGTGCTTACTCGTTGGGCCACGTCGATCGCTAAGCTCTCACGGGTAAAGTTATCGACTATCGTCAACGCCCGCAATCGACGGCCATTGAACAGTTCGTCGGCTACGAAATCCATCGACCAACAATCGTTGACTCGTCGGGTTCGAGGGCGCTCCGTGCGAATTCGACAATTCTTTCGCCGCCTGGGAACGCGCGTCCTGATCGCCAATCCTTCTTCTCCATATAAGCGTTCAACGCGTTTGTGATTGACCATCCATCCTTCGCGGCGAAGCAGAACGTTCAGCCGCGGCGATCCATAACGTGTTTCTCGACAGAGCCTGGTCCGCCAATCCCGCCCGATTCACTTTACAAACCACGGTGACGGTCTAGGCTGCCAGAGAGTGGGCGGGCGCGAGAATTCTTCGGGACGGTTTGCGCTTTGCGATTCGTGTCGCCCGTACGTTTAGAGTAATTGGAATTCGGAATCCATCATGCAACTTCCTCCATGGATGCCCCGCTGGGGGCGATTCATTTTGTTGGGCGCTTTTGCGGGCATCGCGGGCGGGTTGGCAGCGGCTGGCTTTGAGTGGGGTTTGACGCACGGGGCGCAGCTTCTTGTCGGCCGATTCACCCATCTGGGGTCGGCAGGCGTGCTGAACTTTCGTTGGGGTGTACTGCTGTTGCCCGCTTTGGGCGGACTGATTTCTGGAATCGCGGTTCGACTACTGTGTCCGCAGGCCTTCGGGCACGGGACCGATCTGCTGGTCCGCGCATTTCATCATGACCTGGGAAGACTCAAACTGCGAGGACCGATTGTCAAATCTGCGGCTGCGATTTGGGTGATCGCGTGTGGTGGGTCTGCCGGTCCGGAAGGTCCGATCGCTGCATTGGGTGCTGCGATCGGCTCGACGATCGGCAGGGTTTTTGGCGTGTCACCGCGCGAACGACGTGTTCTTCTGATTGCGGGATGTGCGGCAGGCATCGGGGCGATCTTTCAGTGTCCGCTTGGCGGGGCATTGTTCGCAGCCAGTGTGCTCTACCGTGAACCGGAATTTGAGTCGGAAGCGATCGTGCCATCCGTGGTGGCGTCGGTGATGGGCTACTCTACGTTCATGTTGTTCTTCGGGTTTGGCGAGCCCATGCTGCACGGCGCTTCGGCGCTCGCGTTCTCGTCACCGCTGGAACTGATACCGTATGCTTTTCTCGGCCTGCTTTGTGGGTGCGTGAGTATTTTCTTCAGCTATTGCCTGAGCACCGTGGAGACAAAGTGGCTACCGTGGTCACGGTTGCCGCGTTGGTTGGCTCCGATGTTTGGCGGGTTGGCCACGGGGGCGCTGGCTTGTCTGCTGCCACAAGTGATGGACGGCCAATACCGCTTCATCCAAAACGCGATGATGGCCCCCGGCACGGTACCAAACTTCTTCGCAGAAGGCACCGCGCCGAATTGGTGGTGGTGGGCTGCGATGTTCGGCGCGGTGGCCATCGTCAAGTGTATTGCAACCGCGATGACATTGGGCAGTGGTGCATCGGGCGGCGTATTGGGACCGGCGGTTTTTGTGGGTGGTACTATCGGCGCTTGCGTTGGTGCGCTGTGTGAAGCCGCCATGCCGGGCATTTTTCCCGAGGGGTTGCGCGAGGCACTGATTCCCGTGGGCATGGGAGGCGTGCTTGCCGCAAGCATGCGCACCCCGCTTGCCGCCATTGTTATGATCACCGAAATGACCGGAAGCTACGGGCTGATTGTTCCGCTGATGCTTGTGTGTATCAGCGCCTACGTCGTCGGGCGTGGTTGGGGACTAAACCACGAGCAGGTTCGGGGGGCGGCTGAATCTCCGGCGCACGCGGGCGATGCCATTGTGCATGTGCTGGAATCGTGGCAGGTCGAGCAATTGATGGATCGAGATTGGAAACTGACCGTCAGCCCGAAAACCCCGCTCGCGGAACTCCTTCACAAGACGCAGTACGGTACGCACCCGGTCTTTGCTGTGGCGGACGACGGCATGTTGCGTGGTCTCATATCCACATCCGACATCGTACGCTCTACAGATGAACCACACTTGGGCGAAATCGTCATCGCGATGGACATGATGCACGCGGTGTCGTCCAGCGTATTCCCCGACGAAAGTATCTATGACGCGCTCAACCTTTTCAGATCCAGCGACCAGGAGGTGCTTCCTGTGGTCTCTCGCGAGCCGAATCGGCGATGGTTGGGAATGCTGACGCGCAACCAAGTATTCAAACGGGTGCGTGAACATTTCTCGGAAATGGAAAAACTCATCATGCGCGAACATCACGGGTTAGCCGCCATCAACCGCGAGGGACAGTTACACGAATTGCTCACCGGGATGGCCCCAAAGCGCGGGCACGAATTGCAACGCCTCTTTGTTCCGCTGCAAGCGATTGGAAAATCGCTGCGCGACGCAGACTTTCGCCGCGAGTTCGGAGTCCAGGTCGTCGCAATCGAACAATCTGACGGCTCGTTGCAAAGCCCGCCCGATGTCGATACGCCGTTGCGCACGGATCAGCGGCTGGTAGTTCTAATGCGTCGCCCCGAAATGGCAGACAACGAAGACGTTGCCGCGATCGAAGGCGGAAACGATGTATGATGGCCTGTGCAAGGCAAAACAAATCTGTGGTCCGAGTGGCATCTGGAAAAACAAGCGTGTGAATCTGGAATTGGATGCCAAGTGGCTTCAGATTGTCATCGCCCGTGGGCGGTTTCTCTTGGTCGAAATCGGCAACGTTGTTCCCATCGTCGTTAATGAAAATGAGTTAATGAAAATGATTTGACCGGCAAGGTTCATCTCGGCTTCAATCGGATCATCGGTTCCCATCGACGAATTATCCGGGTCGATGGTTCCGTCATTGTTGCTATCTGCATCGAGGTCGGTTTCGATGATGGTCCAGCGGACTGGGTCTTTGCACTCGTTGTTGTTCGACGGGGCGTAGTGGCAGGACTTCAGTTTCTCCGATCCGCCCCCCGCCCC
>JAADIU010000340.1:5644-8124 GCA_013151185.1 Planctomycetota bacterium
GCAGGATCGATCGGAATGCGGCTTTCGGAATGGATAGTGGTTTCCAACGCTGGGTCCCGATCGCATCCGTCGATGACCGACCCCTCCGAATTTCCGCATTTGAATAGAGACCCCGAGCATGAAACAGTTACATGTCGCACGACCCGGATGGGCATCAAAACGGAGCGCCAAGCCAATGCGATGGGCTGAAATGGGTCGTCGCCACGCCGGAAACTCGCAGAATGCCCGATTGGATTTGGCGCGGCTAGGCGTTCGCCTGTATTCTGTATAAACGTAACACCGAAACATCACTATTCTCATAGAAATGATCAATGCCACGTCGTGACACTCACGGCGATTGCAGCACGCGGAGGCCAAAGCAGTGGGATCACTTGATGCAAGAACCCGTGCGTTGAGACAGCTTGCGAGGACCTGGTCCGACGGTAGAATCGCGAGCCTCCCGGATTAAATTTTTGCGTCAAGACCACAGTTGGCATTGCGTTGAGCAACGAAGTTAGCTTCCACGCGACCAACGACAGCGAAAGAGGTATATCTCATGGGTGGATTGGACATCGCCGTTTTTCTCATTTTGGCGGTTTTGGTCATCGGTTTTGGGCTGGTGGCCAGCCGCGGTGAGAAGGCGCGCAGCGAGGAAGGCGCCCAGGATTACTTTCTTGCCGGGCGCGGCTTGAGTTGGTGGCTGGTTGGGTTCAGCCTCATCGCAGCCAACATCTCCACCGAGCAATTCGTAGGTATGAGCGGTAAGGCGGCGGACTGGTTGGGAATGGCCATCGCCAGTTATGAATGGATGGCGGCTGTCACGCTTGTCGTCGTTGGCTTTGTTTTTCTACCGAAGTTTCTCAAGAGCGGCATCTATACCATCCCCGAATTCCTCGAATACCGCTACAACACATTCGCACGCACAGTGATGGCCATTGCTACGTTGATTATTCTCGTTGGCGTGCCCACCGCTTCGGTCATCTATTCCGGAGCCAAGGTGATCACCGGTAACTTCCAAGGTGCCACGATCGGCCCGCTCGATTTTGGCAATCTCACCTTGGCGTGCTGGATCATCGGAACCGTTGCCGCTGCCTATGTATTCATGGGTGGCTTGAAAGCGTGCGCGTGGACGGACCTGCTTTGGGGTTCGGGCCTGATTCTCGGCGGCGTGATCATCGCTTATATGGCGGCTGATTTGTTGGGCAGTACCGACCCTTCCACTCTGATCGCGACGGCGACCAACAGCAATTTGAAACCCGAAGATCTGGCGGACTCGGGTGCGTGGTCGCGCTTTTGGCAATTGAACTCGGGCGAACTACCCGAGGGCAAGTTGCACATGGTGCGCGGCGCGGAGGATCCGGAGATTCCCTGGACGGCGTTGGTGCTGGGTTTGTGGATTCCCAACTTCTTCTATTGGGGCCTGAATCAGTACATCACCCAGCGCACATTGGGCTCGAAGAGTCTCCGTGAGGGCCAAAAGGGAATCGTCTTCGCCGCGTTTCTAAAGCTGGTCATCCCGTTTGTCGTCGTCATCCCCGGCATTCTCGCATTCAATCTCTTTAGCACCGAACTGAAATCCGACGCAGTCAATCGCAACGCGGAAATTTTGTCCGAGTTTTCGCCGGAGCTTTATGGACAACTTCCCGCAAGCATGAAACCGGCGGACAATGAGCGCAACCGTTCAATCCGGCGGAAGATTGCGGAGAATCTGAAGGGATCGGATCGCACCGACGTGGCGCGCCTCTACGAATTCAACGAAGAATTCGCGACCTTGCATCCAGCCGCCGCTTTG
This sequence comes from Planctomycetota bacterium, assembly GCA_013151185.1. GTDB lineage: Bacteria > Planctomycetota > Phycisphaerae > UBA1845 > UBA1845 > UBA1845. The sequence continues at coordinate 7,416 of JAADIU010000340.1, forward strand.
ACAATCGCCGAATACAACGCGGGGCAACTTGATGCCGATGCTCCACGTTCTGACGAATCGGGCCTCACGATTACGGAAGCCAACAAGGAAATCATCGCCGAAAAAGGAGATCGCGAAGTCGTAACACAATCGCTTCTTGCTTATGACCACGACAACGCGTTCCCAACACTGATTCGTAAACTACTGCCTGTTGGTATTGGATTGAAGGGCTTCGTCTTGGTGGCCATCTTCGGGGCTGTGGTCAGTTCCCTGGCGTCCATGCTCAACTCGGCGTCGACGATTGCCACGATGGACCTTTACCACAAGATCCACAAGAGCGCGACCCAATACCAATTGGTCTTTGCCGGACGTGCGTTTGTCGTCCTGTTCGTCTTGGTGGCGATGGTCATTGCGCCGATGCTGGGTAATCCTGCGTTTGGCGGAATCTTCACATTCATTCAGGAATTCCAAGGCTTCATCTCGCCGGGCATTCTCGCGATTTTCCTGTTTGGCTTGCTGATCCATCGCGCGCCACGCATCGCCGGAACTGTGGGATTGCTGCTCAACCCGGTGCTCTACGGCTTGTTCAAATTCAGCCCGCGCATCTTCGGCGACGCCAACCCCGGCTTTCTCGCAACAATTGCGGGCTGGTCGTTCCTGGATCGGATGGCCCTCTGCTTCGGCATCGTCGTCGCGACGTTGACCGTGTTGACGATTGTGGCACCTCTTA
>JAADIU010000084.1 GCA_013151185.1 Planctomycetota bacterium
ATAGATCGACGCTGCGCACTTCCCATTCGTTTTGGATACAGTCAACACCTGCATCGTCCACTTTGGTGCCATTGACTGTCACATACGCCCAATCGAACCCGGACACGTTGGCGTTACCGCCCTCTCCGTTGTACGCGGAGCAGTAGGTGAGTGTTGTGGACACTGCGTCGGCCGGGATGGTGACCTGTGGTGCTGACATGATCCCGGTTTCAACCAAGCCACTGTCGAAGTTGCACACGCCGCTTCGCCCGAAGTACGCCCATCTGGGAGGGTCGCACTCATTGAGCCTTGGGCACTGATTTGTTCCATGCCACAAGCCCGTCGCAGACCATCCCGCGGGTGGGAACTGGTTTACGAAGTCGGAGGCGAACAGGCTGCTATCAACGAAGCCATCCAGTTCGCACAAATCGATGATTTCGTTTCCGTCGCAATCGATGCTGATACCGGCAGCAATGTCGCAGATGTCCTGAGTACCGTTGAAGTTGCAATCGTTGTTTGGTTCGCATGAGTCGGGAATGGCATTCGTATTGCAATCGTCGGCACTGCTTGATTCGAGATCGCAGGTATCGGGAACGCCGTTGTTGTTGCAATCGAGACTGGTTCCGCTCGCGATGTCGCAGATGTCCTGCGTTCCATTCAAATTGCAATCCGATTGGCTTTCGCACTCGTCCGGAACTACGTTGTTGTTGCAGTCGAGGCTGTTTCCAGAAACGATGTCGCAAAAGTCGATCGTGCCATTGGAGTTGCAATCGGCAGTTGATTCGCACTCGTCCGGAATAGTGTTGCTGTTGCAGTCTGCTGCGGTGCCCGAAGCGGTTTCGATGTCATCGGGGATCGAGTTGTTGTTGCAATCCTGGACGATTTGCAGGTCCATCACGATGGGTGTGTGGTCGGCAGTGCTGGACGGAGTGGTATCGCTCGCCAGCAAGCCTGTGCCCGAAAGTGCTACCCCCGTCATGTTGAGCGTGTTGAGAATGAAGCTATTGACGACGAGCGACGAACTGTCCGAGTAGACAAATCGATCGAGGCGTGAGCTTGGATTCGTCGCCGAACTGGGCCATGTGTCGGTGTCGCCAGTGAACGGGTCGGTTGGCATCAGCTCGGTCATGTCGGTGTTGTCCCAGTCACCCTTGACGTCGGTGCCATACACCCCTTCGTTTTGAATGTCACCGTTCGTGAGAGTCAACCCGGGTTGTGCGCTCGGTCCGACCAGATTGAAATCGCCCATCACGATCATGGGTGTATCTGTTGCAAGAGAGATGTTTTCTCCCGAAGCCCGGGGCACACCTCGCGCATCTCCGAGCCAATTGGCGATGGCGTCGACGCTCTGTTGGCGTAGTGCGTCTTCCGATGCGCCGCTGAATGCTTTGAGATGCACGCCAAGAATGTAAATGTCATCAACGTAGATCGCGTCGGGCAAGTCGATGCGCGCGATGGTGACGCCACGCGTTGCAGAAGATGGAATCGTATCTGCCAGTGCGTCGGCCAATGGATATCGCGACGCCAGAACATTTCGGATACCGCCGGACAAACCCATCTGGACTTCCCAACTTCCGGAAGGCAGTGGCAGGACCGAGTTGAGTCTGGTGATGATCGTTGATGCCGCGACGTTTAGCTGGATCTCTTGAAACACAATGACATCCGGATCGATGGCAACCAGTATTCGGTTGAATGCGTCGTCGTTGGCTGGCGTCGAGATGAAGTTGCGCTGCGTGTTGTAGGAGAGCAGCCGAATGTGCAACGGGTTGTCGCGTAGGTAGTCGCCCGAGGCGGGGTCGAACCCCGAAGCGGTTGTTGTACAAAGCAGTATCGCAAGCGCTGTCTTTTTCATCCATCGCATTCGTTGTGTCCTATGTGATGCGCGATAACCTACTATTGTCGGGGCGATGGGATATGGCGGCATCACTTCGGCTTCTGTCTACAAGACGTGCCGATTCTTGGCGATGCGTTGGCGGATTTCGTCTTTGAGGTCGTCGATTTTTCCGCCGGATGCAGCTTCGCTGATGATTTGGAGGATGACCTTCTTTGCCCCGTCCTTGCCCCAGCCCTCGCCATGCACAATATAGTGTTGCGCAGCTTTACCTACAATGTACGAGCCAAAAGCGGCTGCACAGGCTTGCACAGGTCCGGTTACGAGCGTGCTGACGCCAAACGTGAGCGTCTTTAACACACCGGAGCCCGCGTGCGTGATCCACTCTGCCCCCGCAATCCAGCCGGCGCTCTTTCCGATTTCGAGAATGAGCGAGCGAACCTGCTTGCCCGAGAGTTTGCAGTCGTAAATGTCAGCGACGCTGTGGATCATTTTCGCATCGACCAATGCGCCACCTGCAATGTCTGCGATGGGCACAGGGTTAAAGGCGACCGCGAGGGCTTTTCCGATGGCGTAGTTGCGAATGGTTTTTTCGGCTTGTTGGCTTCGGATCGATTCCTTGACGGCGAGCAAGCGATCGCCTTTGTCCGCCGTGAAGACGGCTGAGTTGAGGGCGATGAGTGCTTTGCCCTCGCGGCCAAGTATTTCGAGCATTCGGATTTGAAGCGGTTCGATGTCGGGTGGTGGTTGAAAGGATTCTTCGACTGTGGTTCCATCGGCGCGTTCGATGATGCGCACGCGCGGTAGGGGCGATGCTGCGATGGCGACGACGTCCTCGGGTTTGATGAATGTTGGCACGCGGTCGTCGCGGATTTTTGCGAGGAGACGTTCGCGTTCGTCGGGGGTGCGCGTGTCGGTTTTGTTGAGTACGACGATGATGGGTTTTCGCGCTTCTGCCAGTTGGCGGAGTGCTTCGTATTGAACGTCCATGAAGTCGTCGGCGACGACGAACAGGATCAAGTCAGCCGATCGGGCTGCATCCTGAGCCATGCGTGCCCGTTGTTGACCATCGACTTCGTTGAGACCGGGCGTGTCTACCAGGACGACTTTCGAGTCGGCTAACCCTGGGACTTTGTAGGAGCACTCCGCCCATTCGTAGCGTTGGTTGGACGCGGTCCACCCGCCGATGGGGCCGGTTTCTGCGCCGGCTTGTTTGCGCAGGGCGTTGATTAGCGAACTCTTACCGACATTGATGGAACCGAAGCAGAGAATATGAACTTCGCCGAGTTGGAGTTTTTCCTGCATAGCCTCCAGCTGCGCGAGGTCTTCGGATAGTAGTGCGCGTTCGTCGGGTGAGGCGTTGCGCACGTCGGCTAGGACCCGTGCAAGTGATTTGACGGATTGCTCGAGAAGGGTGTGCGCGTCTTCGTTTGTGTTGCTGCTGGTCATGGTGGTCAATGCTTCCGTTCGGGCGCGGGGGCTTGCAGTTCTCTGGCTCGTTGCAACATGGTTCGTAGGAGCAGTTTGTGACCTTCACCGTCGAGTACCGCGAGCAGTCGGTCGGTCAGCGCGGAAACGTCGCGCGGAATGATTTCCTCGCGCACAGATGTCGAGCCGTCCGGTTTTTCGATTTGGACAGATCGCGTCACATCGATGGCTTGTGTTGACACGATGTCGTCCGGTTCAACGATGCCATCCAATCGTTCGATGATGCGTTTGTGCAGCGCTTCGCAGTCTTTGGTGGTGAAGCGGTCGCGCTTGTTAAAGCAGACCAGAACACGCTTGGGGATGGCTGAAACGTCGCTGATTTCGTATCGCTCAAAGTCGCGCAGATCGTCTGCGATGACGAATACGACGACGTCGGCTTTCCCGACTTGGTTGTGGGCGATCAATGCGCGGTCATCACCGAAGACTTCTTGCAGACCGGGCGTATCGCGGAGAATAATTTTGCCGCATCCGGGCAGCGTGATCTCTGAAGACTGCGTCGTCGCGCCGCCCACCACGTCGGTTCCGAAACGATCTTCCCCACAAAGCGCATTGAGCAGGGATGACTTTCCGCCGTTGATGGCCCCGAATACGACGACTTCCAGAATGCTATCCTGCGACTTGCGATCGAGGCGTCGAAGTTCCTCGCGTTCGTCGCGCTGCTCCGGGGTGATCGGACGGCTTTCACTTTGATTGCGTTTGGCACGATCGATTCTCTTGTCGGTTTCACGCTGAATCTGACGTGTTGACATGGATTCGATATCGCGGTGGCGTTTCGGGCGCGGGTTGGCGAGTTCTCGCCAGATCAAGAAACCGACGTAACCCGCGCCGCCCAGCACCAGGAAAGCGCCGAATCCCACGAGCGCCAGAAACGGTGTCGCCATCGAATCGTCTGCCGAGCGCATGTGTCGGTATTGCTCGGCGACTTGTGGCGCGGTGGATACGATCCCCCAGCCAATGAACATGGCGAGGAGAACGAGCAGGGTTTTTGCGATTGTGCGTTTCATCTGTACCGTTTCATGACAACATCATACATCGGCTGTGAACATCGAGCGTACCGTCTGAGTTTAGCGCCGTTCCAAACACCCATCAACCCGTGCCGCGAGCTTCGACTTGTGCGGCTACTCCCGTATCGCACACCGGTGGGTTTGCCGGTAGAATGCGCCGCGTCGATCCGCAGGACTTTCACCAACACCGAACCAGGAGAATACCATCCATGTCTCGTACCGCTTGTTGTTGTGGTTTTTCGATGATCGTTGTTTTGGGTTTGGGATGCACGCAGCCACCCACCGAGCCGCAAGAAACCGCTCGCTTGCGGGTGGTGAATACCAGTCCAGACTCGCCACCGATCGACGGGTGTTTCAACGATGGCGCGAGCATCTTCCCAAGTGTCGGTGGCCAGGCCCGAGGGACGACTTATGCCGACGTATCTCCAGGCGATCACGCGATCCGCTTCGTCGCGGACGGTGCCGATTGTACCAGCGCGGAGATCGTGGGTGATATGTTTTCGCTTTCTATGGATTCCGACAGCACTTACCTCCTCTTCAATGTCTTCGATGAAATTGAGGGTTTATTGCTCGAAGATGACAACAGTTTGCCGCCCTCGGGGATGGTTCGCTTTCGGTTCATCCACGCAGACCCCGCTGGTCAGCCGGTGGACATTCACTCGGCGGACGGTTCGCAGTTGGCGGACGATTTGCAATTCAAAGATGTGACGGAATATGTCGTCATGGATGCGGGAGACGTCATCCTGCAAATCCGTTCATCCGCTGGCGATGCAATCATCAAGACGTTCGCTTCATTCGTGGCGGGAGACGGGCAGGTGATTACGTTTTACTTTTTGGACGTGGAAAATGACAACGCGGATTCCTCGCTCCTTATCACGCGCGACGTTGAATAGGCTTGTGCGGAGAGCTGCGCGCGATCGATGATGTGCGAATTCACCGAAGATTCAATCACGCTCCGCCAACGCTTGGCAGAAGTTGAAGTCATCGGTCCGTTTGCGTGCGGGCAGATCAAACTGTCTTGGTCAGACGAACCACGGCCCACGTCTCCTCGGTTGGAGTCGGAGATTGATCGCGTTTGGAACTCGGAACTCGCGAGCGCTCAACAAGCCGGGGCGGTTCTCTTCAACGGCGATTTGGTGCGATTGATCGACCACCATTCGGTCGGCAGTACGCTGCGCATCGATGTCGGCCCGACGGATTACAAATCGTTTCTTGGGACGAATTTGCGCAAT
>JAADIU010000059.1 GCA_013151185.1 Planctomycetota bacterium
GTCGCTGGCCACCTCAAGTGGTGACGGCGGGGGGGGGAGTGGTCGCTCGCCAAGCGCCAGCAAATTCATGTGGGGGAAACGGTTGAGTTCAGCTTCGTCTTGAAGAAACCGTCCAGCAATGTCTCGATCGATGCCCACGGATTGGCTGACTACTGTGCGTTTTCTTTCGGCGGTGAGCGAATCGAAGCCGAACTCGACGAAGCAGGGGGGTTCACTGCGGCCTATCTGTTCGACCATGTCGAATCGGGTATGGAGGTGTCGGTGTTGGCTGAGGCTTTCGCTGAACAGGACGACCGGGACTTCATGAAGATCGCTGGCAAGTGGCTGCGAACGCAAAGCCCATACAACAAACCGGACAAACGCATCGCAAGCGCCCGCGTGTTGCTTTCGGTGTATCAAAGCGTGGTCAGATTCAAAATTCCGAAGCCCGAGCACGCGTACGATTTGAGCACCGGAAAGATGGTGTTTCGCTGCAACAATGATCGAAACGTCAGCGTCTTTGAACATCGCCCGCCGCGCACCGGATTTGAGATTTCCCCGGAAAACGCAGACGGCTCACGATGGGTGGCATACCTACCGACCGGCGATCAACTGAATCCGAATGGGACCACAGACGTCGAGTTCATCATCTTCGACGTAGCCGGCAACCGGACCATGTTAACCGAGACGCTCGAAACTCCGTAGTTCACTCGATCGGCAACCATGCAATTCAAGGCTCCCAAGGGCACGCGAGATTTCTTTCCCGACGACATGGTTCTGCGCCGATGGATCATGAAGCAGTGGGACGATGTTTCTCTGCGCAATGGGTTCGTCGAGTACGATGGCCCGATCTTTGAAGACCTCGACCTTTATCGCGTCAAGAGCGGTGACGAGATTGTCGATCAGTTATTCCACTTTACGGATCGGGGTGGACGCGGGTTGGCGATTCGACCGGAAATGACGCCCACGCTCGCACGCATGATCGCCGTCCGTGCGAACGCTTTGCCAAAACCCATCAAGTGGTATTCCCAGCCAAGATTGTGTCGGGCAGAGCGCCCCCAACGGGGTCGGCTTCGGGAGTTCTTTCAGTGGAACGTCGACATCATCGGCGAATCCAGCGAGATCGCGGACGCCGAGTGTATTTTCGTCCTGATCGATTTCATGCGCAAGGTTGGTTTGTCGCCCGAACACGTTGAGGTCAAACTCAACTCGAGGGCCATTGTTTCGGCGCTTCTCGATGCCGCGCAGATTTCAATACAGCAACAATCAGCCGTGTACGCTGCCCTCGACAAGCGCGACAAACTTTCCGCAGAAGCGTTTGAAGCGTTGCTCGCGAAGATCGATCTCAATACGTCGCAGAAGAATATTCTTGCGCAATTTGCAGATGCCTGCGATGCGGATGGATTGGACCGGATCGCGGAATTCCTGCGCGAGTCGAGTGTCGCAACCGAAGGGTGTGATGCTGTTCGACGTGTGCTGGATTTGCTCGATGCGTTTGGCGTCGGTGGGTACTGTCGATTCGATATGGGCGTCGTGCGCGGTTTGGCTTACTACACGGGTATCGTGTTCGAAGCGTTTGGGAAAGGTGGATTGAAGCGGGCGGTTGGCGGTGGGGGGCGGTACGACCGGTTGATTGAAGACATGGGCGGGCCAACCATCGGAGCCGTCGGATTTGCAACCAGCGATGTCGTTCTTGCGGATTTGTTGAATGAGTTTGATCGGCTGCCTTCGCAGGAGTGCGAGCTGGATTTTTTCGTGATTGATGCGGACCCTTCCGTTTTCGAGACGGTCCTCCATGTCACTGCATCGCTGCGCGAACGAGGCATGTCCGCCGTTTTTTCGTATCAACGGCAGGGCGTCGGCAAGCAATTCAAACAAGCGGCAGCGAAGAACGCGAACCGCGTGGTCATTGTCGAAGCCGACATTGCTTCCACCCGCAAAATCAGCGTCAAGGATATGGCCCACAGCAAACAGGCGACGCTCGAACTCGATGCATTCCTGGCCGATCCCATGCAGCAGATCGAATAACCGGCAAATTTCCGGGAGAGAGGCGGTAGGGCGGAAAGGGCGGTAGACTATCTGGCATGACCCGTCGACACATTCACTACGAAGCCGCCTTCGAGGATTACCTGCGGTCGCGCGGGCAGCCGTATGTGGCTGTGGATGAGCAACGAAAGGCCATCTTCGCGGGCAGCCGGGTGAAGTCATTCGATTTTCTGGTGTATCGGGAAACGGGGCAGACGTGGCTTGTCGATGTCAAAGGCCGACAATTTCCCTACCATCACGAAGGCCGAAAACGGCATTGGGAAAACTGGATCACGCGGGAAGACATCGACGGACTCTCCCAATGGCAATCGACCTTTGGTGAGGGATTCGTGTCGATGCTCGTTTTTGCCTATCACCTGACCGAACCAAACGCCCATCAGCCCACCCACCACATTCATCCGTTCCGCGATTGTGCGTATGCGTTCATGTGCGTGTCACTTGACGAATACAAGGATGCCTGTAGAGAACGTTCCGCAAAGTGGGATACGGTCAGCGTCGCCACCGCGCGTTTCAAAGCCATGGTGCAGCCCATTCAGTGCTACGATGCCAACCGCGAAGAAAGTTGCGACGCCAATCGCGAACATAACAGTTTACGCGGCACTGCGGCGGGCCTATAATTCGTCGAGTTTCCTAAGCGGGGTCAAACCCAAGCGGAGTCGAACGCCGATGCCTTTCCTGAAACGTGCATTTTTGTTGACGGCTATTTGTGCGGTTTTGTGCGTGGTGCCCCGCGCTCAAGCCGACCTCAGACCTGCGTTGCCTCCTGAGGATCAAAAACCGATCAAACAGTGGTTCGCTGCGATTGGGATCTTTGTCGTCTGCGGAGCTATCCTCTTTAAGAATTCCAAAAGGTCGCATCAAGACTAATGATGCGAAGACTAAGGTGCTTTGGACCGCCGCACGGGTGGCCAATGTACAGGAGATTGCCTGATGAACAAAAAATCAACCATCGTGGGCCTTGTCGGTTTGAATCTGTTTCTGCTGGCGGCTTTGATTCTGACCAGCTACGAGCCTGCGGAGGCCCTCGCCCAAAGGCGTCCCGGGCGCGCGGGCGACTTTCTCATGTGTACGGTTCAAATCCACGAAGATTACGACGCCGTTGCGATCATCAACGTTCCTGTCGGCGCGATGCATGTTTTTGTTCCCCGCGAAACGTCGGCAGGTGCGAAGCTCACCTGGACCGATACGCGCAACCTGAACCGGGACTTCGGTCGCAACTAGATTTGCCCGTGGGCGCTTGGATAAAAGCCGGAAAGGCATGAAACAAATGAGTTCATCAGCCAAAAATATTGCGATCGGAAGCCTGTCGATTACTGCCGTCATTCTGCTTGTCGGGATTCTCTTGGTCAATGCGATCCCCGCACCTGTTCAGGCTGGCAGCGTCAGTAGTTATGGTGGTGACTTCACCGTCACCATAGGCCGCGTCACCCGCGACGCCGAACTGATCTATCTGGTGGACAACACCACCGAGCGGCTACTGGTCTATGGCCTCCAGCGCAAAACGGGCAGAGTCGCGATTCTCGACAAAGCCGAAATAAGCCAAGGCAAGCCGTAATTGATTGTCCCCCAGCCCAGTCGCCACTGGCCCACGAGCTGCTTCGGACGACGCCGATGGCCGCCTCTGAGAACGCCAAAGGTCGGCGGGTCTCGCCGATTCTAACCATCGGTGCCAGGCAAGTATCCTGTTCACAGCCCAGCACCGGCCCAACTGATTCACGCGATCATCTCTGGTAGAATCAGAATCCGTGTACTTGCCTTTGGCCAGCAACCGCCCCACCACGAACGCAACGTAATATATATTATCGGACGTTAAAAATCGATCTGATTCGAGGATTCCATGTCTTGGTTTGATGCTGCGATCCTTATGCCGTGTTCTGTCGCCGCAAGACTGCCCCCAACGCCGTCCTCGGGCTGGAATACTCAGCCGGTCCTGGTTGCACTACCTGATGGAGCTCAGGTCAGCGATGCCGAGGGCGATGGTTCTTCGGTTACGTTTTCGAGGGCTTCGTCCAGGCGTGGAATCTGTTGCGTTGATCCGAACCGATTGAGAATGCTCTGGATCAGATCGGCAGTCGGCGATGGATTGATTGGGGTATCGATTGGGATGGGGCGATTGGAACACGCGCTCGCGAGGCGTTCCAAAAGTTCCTCGTCGGTGTCGTATAGATAGTTTTCTGGTGATGTGGCTCTGATCAGTTCCGGATAGCTGAGTCGGTTCGGCAGCAACGGTTGGCAGCCGGCAAGGATGGCTTCAACCACCGCAAGCCCGAAATTCTCCTGAATGGCAGTGCTGACCACCCAATCACACGATTCAAGCAGGGACCAATATGATTGACGGCTTGGGAGAAATCCCGCGTGGACGATGTGGGGTTCGAGTGTCTCGAGCGCTCGGTGGAATTCGGGGGGAGCTTTTCGGAACGTCTCCCCCACCACCGCCAATTCAAACTCCACCTTTCGTTCGTGCAGCGTGACCATCGCGTCAAAGAAATCGGCAGGGTTCTTGTCGTATTCCCAACGATGCGACCACAAGAAGCGCGTGCGAGAATTGCGCGGTCGCGGTTCGTTTGTGATTCTTGCTTCGGACTTAACGGCTGGGTACTGGATAGATGATTTCGCTTCAATCCGTGGTGCGACGATGGGCGACAGGTTTTCGGGCATGATGCGCAGCAGTTCGCGGACCGCTTTCAGGAACGCGTCTCGATGAGAACGCGAATTGAACCACACCTGGTCAGAGGCCAGCGCCGAGGTGATGTTCGTCAGCCCGAATTGATAGTCGAGTCGATCGTGTGGGGATATCGGGTACGTCAATTGGTTCTCGTGGAAATAGCACACAATCGGGATACGGGAGAGGCTCTGTGGGAGCAAGGCTCGGAGGTCGGCGACGGATGTCATGTCGCAGGTGAACAACACATCGAACCGCCCCGCCGGTGTGTCTGCAATTTGATCGGCGAACCAAATCGCAGACCCGCGCATTCGCCACTTCCAGTGCCTTGCGGGAAGCGTGAACACCGTCCAGTCGTGGCGACTTCCTTCGATCCATGTATCGAGAAACGCGCGGTGTGATCCGCCGTAATACGGCTCGAATGCCAAGACCCTCAGTGCTCGCATGGCGTTGTTCTACGCGAACATGCTGCATCTCGTCAAAGCAACGCGCGACCTGAGATCCGAATCTTGAACGCAATCGCACGCCTGATGATTCTCCGGTACGATGTGCGAATCTGAGAATCACCCATTGTTCAGGAGAACGAACGTTGCATCCGCATCTTTGGACCGTGCCCGTCATCGGGTTCAAAATCGGCACTTACGGCCTTGTGATGGCCGTCGGATTTGTGATCGCCCTGCTCATTGCACGGCGACGCGCCAAGTTCGCCGGGCTAAGCCCTTCAGGCATGACGACCTTGACGCTGATCGGGATGGCCAGCGGATTGGCGGGCGCCCCGCTGATGTACTTCCGGCACTATGGATTCTTCGGAGGGCGGGAAATCATCGGCGGTGT
>JAADIU010000058.1 GCA_013151185.1 Planctomycetota bacterium
CTTCCTCCCGAGCAATTCTCCCATCGCATTGTTACGGGCCATGAAGTTGCGAAAGCGGATTCGATGCTCTGGACCGAACGCCTCACACCCGCAGTGCCCTTCGTCGAATTGATGCCCAGCAAGAGACTGATCCGCGACCAACACGAAATCGTGTGGCGACAAACCGTGTATTTCATCATCGGCACCGTCCTCGTGATGGCCGCCCTAACCGGCGTCATGTGGGCGATGTGGCGTGTGTTCAATCGGGAACTCGCGCTGTCGCGCATGAAGCAGTCCTTCGTTGCGGATGTGTCGCATGAACTCAAGACACCGTTGGCGCTCATTCGGCTATTTGGAGAAACACTCCTTGCGGGTCGTGTCACTTCGGAGGAAAAACGGCGCGAGTACTACGAAATCATCACACGCGAGAGTAGCCGACTAACGCACCTCATCAACAATATCCTTGACTTTGCGCGCATCGATGCCGGAAGAAAAAGGTACAGCATGGCCGACTGTGATGTCGCGGCATTGGTGAAAGAAACCTACGAAGCGTATCTGCTCCAGCTTGAGCATGAGAAATTCGAGCACCAACTTATCGTCGGCGAAGCCCTACCCACCATCCACTGCGATCGAGATGCGGTTGCCCAGGCGATCATCAACCTGATCAACAACGCCATGAAGTATTCCGACGGGGACGATCGTTTCCTTGGAATCGACGTGTCAGCCGAGACCCGTCGCGGAGGGCATGGCGTACTCATCAGCGTGAGCGATAGAGGAATCGGCATCAAACCAGAGGATCGCAACCACCTGTTTACCGATTTCTACCGGGCCAACGACGATCTGGTTCGAGCCCGACGCGGTGCGGGACTGGGTTTGGCACTGGTCAAACACATCGTCGACGCCCACCACGGAATCGTGGATGTCGAATCAAGACTGGTCAAAGGAAGCACTTTTCGTATATTCTTGCCCGAGACGCCGGAATCAACTCCGATGGAGAACAACCATGCATCGAATACTGGTCGCTGAAGACGAACCGGATATGGCAATGGGGTTGCGCGACAACCTCCAGTTTGAAGGCTACGAAGTTTTGGTGGCTGCCGACGGTGAGGAGGCGCTCACGAAGGCGCTGACCGAAAGCCCGGACCTCATCCTGCTCGACGTGATGATGCCCAAGCGCGACGGGCTGGAGGTTTGCAAGCTGGTGCGCGACGCGGGCTTCACGCTTCCCATCCTCATGCTCACGGCTAAGAGTCAGGAAATCGACATCGTCCGTGGGCTCGAAGTCGGTGCAGACGACTACATTACCAAACCGTTCAGCGTGCGCGAGGTGCTGGCAAGAATCAAAGCCGCCCTCCGACGCGGGGGCTCATCATCGTCCGTCGCGAAAATGGTGCGCATCGGGACAGCCGAGGTCGACCTGGTCAAAGGCAAAGTCACCCGGGGCGAGGAATCGTTCAATCTGGGTCACTTCGAAATCGAAATCCTCAAGATGCTCATCGAGCACGCAGAGCAACCGGTGGAACGCAACAAACTGCTCGACGTCATCTGGGGCCTCTCAGCCTTCCCCGCAAACAGAACAGTAGACAACCACATCGTAAGCCTGCGCCGAAAAATCGAACTAGACGCCAAGCACCCGCAACACATTATTACGGTACACAGCGTCGGTTATAAGTTCATACCGTAAACAAGGTACGAACCCACAATCGAACACCGCTAGGCTCGCGTTTGAAGAATCAGATCGCTCACCATGATTTTTGTCCGGCGCTGTCCGTTTTCAAGCTGGCAATCGAATTCTTCTTTAGGTACTCTTCTGGAAACCAAGAATCGTTGAGCGTAGTGATTCGGAATGGATCAACGTGGGGCGACAGCGAAAAAAACGAAAGAAGGACTCCCCGGGTTCTTCTCGGGCAGGCACAAGCACTGCGGGCCAAAAACACGCAGCTAAGGGACACGAACGATCGGGTCGCAAGCGAGCGGACCGGGGCGGGCTCGTCTCAGGTTGGTTCCTTTCCAAACGTCCGGTGTTGCGATTCGTTCTGATATTTCTTGCCCTCGTTCTTGCCATCAACGTATTGCTACTTCAACAAGTCAAGGAATCGCCAGTGGTCATGCGTTTCTTGGTAATGAACGCGAATTGGACTGGTGCCATCCTCCGCACGCTGGGCGAGGAAGCACACGTTCAAGGTCGGGTCGTCGCGTCTCCCCGGTTTTCGTTGGAAGTCTCACACGGGTGTGACGCAGTTCAGCCGACCGCTCTGTTCGTTTCCGCCATGATCGCGACGCCGGTGTTGTTGCGTCGAAAGTTGTTTGGTGCTGTGGTGGGAATCACCATCCTTCTCACGCTCAATCTACTCCGCATCGTCAGCCTCTACTACATTGGCGTCTTCATTCCGAAGCACTTTGACTTTATGCACGTCGAGGTGTGGGGTGCCGTTTTCATTCTGCTGTCAATTTCGCTGTGGCTCGTTTGGGCGAGTTGGGCAACACGTGCGCACGCACCGAGGCCGAAACATGCCCCTACTGACTGATGAATTGTCGCGCAAGCGGATCCTTCGCTTCGCCGGACTCGCGCTACTCTATTACGTTCTGCTCATGCTACCATGGCCCGGCCTCGCGTCGGCGTATGGGGCTTGCTTTCGCATCACCGGCAACATCATATTCAACAGCTTCGGCGATGGCGGCGCGGTCAAGTTTGCACCCTCAATTCAGAACTCACAAGAGCAGGGAACAGAACAGAGAGACGCGTTGGTACTCATCCGTAAGATTGGTGGCAGCGGAGTTCGCGCTCATGCCAGCAGCAGATACATGGGCTACCTATCAGCCGCTTTGGTGACGGCGCTTGTTCTCGCAACTCCGTTACGCAGGCGCCGCAAGCTTTGGGCCCTCGGCGGCGGCCTCCTGCTTGTCCACTGCTTTGTTGCACTACGGGTGGCTCTTTGGTTGATCAACATCGATCGAAAAGCTGGCCTGACCTTATTCAGCTTTGGCGATTGGTCCCGCACAGTCGTCGCGTATGCAGGTCACATTCTGGTGACCATCCCCGAGACCAAGTTCGTCGTACCCGTGGCGGTCTGGGCACTGGTATGTTTCCGCCGCGAAGACTTCACCGCAGCAGCGCAAACGAACAAGACCGCTGGCAAGAGCCCTGGCTAGCCGACCTCTGGCACACCGGGAGGAAACGCCCTATTCGTCCGTTTCCTGGTCTCGCGCATAGACGATCCAAAGATGAACCATGTATGCAAAGATCGGCGCGCTAATCAGCGAGCCGACAATATCCCGCGTGGCAAGTTCACCGTAATGCCAGAGGCTCACCGACCATCCGATGAGCACCATAGTCAAAGTCGCTGCCAACACCCTGAAGAATACCGCGCGGTCGAGATCAAAGAAACGTTCATTCATGTCGCTGTCACTCCGAAGCGACCGATTGCGCGGGGTGCCCCGAACCTTGCCGCGAAGCAAGGCGGGGCCCCCGTCAATCAATCAGCAACCACTTTACGCTGCAACTGGAGTACGACGTCGACCAAGAACGATCGTGCCTCCCGTCAACAACAGCAGAGTCATAATGATCAAACCCCATTCAGAGACGGTAGGAACGGGCGCACTCATGATCGGCCCGGCGGGCAACACAATCTGATGGGCTCCAGTCGGGAACCCATTGCTGTCTGCTTCGTCTGTACCAATCACATTGCCAGCGCCCGAAAGATCATTGGCCAAGCTGACAAACGATGTTCCGGGTACGACGTTGACCCTGAATAAGACGTCTACGGGTATTCCTGCTGCAACGGGCGACTGAAGTGGTGAACTGGAGAACCCCGCCCAGGTGATTCCGCCACCAAAATCCGAGTCTCCGTCCGGCGCGAACAAAAACTCGGAAATCAGATTTCCGCTCCCCGGCTCTCTGAATTCGACCAGGTCAACCGAAGTGATGGCGGGGATTTGATTGAGCGCACAGGTGCAGAACTGTCCAGCGCTCGATCCAAATGTCTGGTATCCGTGAAGCGTAATCCAGACAATCCGCGGTGTCTGAAACTTAATCCAGATGTCCGGTGGCGCCGGATCGTGCTCCACACAGGGTCGAGCGACATCCGCGAACCACCCAAGCGATACGGCTGCTAACACAACCACGCCAATGCGTGACTTTCGGCTATGATTCATCTTGTACAACCTCCAATATCAGAAGAATTTCCAATAGCTGGCCCAGAATGTGGACCATTTCCCTACATCGTCAAGAATAAAGAACTGCTCGGCAGTGCTACTAAGGGGCGACGACCAGGATTGGAGGTGCGCGGGGATGCACCCGACGAAGTGCGCAACAAAAGGCCAACAGTATGAATTCTGGTGGACTCAACGCCCCGATTTCGGGCGGTTCCGCCCACAAGCACAGGACGGGGAGGTTCAGGCAGGCAGTACTCACAAAGCCAACCAGTGAAACATTCAAGCTGGCTACCAGGACGGCTGTGGCGACGTAGCCTAGCAGGCGGGTTAGCCAATGTAGTTGTAGCCCTTCGCCTTGTGAACCGGTGAGCAAGCCCTCTTGCGGTCCGAGATTGTTATAAAGGTGCAGGACGGCTTCGATCAGCGTCCAGCCGAGGGCCAACGTCAGGATCCTGAAACCGATCGCGCGGGCGGGACGGGCAGCCAACCCCAGATAGATCGCCGGGATCGCGATCAACAGAGCAAGCATCCCTACAGACGAAACCGATATGAAGTCCTCGGCAACGGCAGTTCGGCTTGCGGTCGTGAACAGGTACAGCGAGGCACCCCACAGCCCGCCAGCCATCGCAGCCAATGTGGGAGATAGAAGCCTGACGGCTATGAATAACGGTAAGAAACAAAACCACGCCACCCAACGATCGTCGGGGGAGTGCAAAGCCACCGTGGTGATAAGGGCGCTGAGAACGAGCGAAAGCACCAGCCCCATAGCCGTGACGCTACATGGCAGCTTACGCGCGACGCTTTGTGGTTCCTTGAACACGAAATCTACTCCCTCGGTTGGGTGTCGATCCGTTTTCGAGATGGCCTGCCCGTCTGCCCTGACGATTTGCTGCCCTGACGATTTGCGATTTCCGCGGGTCGGTCCTGCGTCCTAGCCGCAAACGACAATCGCTGCGCAGATTTTTCTTAACATCCACGATTCTTGTTGAGCGTAAGGCATCGCATCGCAGCCCAAAGGACAGGTACGGCGACCCGACGGTGCCATTGTACCCGGACCACGTTCGCCACCACAATGAGGAAAACACCCTACGCGATTTGGCGCACATTCGCGCGTGGGCTTCGTAGGTTAATACAACTTCGTGGTTTGGGTCGAAAAACGTTCTCCTCCCAATGAATTGGTGATGTAAGTTCTTGAATGACAATGGACACCGGTTTTCCCGGTGGCTAAACAAGCGTTTGTTAACGACGGTTGTTTGGCTGGAAGGAGAAAGGAGAAACCGGTGTCTGGATGGAGTATAACGGGAGATGTAACCGAAAGCTGTGGACTTGAGTGATGAAGAAAGGCGGCGTGCCCTGGGTGTGAAATCAATCGCACCCGTTCCTGACACAGGAGGATACGCCCCGCGAACAACGAATACGACAACTTCGATTGAGATTCCCGAGGTTGCGACGAATGACGTGCAGGCCGAGATTCTGCACGACGGTGCCCGTCAGATGTTGGGCAATGCCATCGAGGCTGAGGTGGCGGACTTTCCCATGTGCAGAAGATTACACCGCATTTGCTGCAGCGTCTTCAAGCACACCCGTACCGCGACCCCGCTTCGTTCTTCGACTTGTGAATCGGACGCTGACGCACTTGTAGCGTTAGACGTTGGCCGCCGCTGTCTTGGTGGCTCGGAATCCGCGCAACGGGAGCCCTTGGTCGCATGAGTCGTCTTGTCGAGTACCCATCGAGCACTCTTTCAGTTTGACAGGCTAAGTTGTTTTCCGACAACAGCTTAGCAAACGGAGGAGGAGGGATTCGAACCCCCGGTACGGTCACCCGTACACTGGTTTTCAAAACCAGCGCCTTCAGCCGCTCGGCCACTCCTCCAGCTTCGTTCTGGGCATCTTACTGATCCGCAACGACCGAGCCCTCTACGGATGATGGCCCGATTCGAGTCGGATTCAACGCGGGATCATGGGATGCTCTCGAATGTTTGTCAACCGCCCCATCAAGCCCCTCGAGGCGAACCTAATAATACTACGATTACGATACATATCCCGATCGAACGCCACGACTCCTACCAATCGCGTGGTCTTGTGGCTCCTGCGAATCGCTTTTTTGCCACCACCCGAGGCGCATCGGTGTGCGCGAACGACTGTACCATCGACGCACCACAATTCTTCATCGATTTCGACTTGGCTATGAAGCCGATCGAGCATCGTTTGTAACGTACCATCGTGATTCCAGTTTCGTAGGGTGCGTTCGGGACGCACCCTACGGGTTCATGCACCGACAGCGAACTGAGTCTCCGCACGCTTTGCTATGTATTCACCGATACTCAGCGATGCCGTCGCGGCTGGGGATGGGGCGTTTAGGACGTGGATGAAGTTTTGGTGTTCTATGATACGGAAGTCGTCGGCTAGGGCGCCGGTTTTTTCGACGGCTTGGGCTCGGACTCCGGAGCCGGCTCGCTTTAGATCGCTGGCGGTGACTTGCGGGATCAGCTTTTGCAATCCGGTGACGAACGCTCGCTTGCTTAGCGAACGGTGCCATTCGCCCAAACCCATTCGCCAGTGCTTGGCCATCATTCGCCACGAGCCTGCGAACGATGCGATGCTCAAACAATCGCGCAGCGACACATTGAACCGATCGTAGCCGTCACGCTTGAACGACAGCACCGCGTTCGGACCGGCTTCCACTCCCCCACCGATCATCCGGGTGAAATGCACGCCGAGAAACGGGAACCTCGGATCGGGCACGGGGTAGATCAAATTCTTCACGAGGCTTCGCCGCGATTCGATGAGTTCGCAGTATTCACCGCGAAACGGAACGATCTCGACCGGGTTGTTGGCCGCGTCAATACGCGGTGAGCCTGTGAGTAGTCGCAAGTCCCCTTCTGCCTCATTTGCGACAAGCGGATCCTGAGAAATGTTTGCCGTACCGCTCGGCCAAATG
>JAADIU010000202.1 GCA_013151185.1 Planctomycetota bacterium
CAGGGGAACTGCTTCGCGACAAGCGACTCAAGCTGCACGTTGTCGCCCGTCAAATTTCCGAAGAGATTGGCCGAGCCGTTGAGACCATTCGCTACACGTTGCGGCGATTCGATCAGGCCAATCCGACGCAGGCCCTGTTCAGCGGCAACGGGTTGCCGATGGTTTCGGAATCGCACCGCTTGGTTTGGGAGGCGCACGAGCGCGGTGACGAAGTCGCAGTCATCGCGAAGTCGGTCCGGCAAACGCAGAAGCAGGTCAAATCAATCGTGCGCGAGATGCGGGCGCGAACCCACAAGAACACTCCGCCCGAGCATATACACAATGATTTGTTCGCCGCGCCCGATGCCGACGCACTGATCCTTGGCACACCACCGCCCACCAACGACACACCGGCGAAGGTTCGCATTCCAAAGGACCTGCCCGCTTATTTGCGAAGTTTGTACGAAGTTCCGCTGATGACGGCAGAGCAGGAGGTGGATGCGTTCCGCAGGTACAATTTCGTCAAATTCAAAGCTGGCCAACTCGTCGATGCGCTGGATGTTTGCCAGACGAGCGAGGCAGAATTGCGATCGATCGATGAATTGCTGCGCTGCGCCGATGACCTTCGACAGGCGATCGTTCGAGCGAATCTTCGCTTGGTCGTGAGCATCGCCAAGAAGCACGTCGGGTGGTCTCCACGCTTCTTTGAAGTGATTTCCGATGGCAACATCTCGCTGATGCGGGCGGTGGAAAAATTCGACTACGCCCGTGGATTCAAATTCAGCACCTACGCCTCGTGGGCCATCATCAAGAATTTCGCCCGCACCATTCCGGAAGAGCACTACCACTTCACCCGATATGTGACCGGCCAGGAAGAGTTGATCGACGCCACCGCAGGCACGGCGAACGAAGAAGGCCGCGAGTTGGACGCCCAGGGTCTCAAGGACATGATCCGCAAGAGCATGCGGGATCTGACCGATCGCGAGCGCACCATTGTCACGTCGCACTTCGGTTTGTTTGGAAGCGGAGATGCGCAAACGCTCGAGCAGTTGGGCAGCCAATTCGGCGTGACCAAAGAACGCGTGCGACAAATCGAGCGACGGGCCATCGGCAAGATGAAGGTCCTGCTTCCCGAACAAGTCGTCGACCTGCTGCCCACCTGACACGTTCTGCGAAACTTCCTTCGTAGCGTGCGTCCGGGACGCACCGAATGGCCGCATTGCCAGCAGAAGGTCAACTCGGCTGTGCAGGTCGAGTCCCCCCATATACCGATTCAATTTCAATCCCCATCTCATTGATCGCCACTTGGTGCGGTGTACTATCCTGCGTGCAGACCGCGCGTTTGCACACGGCGCACCATCGGTTGAAAATTGAGCGAAGCCATCGCAATGGGTTGGCGGAATAGTTGTCAGGACGAGGTCATTGATCATGAACACAAGGCGGCGGATCGGAACGTGGGTTATCGCAATGGCGGTGGGTTTGATTTCGTTCGGCTGCCAGCAACCACCTCCGGGCGATCTTGACGGGCTGCAAACCGACACGAACAACAACGGCTTTCCCGAAATTCAGCCGCCCGACGGGGTGACATTTGAAGATTTCGGCAGCCTCAACGTGGACGTATCCAGCGATCTCACGCAGCAGGAAGCGGGCGATCTGCTTGAGGCGTTCGGTTTGGATCGAAGCCTGCTCGACGCGGTCACCGTTAGGTTCAACATCACGCTGACGCTGAATTATGGCAACGGGTTGACCGATACGCTTCAAGAAACAAAGAGTCTCGAACCATTCTCCATCCGCTTTGAAGCCGCCTGTCCCCTGTCTGCAAATATCGAAATCGTGACCGTCGCCACTGTCCCATTCCTTGGTGATCAAACGCTATCGCGGTTCGATTTTGATTTGTTCGAGGACACGGATTATCGCTGCGGAGAAACGATCGAAGCGCGAGCCGTCATCAATACCGCAGGTGTTCCTCAGTTTGAAGTCAACGCGTTTTGAGAGCGCGGCAGGCCGTTTGCTTTGTCGCCATGCGACCCGCCGCTTATCCGATGAGCTGCCCGTGCAAATCGGGTCGAGCGGTTACGAATGATGTGCGGCGTGTTGCGTCGAGTGTCATGTCGAATGGGAACAACGCAGAACCATCCGAACAAGTCACCACACCGCCCGCTTCGCCGACGATCAACGCGCCCGCAGCCAAATCCCACACGCGACAATCCATGCACACGGCTCCATCGGTCGCACCCGTTGCGACATACGCAAGGTGCATCGCGGTGGAGCCCAGGTTTCGGACGCGCACCTTCTCCAGCCAAATGGGCAGTTGCCCGACCGACATTGCAGACCTTGGCGGCTGATAGGAGACGACAGGTTTTCCCAGTGCGCATTCCTTCTTGATCGTCATGCGTTCACCGTTTCGCCAAGCCCCACCATTTGCGATGGCGGAGAATGTGTCGGGAGAATTGATATCTCCGATGACCCCGACAACCGGTCGGCCTTCTTTGAACAGCGCGATCGAAGTGCAACAGCATGGCAACCCGCGGGCGTAGTTTCTTGTCCCATCGAGGGGATCAATCACCCAGCAGTAAGTTGCTTCGCTCAGGTTGGGCATGTCGGCTAGGTATGCAGCTTCTTCTTCGCAGAGAACGGCATGACCGGGTTGCGAATCGCGGATGGCCTCGCAGAATCTCTTCTGGATTTGATGATCCGCTTCGGTGACGATGCTTCGATCGGGCTTTGCAGACGTGCCCATGTTGCTGCGGCATTTCGCGGCGATCGTTCGCGCTTCGTCGGCGAGATTGCAGGCAAAATGCAGCCATTCGTTGAGTTGGTCATGTTCCATCGTAGCCGATTGTACCACTTGATCCGCTTCACGGCGCGGGGGCGATCCCGTGCTGCTGCTTGACCTTGCGGTTTGTAGACGAAGAATGGAGCGCGATGGGCAATCGGACGCATAAAATCGTTTTGTCGGAAGGTTACAGCGCCAGCGCGTTGTCCCGGCTGCGCGCGGTTGGCGACGTGATCGAGTTGGATTCGTGCGACGAAGGTACGGTGATTGCTGCGTTGACCGATGCCGATGCGCTGCTCGTTCGCACACACACGCGCGTGACTGATACATTGTTGGGTGCGGGCAATCGTTTGAAAGTCGTCGGTCGGGCGGGTGTGGGCGTGGACAATATCGATCTTGCTGCGGCGAGGCGTCGCGGGATTGTCGTGGTGCATACGCCTTCGGCTTCCACGCGCTCCGTAGCCGAGCACACGGTCGGGCTGATGCTGGCCCTCGAACATCGGTTGCTCGCGGGCGACCACGCCGTTCGCGATGACCGTTTCTTTGTGCATAGGGACTCGGTCACATGGCGCGAACTTGACGGCTGCTCGATGGGTATTGTCGGTATGGGGCGGATCGGCTCAGCGGTGGCGAGAATGTGTGCCGATGGGTTCGGCATGAAAATTCTCTACAACGACATCCGCCGCATCGGGCCGTTCGGGTTTGACGCGGTACCCACCGATCTTGACGACTTGCTTCGCACGGCGGATTTTGTGAGCCTGCATGTCCCGCTCACGTCGCAAACCCGAGGCCTCATCGGTGACGCACAATTGTCACTGTTGAAACCGACTTCGATGCTGATCAACACATCGCGGGGCGCGGTGGTGGATGGTGTGGCCGTGGCGTCTGCGCTGGAGCGCGGGGCCATCGCGGGGGCTGCCCTTGATGTGTTCGAGGACGAACCCGTTCCCGCAGGGCATCCGATTCTGTCGGCTCCCAATACGCTCCTGACCCCACACATCGCAGGCCGCTCGTCGGCTGCACTCATCCGCATGAACGATGTTGTTGACGACGTGATCGCGGTGCTCGAACGGCGATCGCCAAAACATCCCGTCGAAATCACATGATTACCCTTGCCTGCGATGGATTGCTTTCGATAATGGAGCCCTTCCGCACTACAATGGCTGTGGCATGTCTCGAAAATGCAAGAAATGCGGAACCGTCAAGCCGAAGTCTTCTTTGGTTTGTGAATCGTGCATCCGGTCGGTTGAGAGCAAATCAACCGGCACGGTTTGTGAAGCGTGTGGGACGTCAAACCCGGAAGCTTCGTTGGCGTGCCGGTCATGCGGTTATGAGTTTGCGTGGCATGATGAGTATTCCAAGAAGGACATCGGAATTTTTTACCTTTACGTATGGTGGTATAAACGAGGAAGATGGCTGGCCCTGATGGTATTGGCTGCCATCTTTGTCCCGCTTCTATTCTTATTTGGGGTTCTCAAATGGGTTGTTGAGCATCTTCCGTAAGTGGTGCGAGAATCGGACTCGGGAGGCGGGCGTCAGACTTTGGGAGTTCTTGTCGCGACTTTTACTCGGCTGGTTGCAGTAACGGATTTGGTTCTACGGAGGTTCTGTCATAGCTGAGATTTGGGAAATGTTTTTGCGCAACTGGGCGCTGATCAGTATCGTGGCGACGTTGGTTGTGCTCATCACGGTTCCGATTCTCATCCTGCGCAAATACGTCCACCTGATCGCCAACATATTCCAAAACACACACGTTCCCCTTTCCTTCGCGTCGCGCGACTATCCGACCACCGATGGGGAAGCGGTCGACTTTCGTGCGTTTGACGGGCATCTGCTTCGCGGTGTGTTCCTGCCTCCGAATCCAGATGCCTCGCTCAAAGGCACGATCATTTTTGCCCACGAACTCGACAGCGATAAATACAGCGCAAACCTTTACTGCAAGGCACTGCGCGACGACGGATTCGAAATCTTCGCGCTCGATTTTCGCGGTCAAGGTGAGTCCGCCCACGAGGACAACTACAAGGTTCGCCTTTGGCCGAGCGATCGGGAACAGTCCGACATGCTGGGAGCAATCGCGTTCGTTGAAGACAGACTCGAACGTCAGGGTCGGCTTCGCGAGGTTGGGTTGGCCGGCATCTCGCGCGGGGCGGGCGCTGCGATCATCGCTGCCGTCAACGTGCCCACCGTCAAAGCGATCATGATCGACGGCGGTTTCAGCACCGATGCCTATCTCGAATACCTGATGCAACGCTGGGTGGGTATTTTTGCGAAGGTGCGGCTTGTTTATGAAAACCACCATCCCGCGTTCTGGCGATTCTTACGTTGGCTCACCATGCGCGAAGTCAGCCGTCGGCTTGGCTGCCGATTTCCTTCGGTTCGCAAGGCAGTTCCGCGATTGGGGGCGACACCGATGTTGGTGATTCACGGTGAAAAGGACGGGCACATTCCGGTGGCTCAGGCGCAGATGATTTTTGAGCTGGCGCGCGGTCCGAAGTACCTCTGGATTTGCCCGAGGGCGAAGCACAACCAATCGGTCGCCACGCAGCCTGAGTTGTACGAGAACTATTCCGTGCGGTTCTTTCGCGAGCACCTGAGCCACACCGTCGAGAAGGAACCCCTTCGCGGTGATGGCCTGCTCAGTCAGATTGCCCAGCCCCTTGATGAGACGCCCAAGATTTCGTACACCAAGTACACAAAGCCAGCCCGCATGCGCAAGAACGTTCGCAAGTGAACGACGG
>JAADIU010000199.1 GCA_013151185.1 Planctomycetota bacterium
ACTACCGAAGATTGTGCATCCGCTGGGAAAAATCCACGGCCCTGTTCCAAGGCTTCCTACACCTCGGATGCACAATGCTACTACTCAAACAGGTTATGGGATAGCTTCTACGGTCGACTTTGATTGGAGATTTTCTCGCCGTTGGCTATTCCAGGCGCTGCGCGACGATGAAGCGATCCACGGTGAAGAGGACACGGTTCACGCAAACGAATGAACGAAGAGCAACTCAGTCATGCGCGCACACTATTCGAGACCGTCTTCGGGATGCCCGATGACCCACATGCCCGTTAACTTCATGCCATTCGTGTGTGTCCCCAATGGCGGTGCGTGCCGAAAGGATTGTGGCTGTCCCGAATAAGTCGGTCTTCCTACACCGATACAAACTGACCTACTTTGAAGACGCATTTGCAGGCAAACAGCTATCTAGGACTGCTTTTCGTAGTTCTCCTGTCCAGTCGAAGTGGAGGAACTGCGGCCCGAACATTGACCGGACGTGGCCATCATAGAATTCGACAGCAATTTCGACACCTCTGCGCCTATCGCCGTAGACACATCCCCGAACTCGACCAACGGTTTGTTCTAATCTCGGTTTTCCAAAAATAAGTTCCACTTCTCGCTGTTCCATTCCTAAGCCGATTTTGTGGTATTCCCATTGCCGACGAGCCAATTCGCGGTCTCTCAGAACACGTGGCCTATCAAGCTCTTCACCGATAGCAACCACAAGAATCCCCGGACAAATGATGCACGCAAAAATCGCAGGAAGTAGATTATTGGGGATAATCTCGGGCTGTCCTCTTGGTCGTCCCCTTGATTCCCGTATTGAATCCAGTAGTTCAACGAGGTCTTGGCCTATGTATGATTCGCTCTCGAATACCTTCCTGAGCACCGTATTGGGATTTCGCGGAACTACTACACTCTCGGGCACTTTATTCTTCCTCGGCCGAGTCGCTTGCTCTCTGCGCGGAACGCGCACAATCGACCTTAAAGCGCGATCCTCAAAAACGAGGAACATCGAGGCAGCCGGGGGTCGAATCAGGTACTCCAGTCCAAGTGTTTCTCCTCCTTCAGTTCTCGTCAAGAAACCGAATCTACCCCTCGAGCCCAGCATTGATTGAGTATCGGCTAACGAAGTACCAACTTGAAGCTGCGATGCTATTTGAACATCGACCACATGGCGTGCTGATTTGGAGTTTGAACATGCACCCACCTGCAACAGCAAAAGCGACGAGCAGATCGACATGCATATTCTTTTCCCCGAGGTATCCCATCGTTTTGAGTGCATGGCATTCCCTTAAGTTACGCTTACGATTTAAGCCAACCTTGAAACACAATCTGTGAGCATTGTACCAATTAACCTTCCTCGCTAAATGTGTATTATCGTCAGTAGCCGCTCTTAAGAAGCACAGCACAATTAGCTGTTCAAGTCTCTATTGGAACACGACTCGATAGTCGCATCGAGGTCGCCAGAATTTTTCGCAGTTTTTACCCGCCGCCCCAAATTTTCAATCGTGGGCCTTGCGGTTTGCGACTACTTTTG
Source organism: Planctomycetota bacterium (assembly GCA_013151185.1). Lineage (GTDB taxonomy): Bacteria > Planctomycetota > Phycisphaerae > UBA1845 > UBA1845 > UBA1845. Next base: position 1,538 of record JAADIU010000199.1, read on the forward strand.
GGTTACAACTCATCTCGGTGTTTGGCGAATATTTCACCGGTGTTTTCTAGGAATTCTTCCAATGCTATGTCTTTTGCGTCTACTTTTTTGAGCATGTCGCGCTGCGCGCTGTAGTCGAGGTTGGGGATGCCGGCTTTGCTTTGTAGCATTCGCCATGCCTTTCTTCGCTCTACGCAGAACAGAACCATTTGACGCGACATGAGGTGGTATTGTGTTTTGCCGCCTCCGACGTCTACTATTAGGTAAACGCCAAAGTCGGGGACAAAGCTGCGGTGATCGGGATGTTGGAATCGCCGATTGACCACGTCGTCCTGCATGATCCGAACCAGCATGTCATCGAGATGAGTCTTATCTGTGGAGTCGGCTTCGTTGATGCGCTTGAAATGACGGCGGAACCGAGCCTCGGTGGCCGCCCAGTGTGCGACGGTGTAGTTGTAGGTTTCACCGGTGGCTTTAAACTTGGTTCGCCACCAATCCGCCTTGGGCATCGGGTTGCCCTTAAGATCCAGTGCTTCCGAATAGGTTTCGCCAGAAGCCGGGTTGAACGTGAACTCGGGCATCCCGCGCGAGTCGCGAATACGCTGTGCCTGCACGGTCGACATGTCGTCACCGACGCCGTGTTCCGGCTGACATGTGGTGAAGCATTGCAAGAACGCGGTGCCACGATACTCCAGCGAATCGAGAATGGCTTTGTAGAACTTGGCAACGTTCGCCATCGATACCTGTGCGACGAACGGTGAGCCATGACCGGAAGTAAAGATTTCTGCGGCGCTCTTTTTCTCCGTGAGTTTTCCCTGGGTGGCTGCACCGAGTTGGTTCATGTCGAACCCGCCGGGAGATGGAGACGAATCGGAATTTTGCCCACCGGTATTTGAGTACACCTGCGTGTCCAGCATCAGAATTTTGATATTCGGACGGTTTTGCAGCACAACCTTCGAGACATTTTGAAAGCCGATGTCTCCAAACGCGCCGTCGCCCCCGATGCCCCATACCTTCGGAAGCTCGTCGATTTCTTCGTTGGTCATCAACGATTCAGTGAAGTGGGTATAGTCGAAATACTCGTGCTCGGTGATGACGTGGCCGTCTTTCGCCAGAAGAGCGTCGCACAGTCTTTCCGGAACCACCGAACGTCTTGCATGGTCGATGATGAAACTTTCGCCGATCAGCCAAGAAATCGTTGCACCGTCCTGGAATAGCGAATTTACCCACGGATAGGGATGCGGGTTGTTTGGCGGTGTCGAGCCGTAAACCGTGTTGCAACCGGTCGACGCTCCCATCGCCATGACCGACATACCGTTGGACAATCGCCCGTCGACCGATTGCAGGTCGCGGTGGTTGAAAGCGTCCTGTCGCATCGTTTCGATGAGTGAGTCGATGAGGGTTTGGTCCGAAATTTCGCCGTGGTCTTTGATACGCGCGAGCGTGTCCTCCGCGTCTTCGCCGCCAAGCCCCATGATGGTGTGGGCGATGGATTGGCGAAGAAGCTCGTATCGCTGCGTATCGGAATCGGCGAGAACCCGGAGTCTCGCAACACCGCCTTCCTTCAATCGATCAGCTTTTTTGAGCAGGCGGTCGGCTTTTGCGTGGTAGAGCGGGCGCATGAAGGCTTCGGTCAATGTCGCGATGGCGCGCAGCACACTCTTCTCGCCGCAACCCGCACAAGCACCATCTCCCGAGACCAATGCTTCGTAGTTGCGTCTTACCATAAGGTGATTGCGAAGGGCGGCGGCCTTTGAATCCTGCGGTCGTTCGTCATCGTAAATGCCGAGATACTTTTGCTCGGTGTCGGGCAGCAGATCGAAGAATGCTTGGGCGGTTTCATATCGGGTGTTGAGATCTTCGTTGTCAGGTTCCATGCGCAGTGCGTCATGGTCGCCACATTCCGTCACGCACTCCGCACACCCTTTGCACAAGTCGGATACGAAGATTGCAAACAGCCCACCCTGTCCGGGATCTTTCTTTTCTTTGCTGGAGAAGATCGCGTTGACTTTCGTGTACGCCAGCGGCAGCACATCGACAATCGAATACAACTGGTCGCGCGAAGCCTGCCCGATGCCATCGATCGCGTCGATTTCCTCTCGCACAAGATCTTTGAACGGTTTCGCCGTTTTGGCTTTTGCCAAATCGAACATCGACTTTCGCAACTGCGTCTCGACGCGGGGTAGCGCTTCGATGAGTTTTTCGCGGTCGGCTTCGTTGGTGACGTAGTTGCGCACCGATGTGCGAAGAACCGTACCGATGTCCTGCGCCGTATTTGGCAGCGCGGTGTCGGGGCATGCTGCGATACATTCCATGCACTGCGTGCAGTTTTCAGCGATGAATACAGGTGTTTCGCGACGGGCGACTCCCTTTGATGCGGTAGCACCCGTGGCTGCGGCCATCACACCCACTGAGGAGAGCGCGGATGCCGGTTGATCGTAACCGAGGCCAGCCCGGAATTCGTCGTCGAACGACTTAGCGCTGAACACCGGGAGGCGCTTGCCTTGGGCGGCTGGCGGTACACAGTCGGCGCAATGACCATTGCCGTTTCCGTTCTGCGGAAGCATCGGCAAGCCACGCATGCTGGATCGGTCGGTGGCATCGAGCGGGCCATGTTCGATTTGCCGCACGCGCTTAAAACCCTGGGTCATGACATCCATGTTCGAGTCAATGACCGCATCGCCAAAGCGGCCAAACTTCTTGACGTATTGCTTACGCACAAGTTCGCTGAAGTGATCGAAATCGATATTGTTCTGCGTCAGGAAGGGCGACACGCAGAAGAACGCACCTAGGAAAGCGTTTCCCTGCATACGCATTTGCAATTCCGGTCGATCGGTTGCCTGCTTGGCGATGTCGAAACCGGGCAGAATAAAAACGCGAATCTTCTTCTGAATAATTTCTGCCCGAAGGTGACCGGGAATTCTCTGCCATGCCGTCTCCGGATCTTCGGACGATTCCCAGACAAACGCTCCGCCCTCCGTCAAACCTTCGAGGGGATTCGTGTGCGTAAACGCTTTTGGATCGCAGCAGAGAACAACGTTCACATGGCGAAGATCGCAATTGACGCGGATGCGCTCCGGGGCGACGACCAGAAAATACGAAGTTGGTGCGCCTTTTTTCTCAGAACCGTACTTCGGGTTGGCGCTGATGTGGATGACTTCCTTGAGGCGCCCGAATTCGTCATACTGTGGGTCTCGCTCGGCAATTGCTTCGCCGAGTTTGCCGATGACTTCACCAAGATTCTTGCCCGTAGTGATCATGCCCCAGCCGCCAATTGAATGTAGTCGAACAGCGATGGCATTTTCCGGCAGCAGTGATGGTGTTTCCTTGGACACCACCGCGTAGGGATGGTCCACGCCCAGCACGAAATACGACACACCGTCGGACGCACGTTTTCCGTCGCTGCGTGCGGTTGTCCCTGTCGCAAACTCGTATGCGCCCAACGCACCCTCGGGTCGAAAATCACGCGAACCCAGCCCATACACACCCGCGAACAACTGCGGAACTTCCGCCTGGGTGATCGGGATGACGCCTTCGCGATCCGGTCCCCCTTCGTGCGACATTCTCTTGCTGATCGCTGTGCGAATATCACGCGCCAGCGGGTTGTCGCCGGCGAGTGGTTCGTCGGTTCGCTCGAGAATGATTGCGTTCTTTTTGCCTCGCAGAGCTTCGACCACGTCGGCTTCGGGGAAGGGGCGAAGCACGTTGATGTGGATTGATCCGACCTTTGCGCCGCGCTTTTCTCGCAGGTAATCTACCGCGGCATCCAGGTTTTCTGCTGCGGACCCGAGCGATACGAAGACGGTGTCGGCGTCTTCAGTGCGGTATCGTGAAACCAGCCCGTAGTTGCGGCCTGTCAGTTTTCCGAACTCTTCGTAGGCCTCACGCAGGAATGCCTCGATGGGTTCGGCAAAGTTATTGCGCCGAGCTACGACGCCATTCATATAGTGTTCCTGATTTTGCACGGGTCCCAACA
>JAADIU010000167.1 GCA_013151185.1 Planctomycetota bacterium
CATCCTGCAAAGACTGCAAAGTCGTCAGAGTCGAAATCGCAATCGGCGTCTAGGTCCAGCGGGAAGCATCCCACCAACAACGAAGACACACTGACGCCCGCGTACTCTGCCGCTTCGAGATTGCCATTGCCATTGAGCGATGCCGGAATCTGGAGCGAGGCATTCAGCGACGCGCCGTCGCCAGTCGGATACGCGGCAGCCGCAAAAAACAATTGACTTGGCAAACCGCCAAACTCTGCTTGCAGATCAATCGTTCCCTCAAGCCAGACACCGGTGTTCACTTCGGTGGCACCGGTTACGTCGAACCAACCGCTGAACCCGTTGTCGACTTCGTTACCGATATACGCCGACCATTGCGCCACGACACCACCCTTGTCCCACGGTGCTGGAGCCAAACCGCCCGGCGAATCTGAAACAAAGATGAAATGATCGTTGCCGTTCGCCGCCCCGGGCGCGGCAACGTAAAGCGTCGTACCGCGAACGCCTGCATATAGCTGCCTGCCACCGTTGTCGGCGACAAGCACCGCATCGGCGTCGAGCGCGCCGTCGATCGACCAAAGCTCAGCGGCTTGGCCCAACACATAAGAATGCCAATCGGCACCTTCGTTGTTGTCCCATACACCCAAACCGTCGGTGAAGACCATGTCCATCTGCGTCGCCGAAAGCTGCGCCGTGATGGTCGCCTCCCAAACAGAAAGAGTCGCGTTCCACGTCATGGGCACATCGGGCGCGATGGTTGGGTTCCACGCGTTGAAACCGTAATGCAAAAGGACGGCAGGCGCTCCATCAAAAACGCGGCCCGCCGGGTCGTACTGAACCGTCACCGGCTCGCCGGCTTGGATGGGATAGGGATCAACGTCAACCGCGTTGGCTATCGCTCCGACAGAACACGCGAGGACGATCAAGGCGGAAATAGCGCAGGTGCGTATAAGAACATTCATGACATATGATCCCAAGAAAAGAAAAAATCCCCCGGCGGAACATGTCAGTGTAGCAGAATCGAGAACGCCAATCGACAACGTACGCAAGTCCGAAAACAATCTTTTGGCCTGCGCAGAGTTGACTTTCAACCAACACCTGAAACGAAAAACCCCCAACGCAAAGGTACGCTCGGCTGGCACTGTTTCATACGCAGGCGTCCCGAGTGGTTACCGCGCATCTTCGATTCAAGCGTTTGTAGAAACGGGTTCAAATGATACTGGTGTGATTCAACATGTTGGCACATCATTCGACGACGTAGGGTCCGCTGTGCGGACCACTTCTCAGTATCGAACGTTGTGCCTGCGACGGTCCGCACAGCGGACGCTACCAGAAATCTCGAACGCAACAGCATGCGGCGAGGAGTTTTCAAATGAAAATGATGCCCGGCATTCTTGCTTCACACCACTAGCCGGGTCGCGAGGAGACGCGACCAACGCCGTGTTGGCAACAGCCGGGGCCAACATGCGCAAACTTCTCCGGCAGTTTGTTCTTGCGCTGATTCGGTGGCTGGAGCTTGCCTTTGTGTCGGCCTCTGCCCATCGCAACCTACGGCAGCGCGCTGCATGACCACCCATCGATCAGCAATTTCTTGCCGCAGCGTCCCAAATCACCCGGCCCCATGATGCCGAACTGGTCATCGAAGCTTTTTCAGGGACGACTACACAACAGCGTCGGCTGCACAAGGAATATTTACTTAACAAATCAAAGGTCAATAGAGTCGTCCGTTTTTTATCCTCACCTCTCACGTCGCTAAAGAATTCCAGGAAAATGGCAACGAGTTTGTGTACGCCAGTTTCGCAGTCAAGTTCGTCCACGGTGCCTTCGGCCAGCATTTGTCCTTCGTGCATCAGGCCAACAAGCTCGCCCCTGGCGGATTCATGCCCGGGTGCTCTCCAATGTCATGCGGGGTTGCGGTTTCTTCTCAAAGCGCGATCATGAGTGCCGCTGGGATGATTCAAAACGTATGACCAGGAGCCAGATTATGAGCGAAACGCGGGTCGAAAAAGACAGCATGGGTGAAATGAAGGTGCCGGTGGATGCGTATTGGGGGGCGCAAACGCAGAGAGCCGTCGAGAACTTTCCCATCAGCGGGTATCGCTTCGGACGCACGTTTGTCCGCGCACTCGGTCTGATCAAGCAAGCCGCAGCCCAGACCAATCACGAACTTGGGCGACTGGATGCGACACGCATGAACCTCATCGTGCAAGCCGCAGAAGAAGTCGTTGCGGGTAAGCTCGATCGTCATTTTGTGGTCGACATTTTTCAAACCGGGTCGGGCACCAGCACCAACATGAACGCCAACGAAGTGATTTCCAACCGCGCGATTGAGCTGTCGGGCGGGACCATCGGAAGTCGCGATCCGGTGCATCCAAACGATCACGTCAACATGGGGCAATCGTCGAACGATGTGATCCCGACGGCAATCCATGTCGCTGTGGCAGAAGCGATCAAGAACGATTTGGTGCCCGCGTTGCAGCAGCTCAATCAGGAATTGACACGAAAGGCAGCCGCTTTTGACGACACGGTGAAGATCGGGCGAACGCATCTGCAAGACGCCACACCGATTCGACTGGGGCAGGAATTCAGCGGGTATGCCGCCCAAATCAAGAACAGCGTGGTTCGCGCACAGAAGGCGATCAAGGCGCTGTTGGAACTGGCGATTGGTGGCACGGCTGTTGGTACGGGCATCAATACGCATCCTGCGTTTGGGTCCACCGTGTGTGAACGACTCGCCAACGAGACAGGGATTCCGTTCGTCGAAGCGGAGAACCACTTTGAAGCGCAGGCATCGAAGGATGCGGTTTGTGAAGCCAGCGGTCAACTGCGAACCATTGCGGTTTCCCTGTCCAAAGTCGCCAACGATATTCGTATGCTTTCAAGCGGTCCGCGTTGCGGGATCGGAGAAATTCGCATTCCCGAAACACAACCCGGCAGCAGTATCATGCCGGGCAAGGTCAACCCGGTGATGAGCGAGATGGTTATCATGGTGGCCGCGCAGGTCATCGGTAACGATGCTGCCGTCACCTTGGGCTGTCGAGACGGGAATTACGAACTCAATGTGATGATGCCGATGATCGCGCGGAATGTTTTGGAGTCCGTTCGACTTCTGGCCAACGCATCCCGCGTGTTTGCCGAGCGCTGCGTCGAGGGGATCGAAGCCGACAAAGAACGCTGCGCATCGATGGTGGAAAAATCGCTCGCGATGTGTACGAGCCTCGTTCCACACATCGGTTACGACAAATCGGCAATGATCGCCAAGGAAGCGTTCGCGACGGGCAGAACCGTGCGCGAAGTTGCGCTCGAGTTGGGCGTCATGGGTGAAGACGAACTTATCAAAGCCCTAAACGCAATGAGTATGACCGAACCGCAGTAGTTTTTAGAATGGCAGCGATAGCTTCGTTTTGAATCGCTGCTGGCGACTCGGGAACGCCGCTCCCAGATTCGAGAAATCGATGACCAGGGGCCACAATCAAAGTTCGTCGCGCTGTCGTACTTATGAGACTGTCACATGAAGTCACTGGCTACCACCGTCTTCGCCGTGCTCCTGGTCTTCGTTGCTGCCTGCGCGTGCCGCCGGGAGCCGGCAAGCGACCAACACACCGCTATGTCTGAACGTACCTTGGTCGGACAATTGTTGTTGCCAATTGGATCCGGCAGCCGCGGAGTTGAGGTGCTGGTGAAGGTCACGGCAAGCGGTGGTGAACCCCGTGTTGCGTGGGTGCTGTTCGACGAGCAAGGGCGCTTTGCCCACACATTTCGAGGGAACCTGACTAGCGTGCAAGTCACGGCGGCGGCCGAGGTGCACCGGATCGACACCGAAGACATCCCCGAGGTCGATCAGGCGGGCCAGATCGACGTGGGGGTGATTGACCTGCGCAATCGGCTGACAGAGTATCGCCTCATGGTGCGTGCGGCCGACGGAAAACCACCAGGCGACGTGCGAGTGGGGATGTGGTTCGGCCTGCCTCCAGTTGGTCCGCGCGGCGAGCCTGTGTCCCTGGGATCCAGACAGTTCCCACCAGTCGCGTTGGGTAGCGAGCTGGATTGGCTGCTGCCGCACGAGGCACACTCGATCTACTTTCTGGTCGAGCGGCCGTCTGGCACGGGCCGCGGAACTGAATGGCGCAGCGGGCACCAACGACTCTTCGGTCCCTTCATTTCGGCGGAATTGCCAGCCGAATTGATCATGGATTGATTGGTATGACAGCGCTAGCTTCGTTTTGAATCGCGCGGGTGCCCCGCCCTTTCAGGGTGGGGGACTGACGAACGACGAAACGGTCGCTCGTGATTTCGACAGGCGTTACTCGATTTTCTTGGCAAAGCTGAGTTCGTGGCCGGCAGGGTCGGTGATGTGAAAGAATCGCTCACCCCACGGCGCATCGGTTGGTGTTGTTGTGGGTTGCCAACCCGACGCGACGCATCGATCAAACATCGCATCCACATCCGAAACATAAAGGACAATCCGCCCCCATTCTGCGCGGGTGTCGGGCACCGTTGTTTTTTGAAGGTTCAAGAATCCCTGGCCGACTTGAAAACTGGTCATCTCCTCGGCAGGTCCGCCGTAGAGCATGTCGAATCCGAGCGACCGGTAGAAACGAATCGAAGCTGCAACGTCGCAAGTCGCCAAGGTGACCGCGCTGATGGACTCGATGCGCGGGCTTGGATCGTGGCTGTTTCCGCTGTCTGAATTTGCCATGGCGCACACTGCCTCCCTTGCGAAGAACATATCGACAGGTCACCGTTCCTTTCGGCAGGTTACCTGAACGCGCGAATTCGCTAGAATCGGGGAGGCTTTTGTGGTTCTGGAGAGTTTTGGCGATGGTCTGCGACGAAAAGTGCGACATCCTGATCATTGGTGCTGGGTTGGCGGGTGCAGCCACCGCGTTTCATCTGTCGCGGATGGGGGCGGGGCGGGTTGTCGTCGTCGAAAAGGAAGCCGAGCCGGGCGTACATTCGTCGGGTAAGAACGCGGCGATGATCCGAGCCAACGTTGCCGACCCGGACGTTCGCCGGTTGACGGAAAGTGGGGCTCGATCGCTGGCTCGCGGTACGCACTGCGAATATCGCAAGTGCGGTAGCGTGCTTGTCGGGATGCACGGTGGGGAATGTGCGGTTGAGGATCACTTTCCGCTGGCGGCTGGTAAGGGGCTTTGGTGCCCGGACGATGGGGTGGTCGATCCGGCGAGCCTGCTGCATGCTTTTCTTCGTGGGCAACTGGTTTGGTACAACACGCGCGTTGTCGATTGGAAATCCGATGATGCGGGCGTTGTCGTGCGGACCAACATGGCGACGATTGCGGCGCGGGTTCTGGTGAACGCGGCAGGTCCTTGGGCGGGTGTCGTGGGTGATTTACCGTTGGCGGCTCGAAACCGCCACCTTTATGTCACGCCTCAGATGAATGAGATCGATCCATCCATGCCATTCGTTTGGGATGTCGTGAACGGGTTGTATTTTCGCCCGGAGAGCGGTGGTTTGATGCTGTGCCCGTGCGATGAACAGCA
>JAADIU010000068.1:0-5479 GCA_013151185.1 Planctomycetota bacterium
CGGACATGATGAACGAAGGCCGCCATATTGAAACGGCAAGCAGCACCGAGGCAGCCAATCCGGATGATATCCATAGAGCCTTGCGAAAACTGGATGGGAGGGCTGCCGATGCAACTTTCTTACTGCTTTCATCGATGCGTGCTTCGACCGTGCGGCGATGGTTTTCGGTCAGTCCGACCATTGGCTCGTCGTCCATGGATTGCTTTAAGAGTTGTGCTGTTTCACGGATGCCATCAACCGTTCGCTGCGCCTCCGGTGAGTTGTACAGGGCGGCTTTGATTTCGGCGGATTCTTTTTCGCCGAGTTCGCCGAGGGCGTATGCGGTGAACCGGGGGTCATCCGTGTTGATTGGGTTTGGGTTGAGATCATCTGGTTTGAATGTCATGGTATATGCCTCCGGTGCGACGCGGTGGACGTAGTGGTGATGCCGAACGAGGTAGCGCGGTAGGGTCCGCTGTGCGGACCACGGGTGTCGATACCGATCCACCGAACGAATGGTCCGCACGGCGGACCCTACATTGATCGTATGGTTGATCGATCGTATGGTTCATGGTCATGATGGATTCCTTCGGCTTGTGGATGCCGTCGGCAACCCGATACCGAGTTGCTCGCGTACCGTTTTGATCGCGTGGTGAAGCAGGTAGCCGACATTGCCCACGCTCGTCTGCATCACGTCGCCAATTTCTCGATAGCTCATGTCGTTTTGAAAGCGAAGGCGAATCGCCTCCTGCTGATTGTCTGGCAATGTCGCGATCACCGTGTGCAGTTGGTTCGCCATCTCGCTTTGCTCCAAAGCAGCCGAAGGAGCCGCTGCGATGCGTTCATCTGTTCGTGAGGCAGCGCCCGACTGAACGTTCGTGAGTGATTGTGCGGGCAATGTTTGCATTGATTTTTCCTTGCGAAGCACATCGAGCGCACCGTTTCGACACACGGCGAACAGCCACGGACCGATCCGCGCATCGTCCTGCGGTGCGCCGTCGGAGCAGAAGCGCAGAAACGTTTCCTGCACGACATCGCGCGCACGGTCCACGTCGCCAACCAAACGCGCTGCATAGCGCGTGAGCGGCATCTCGTATCGATCGAGGACCGAACGCATCCAATCTCGCCGGTCCAACCGACATGGTTCTGTCATGAAGGCACTCCGTAGCCGCAACGTCGCAATGGCGATGACGTCTGCAAGACGATGACGTCTAAAAGACAATGACGCCTGTCTTCACCCTTTAATACGAACGGGCGGGCGTTTTCTTGGGTGGTAAAGTGATTTTTCTTTTTGCCATGAAATGCCCGTTGCCATGCCTGCACACGCCAAGCCCACAACGTCAGTGCGCTGGATGAATGCCGGCTTGATCGCGTCTTTTCAAAACTTTCAGACGGAACGCAGCTTGCGGTTGCGTTTCGTCATGTCCCACACGGGTGCGAAGATTCGCATCGCAATGTGGCGACACGCGCGAAAGTTAGCCAAGATTTCGACAAGCGGTGTGACCCGGTGAGGGATTAACCCGAAGCCACTTCTTGATTCCGGACCTACTTTTGAACTGATCTGTGTCACACCGAAATTGCGGACGTGAGGTGCCTGTGTTTGGCGGGCGGTGTGCGTGTGGTCACGCAGACGCCGACACCGATAAGATCGACGGCGATCTTGATGCGGGCGTCTTGCTGGATCGTATGCCACGCGCGTCTCATGCCGGATGACCAACGGATGTCATCGAAAATGACAATGCAGTCGTCGGTCATGTGCGGGTAGATTGTGTCGAAATATGCCAAGGTGGGTTCCATCTGATGGTGGCCATCGATGAACACATAGTCGAGCGGGCTGGCTTGTTCTAGCACATCGCCCAACGTGTCCGAAAAATTGCCGACGACAAACGTTGTATTTTCCAGACCGAGTGACTCGTGAAGTTCGCGGGCGCGCTTCACTCTGGGTGCGGAAAGATCGATGGTGAACAGCCGGCCTTTCCCGTTCATCTCTAGTGCTGCACTTTGGTATGCGGCTGAAATCCCCAAGTTGGTTCCAAGCTCCAATGCAGTCTTGGGACGAAACTCGCGAATCAAATGATAGAGCAGGGTCGCGGGTCGCTTCTTCTTGCTCGCCGCGCAGAACGTGCTGATCGTGCTCCCCTCTGACTCATCGTGACAGTTGAGCAGTTCCTTTCGTTTGGCTTCGATCTGATCGATCCAATCCTCACCGCCCGACAAGGCATCCGAGCGGAATCGCCCAATCAAACTGGCCAAGCGCGCGCCCATCGGATCTTCACACGCGGCGAGACGGCTTAGTCGCGACGATGAACAAAGCCAAGCCGCTGGCATCGCAGTCAACAACGAACCCAGGTTTGACAGGACCCTGCCCGAACCACCACTGCCCAAAAACATGTAGGAACCTCCACTCGATTCAACGGTCGGCTGCGCGATCAACCACCCAGCATGCCGCCGAGTTTGCCCATGATACCGCCACCACCCTTGAGCATTCCGAGAAGGGCATCGGGGCTGTCGGCGGATTCTTTCATGAATCCGATCAACGACGGAGCCAACTCGCGGACACCGTTTTCCGCAGCGTCCTGGGCTACGCCGGTGCTGCTGGCCAATGCACCGATATCGAGCTTCGACATCAATGCCGACACACCGCCACCACCCATAAGGTCTGTGACGCTGAGGCCGCCACCGGAAACAAGTTCCATGATCTTCTTCACAGCCGTCCCAAGAAAACCGGTCGCCTGTGCCGGCTCAAAACCCAGCTTGCCAACCAGCGAATCCGTGACGGAAGATCCCTTTGCTTTGAGAAACATCTGAACAATGTCCATGTGCTGTCCCCATTCAATTCGGACGAAGTTACCACAGAAAAATCGATCATACTCCCGAACCTCGGGCGCTTCAACGCATCACCACTGCAACACGCACGGACCACGGTTTGGGCCACGCGCTCGCGGACGACCGTGTGCAAATCCGCCCAGACACGGATCAGGATCACAGCTTGGGTACCACTGCCGCGATCTCCCTGCCCGATCTATGAATCCCACCGAATACCTCGCACTCTGCGATGCAGCGTTGAGACATCGTTGCGATCCAGTTATGATTCGCCGCTTGGTCCTGCGAATGAATCGAAATCCTCTGCGGTAGAAACGAACAATGACGGACACCATCGAAAAACCTTCGCTCAATTTTGTCGAACAAATCATCGAGGACGATCTGGCCTCGAACAAATGGGACGGGCGAGTGCAGACCCGGTTTCCGCCGGAACCCAACGGCTATCTGCACATCGGACACGCGAAGTCGATCTGTCTGAATTTTGGCATCGCTGAAAAATATGGTGGCGGGGGCAATCTTCGATTCGACGACACCAATCCGATCAAGGAAGAAGGCGAGTACGTCGATGCGATCGAAAAAGACATTCGCTGGCTGGGTTTCAATCTGGACGACAGGGTTCTCTTCGCATCAGACTACTTTGAACAATTCTACGAACATGCCATCGCGTTGATCCGCGCGGGCAAGGCGTACGTTTGCGACCTGACGTCGGAGCAAACGCGGGAATATCGCGGGACGCTGACGTCGCCGGGCAAGGACAGCCCCCACCGCGATCGAAGCGTCGATGAAAATCTCGATCTCTTCCAGCGCATGCGGAAAGGCGAGTTTCCCGATGGGACGCGCACCCTCCGCGCAAAGATCGACATGGCCTCCCCAAACTTCAACCTGCGCGACCCGGTCATGTACCGAATTCTACACGCCGACCACCACCGCACGGGAAGCGATTGGTGCATCTACCCCATGTACGACTGGGCGCACGGGTTGGAAGACACGATCGAACGGGTCACCCATTCGGTTTGCACGCTCGAATTCGAAAACCACCGCCCGCTCTACGACTGGTTCCTCGACGCACTCGATGTGTTTCATCCGCAGCAAATCGAATTCGCCCGGCTCAATCTTGGCTTCACGGTGATGAGCAAACGGAAGCTCCTCGAACTGGTCCGCGATGGGCACGTCGAAGGGTGGGATGATCCGCGCATGCCGACGCTCAGTGCATTTCGACGACGCGGCTATACTGCGGAGGCGATTCGGAATTTCTGCGACCGCATCGGTGTTGCCCGATTCAATAGCCGCATCGACCTTGCCGTTTTGGAAAACTGCATTCGCGAGGATTTGAACAAACGGGCGCCACGCGTCATGTGTGTGTTGAACCCGTTACGGGTGGTGATCGAAAACTATCCCGAGGGGCAGGTCGAAGAGTTGGATGGGATCAATAACCCGGAGGATGCGTCGGCTGGCGAGCGCAAGATTCCATTCTCTCGCGTGTTGTATATCGAGCGGAACGACTTCCTTGAAGACGCGCCCAAAAAGTTCTTCCGCCTTGCGCCGGGGCGCGAGGTGCGACTTCGTTATGCGTACTTCGTCACCTGCACGCAGGTTATCAAGGATGATAACGGTGAAATCGTGGAGCTTCGCTGTACATACGATCCCGCCACGCGCGGTGGCAGCGCCCCCGACGGGCGAAAAGTCAAAGGCACGATCCACTGGGTGTCAGCAGACCATGCGGTGGACGCGGAAGTGAGGCTCTACGATCGACTCTTCACCGAAGAAAACCCCGACAAAACCAAAGAGAACACCAGCTATCTGGATTGCCTAAATCCCGAATCCCTGACAACGCTTTCCAATTGCAAGTTGGAGTCCTCCTGGCGAAGTGCTGCCGACGCAACCACTTGGTCCGACCGAATCGTGCGCGTCCAGTTCGAACGCACGGGCTACTTCTGTCTCGACCCAACCACCTCAGACACCAAGCCCATCTTCAACCGAACGGTAACCCTCCGCGACACCTGGGCCAAAATGCAAAAGCGTTCCTAACCGCGATTCCAAAAACGGTGTTTGTCCCCGGCCCCCGTAGGGTGCGTCCCGGACGCACCGAATAAGCAAATGCAAAACGGTGAGTCCGAACCGCACCCTACCCCGCTCTTCCAGGCAAACCCACTTCATCAACCCGGACGAATGAAGCGACCAAACGATCCTGCACGATACTCCCGTCAGACTCAATCCGTCCGAAAGAAAGAACGCCCGTCGGACAACTCTGCACGCATGCCGAGCAGCGAACGCACTCTGGATCTTCCATGCCCAATCCCTTGTTCGCAAAATTCATAATGTCGATGCCTTGATGGCAGACCGACGTACAAACGTTGCACGAAATGCACTTCTTCTTTTCGGAGAAGATACGAAACTTGGAAAACCTCGCGTAAATGTGCATCAGCGCGGCGAGCGGACATGCGAATCGACACCACACGCGCCCGCTGAACCAGAAGTAGCAAGCCACACCGAGTACCCCTGCAAGCATAATATCGACCAGCCACTTGTAATTGAGATAGGGTAGCTTCTTCACGAGGTAGTCAAACCCGGTTTGAAAAACTGATCCAGGCCAAATCCACCCGCCTAAGCGAAGCGCAAAAAGAGCGAACGCAAAGGCAAGGACGACTTGCCCGACCATGTTCATGCGATTCCATAT
>JAADIU010000068.1:5560-8714 GCA_013151185.1 Planctomycetota bacterium
CCCCCTTGCCCCAGCGGCGAATCATCAACGGGATGACGACGAACGTCTGTACGAAGCTCAGGATCAGCCAGCCCCAGATCGGGTCGGGTGTGAACACGTTCCATACGAAGAGCGGCCAAGCCAGGACAAAACCGTATGCCCGCCAGTAAGATTCGTTCGGGAAGAACTGGCTGCCAATCCACCCAAGCGCTCCGCTTTCAAACCAACCATTATTACCTGCCCAAGGCAGCAGAATTTGTGGGAGGATGAAGAGCGGGATACATTGGATCGCCATCAGCGTCAGCGTTTGCACTTTGACGTACGGTGTTCGTCTGCGTCGAATTCGCTTGATCCCGAAAATCACGACCAATAGGCAGTAGGCAAGTGTGTAGTAGAATCCGCCGTCGCCCATTGAGTTTTTGAGAGCGTAAAGAACGTGCGTCTTCGTATTGGCAGCCGTCGCAATCGTCTCACCGAACGACTCGAACAACGTACCGATATTGAACGGAAACCAACCCCGCTCCTGAAACCATGTATGAATAGGCAGTTCTGCCGCACTCGTTTTCCAGTGGTACAAAAAGATACAGAAGAGCGCAAACAAACCGAAGGATATGTATGTCCTGGGCCGCCACTCACCGCGTATGGGTACACCGCTTCGACGAAAGAAATCCAGCGGTGGCTCGCGGCCTATCATCGAAAAGACAACGTCGTTGGGCAGTGTCTCGACCTTGCCGTCGGCATCTTTGAGATCGACGGTATCATCGCGAATTTCTGCGATCTGCGTTGACATCGCCAAGCAAATCGAACCCTCCCCAACGCGCGCACACATTGCGGGTGTAAATGAAGTTGTCACGCGCTCGGATGAAGGATTTTCGACACCGACACTCGCGCTCGGATCAGCCATCAGTTGGTCAAGTTTTTGAACGTTTTCCGGTTTGGGGCGGGAGAACGAATCGCGTCGATAGCTATGTGTGACCCGGGCGCCTGCAACAGCCAGCGCGATCGACGCTTCGATGGATGAATCACCGCCGCCAACCACAAGCACACGCTTTCCCGCAAACTCCATCGGATCGTGCAACCGATTGAACACTTTCGCCTTGTCCTCGCCGGGGGCTCCCAGTTTGCGAAAGTTACCGCTTCGCCCGATGGCGACGATGACACGCTGCGCCTCGAACGTTTCATCCTTCGCGTGAATGACAAAGACCTTGCCCTTGCGTTCGACGCGTTCAATTCGCGCGAAGATCGGCTCGATGCCATGCGCTTCGCGTTGCGCTTCCAACTCCGCAACCAAGTCCTCTTTGACGTCCGCCGTCAATTTCAAATCACCTGCGGGCGTCATGTCGGCAGGGTAGGTGAAGATTGGCTTGCCCTTGGGGAAATCTTTGATCGTCGCGAACGTTTTTGCTGCCTCGAAGATCGCAAAATTCAAGCCAGCTTTCTTGGCTTCGATCGCGGCGGCCACTCCTGCCAGCCCACCACCGATGATGGCGATATCGAATGGGCCACCGCCTGCGGGTCCGCGCGTGAATCCCGGTTCCGCAAGAATTCCTTGAACGGCTCTTGCACCGGTATCAACTGAGAACTTCAGAAGCGGAATCCCGGCGAGGTCTCCGACGACGCGCAACCCGGGGACCGCGGTGGTGCCATCGGTGTTGACCTCGGGGAGTTTCTCAATCGTGCCAGCCGGCCAACGGGTGTGCAGCCAGTTCGTGTACTTGGAAATCAACGACATGGACAAAGTTTCCTCATGCCCCGGCAGGTTTGCGCAAACGCGCTACTGTTGTTGGTAAGGACGATTGCCCGCGCGGCATCTCGCCGCGAACCATCACGCGCTGAACTGGACGCCTATTCGCCCGAATCGATCGAACACGATCCACCGTGCTTCGCATGATAGTCCTGGTGGTACTCTTCGGCTTCAAAAAACTGCCCCGCGCGCTCGACGAGGGTGGCGATGGTGCGGCCTCCGAATTTGGTCGAGCTGGCTTGCTCCTGAATGAATGTCTTGGCGGCATCAAGCTGCTTGTCGTCCGCAGCAAAAATCGCCGAACGGTATTGCTCACCGATGTCCGGTCCCTGTCGATTCTTCTGCGTGGGATCGTGAAACTTGAAAAACCATTTGAGCAACGTCGGATAGCTCACCCGCCCCGGATCGAACGCCACACGAACGGTTTCGGCGTGGCCTGTGCCACCTTTGGACACCTCTTTGTAACCGGGGTTGGCAACCTGTCCGCCCTGATAACCAGATACCGCGTCGATCACACCCGGAACCTGCTGGAACCGATCTTCAATCCCCCAGAAACATCCGCCCGCGAAGTACGCTGTCGCCGCCTCGACGGGTCGCGACTCTGCCGGCAGTTCGCTGCCCTTCGCGTAGAATTTCAATGACGCCGAGTTCATGCAGTACCGCAAACCGGTCGGACGTGGTCCATCCTCGAACACATGCCCCAGATGCGATCGACACCGGGCACATTCAATTTCCGTTCTGGCCGTTCCAGATTTTTTGTCGAGAACTTCTCGCACATGGGCAGAATCAAACGGCTGGAAAAAGCTCGGCCAACCGGTTCCCGATTTGAATTTCGCGCCGGCGTCGTAGAGTGGAAGCCCACAAAGGCGACATGTGTAGACGCCTTTCGCTTTGTTCTCCACGAGCGAACCGGTGAAAGCGCGCTCGGTACCCTCTTCGAGAAGGACGTGGCGTTCCTCAGAGGAAAGGCCTTTCGCCAACTCACGAACCCGCTCTTGCGAAAGCGGGCCGAGTCGGTAACCACTCTCCGAATAGGTAAGCACATCGATGCCCGCATCTTGTCGACTGCTCCCGTTCGTCGACTTCGGATGCTGCTCGGAACCCGAGTAACTTTGTGAGACGTACAGCACGAACAGAACGAGCCCGCCCGTCGCGATCAATAACTTGTAACCCATGATGAAACCAATCCGTATGTGTCGGTATCCGATCCTGCGAGTTGGAGATTCTCGCGTCACCAGCGCTGGCGCAACCGGAATCGAAAGATAAAACCCACTCCACATTTTTGCCGCTGGGACTATATACCGCAACAATCGTTTGGCCCCCTTCGTTCGCGTTCCCGCTTAGGCGATGCTTGAAACACAACCGTGACCGAAACCAACCGCCAGCGCCGTTCGTATGTTTGGTAAGGGCTGGCTTTTGTGCGTGGCCCTG
>JAADIU010000103.1 GCA_013151185.1 Planctomycetota bacterium
GCCTGGCCCGACTTGACGACCTCGATTGCTGCGAGCGTAGGCATAAGCCGCGGGGCAGACTTGGCGATGTACTTTGCGATCCTGTTTGGTTTCGTCGGGTTCTTCATGATTTACGTCAGGATGCGCCGACTCGATGCGAATCTGACGCTGCTCGTTCGCAGGATCGCAATCGAAAACCCCGTGCATCTGGATGGCCAACCATCGCAACCCTCCCAGGCAAATGCTTCGCATGAGTAGACTTAACGCGGCTGGTTTTGGCTCCAAAGCGCTGCTGCTCCTCGCGTGTGTGTTATCGTGCGCGGGATGCTCATCGGTGTCATTCAAACGGTTTGCCTCTGCGACCCGCGTCGATATCGTCGCCAATCCCGGATGGGCTGATTACCAGGAACCGTTTCAGACGCAGCACCAGCGACTCAAAGAAATGCGGCGGGCGGCTTGCGTGGAACCGGCAGCGATTAAGATTGTCCTCGACATTCTGAACCGATATGAGAAGGGTTGGAGCAACTACTGGGCAGTTCCGCCTGAGTCGCCACCGGTGGTGTTGGTTTTTCACGACCGCGATCAGTGGCTAGGTACAGTGAACGTCTACGAGAAAGCGCTGGGGCACGTTCACAGTCTCATCCGCCGAATTCCGATTGAGGATGCCGCGAAAATCGTCTCGACCGTTTGCGATTTTTCGGTGGAGACGGGCAACCTGCGCGGACCTGCACCGTGGGGCGGGCACAGCCCCTGGTCTCGAACGTCGAATCGTGTTGCGGGAGAAGACGGGGTTGAGTGATCGCGTCACCTTGTACGATCGACCGCCAGTTACATGTGGCTGGCCAGGACCACGAAGATTAACGTCGCGATCGCCGCAGCCAGCAGAATCACCGAGCGCTCCGCACCTTCACTAAAGGCATAGGTTCTTTCGAGTCGCGCGTGGCGGTGGTGTCGCCCGCGGCTCCGACGTCTTGATCGCACCTTGCCAACCGCCGGGCCAACCAGAACGGGCGTGCGACAATTCGTACAGGCGGCAGAGTGTCCTGCCAGCGTGTGCCCGTAGTCGTGTTCGTTTCCGCACGCCTCGCATTGAGCCCGAACCGTCGCGGGCAGAGTCATCCGTCGATAGCAGGACGGGCAGATGATTCTAACCGAGTCTGCCGCCACAGCGTGCGCGTTGGTGGCGTTGCACGCACCGCAGCGGATGTGATAGACCTGTGTGTGGGGCAGCGGCGAGCCGATCTTTTGCCTTAGCGGTTTGATCGTGTCGGAGATTGACGTTTGGTTGATCGATGTGGTCTTCATCTGACATCCTCGGCGTATCCATCGTCGATTCGATTCTTTTGAATGCCCAAAACGGCGTCTGAAATGACATGAAGATGCTTCCCCGATTTCGCAACTGGAATGGTTGCGACCTTGCTCACGCTGACGGGGATCGGTCCAAGGCGGCGGCGCAGGTCGGTGATGATGCGCTTGTGGTCCACGTAGCCGTCCGTCGCTCCCGGTTCGTCCGACGCAACAATCTGCACGTTGATTGATCGGTCGCGTTCCTGTTTGATCCGAAACTGCTTGATCGCACGCATTTCGCGCATGACATAGATCGCAGCCAGCGGGTGGGCGAGCGTGCCATCTGCCGCGACCAGATGGTCTCCGCGACGACCTTCGACGGGCCCGATCAGACTCAACCCCCTGCCGCACCCGCACCGGTCCGAGCGTCGCGTGGCCATGTCGCCGGTTCGGTATCGGATCAACGGCAGGGCGTGCGCGTCGAGGTGCGTGAGGACGATTTCGCCGCTGGTTCCTTCGACGACCGGTTGGCCATCGTCATCGAGAATTTCGACGATGACGTTTTGATCCATCACATGCGTTGAGCCATGTGGGCATTCGTGGGCGATGAATCCGCCGTCGCGACTTCCGTATCCATCCACGATGGGCACGTTGAAGAATTGCGAGAGTGTCGCGCGCTGTGCGGCGTTCACGACTTCGCCCGTGACGAACACCGCCCTTAGTTTTTTCGCCCCGTATCGCTTGTTCGTCGCCAGACAATATTCGGCGAACGTTGTCAGGCTCGATGGGTATCCAAAAATGCTGACCGGATCGAACGCGGTGATTCGATCGAGGTAGCGCGACATCGACTGGGGATTGAGATGAAACGCATCGAGAAGCAGTTCGTTCGTCAGACGGTCCCGAAAGCGCTTGACCCGGTCCTGTCGGCGCAACTCTAACGGTGAGCCCCACAAGTACACTTCGCGGTCGCCCGGTTGCACACCGAACCACGAATGGGTCAGGAGTCGAGCGGCTTTGTCGAAAGCGATGCGGCGACGATCCACGACGAACGAAAGCGGTTCACCAGTCGATCCGCCGGTGTTGAATGGAATTGGTCCGCCCTCAACGCTTGCATTCGTTAGGGCGGCTTGCTGTTCGCGAATCGTTTGCTTGTCGAGTCGGGGAAGAATTCGCAGAATGGCGAACGGATCATCGCGGTGGATGTTGATGTCCAGTTGCGCGAAGAGGCTTCGATACCAATCGCAGTTTGAACTTGCCAATTCAAAGAGTGTGCGCAGCTTCGTTTCTTGCAGCGATCGGATTCGTTGTGCGGACCACCACTGCGACGTTTCCAGTTCGCGCAGAAACCGGAACGTACGCCGTCCGAGCAGGCGTTCGAGCAGTGGCGACACAATGTGACGAACGATTCCGGGATGCACGGTGACAAACTCCCGATAAAGCCTCCCAACAAATCGCAAACGCGCGCACCACGCGCGCAGGATTTGCGTCGAGACGTATCACCCTATAGATCGACGTGAACAGAGCTGATCTTGCGGAATGACCGGTTTGAACATCAGCCGCGGTACCACTACCGGACGCACCCTACGCGGTTCATGCGCGAACCGGTCCTGCGCGGTTCAGTTGCGTTGAACAGTGACCGATACGTTGAACGGTGATCGAGCGAATCAGCCGGCGACCGTGAGCTTCATCAGTTCGCCCACGTCGGACATGTTCTCGATGTCCATCACCGCATCCTTCATGGCGTCACACTGAGCTTGTGAGAAGGCACCTGCACCGAGTGCGTCGAACTTGACTTTGATCTCATCGACTGACATCGGATCGCGGTAGTCGCCCTTGGGCACATCGACCCGCGCCGAATACTCCTGGCCGGACTTGGTTTTGAGGGTGACTCGGGACGGCTGCTTGTCGGGGAAGAGGGCTTCAAACTCATCGTTTCCGACGGCTTTGATGGTGTCCATGAGCGGGTGCAGTTTCGGATCGCAGATTCTTTCGTTCTCAAACTGCTGCGGGGTGACCATGCCATCGGCGACGGCAACCGCAAGACAATAGGGCATCGAATGGTCGGCAGTCTCTTTTGAGGTGGGGCGGTACTTCGCCGGATCGGAGAGAATGTCTGCCGCCCGTGCGATCGTCTCGACGATGATCTCCTGCACATCCTCCTGCTTTATGTGATGCTCTTTGACGATTTCCATCAGCGCGGTGAGTGGCGAGTGCGTGAGCGCTTCGATCGGATATGCCTTCATTCCGCAGTCGACGATCTTGTAGCGTTTTCCGTCGAGGCCATCGGTGAGCCGATCGAGATGCCACTCGGGTCCGTAGCAGTGAACGAGGCCTTCTTTGCCATCGATGATGTGCTCGGGACCGCTGTAACCTTTTTGTGCCAGGAGCGCCGCCTGCACACCGGCTTGGGTGGCCATCGGATCGACCGTGTTTTTCATCTTCGTCAGTTTGCCGGCTGTCACCGCCCCGAGCGTGCATGAGTGCGACGCGCTGATACCGATGGCGTGTTGAATTTGGTCGGCGCTCAGACCAAGCATTCTGCCCGCGACCAGCGGTGATGCAAATGCCGTCAACGTTGCGTGGTGCCACCCTTTTTCGCGGATGCCCGGATCACCGGCTTCGCAGAGACGCATTTCCATTTCGTAAGCGATGATGATGCCAACGATCAGTTCCTTACCGCCAAGACCTTTCCATTCGCAAACGCTCAGCGCTGCGGGGATAATGTCGGACGGGTGACACGGGTCGGACTTCCAATAGATATCGTTGTAGTCCATCGCTCGAATTGCGAGGGCGTTGAAGAGCGCCGCGTTGACTACATTGTTTCGATGACCGGTCCCGAAGAAGGTGCATTGTTCGTTGCCGCCCATTTCGGATAGATGCTCACCGAGCATGACGCAGTCTTCCTGCCGATACCCGCCCAGCGCACAGCCGACCGAGTCATACAGAAACCGTTTCGCCGCGTCGACGGATTCAGTATTGATATCTTCGTACTTGAGGTTGGCTGCCCAGTTCGCCAAGGTCGCAGTGATCGTTGCCATCGTGTCGCTCCAGTTCGCAATGCCCGGCCGCCCCCTTCGAGCAGCTCATCGAGGGCGAGAGTCTAGCAGATCCGATCCCAAAAACACCACAGGTTTCGGGCGAAGGGCGACCGTTTTTCGAGGTCACCAAGTTGTCTCGGCACACCCGGTGAACCATCCCATTTCTTGCAACAATCGGATAACCTACAGGCATGGATATTCGAGACTACAATCGGGAAGCTTGGGACGCTCAGGTCGAGCAGGGTAACCAGTGGACCGTTCCGGTCAGTTCGCAGGTTGTCGCAGAAGCGCGAAGCGGACAGTGGGAGGTTCTGCTGACGCCGACCATCCCGGTGCCACGCGGTTGGTTTCCCGATCTTGATAGTTGCGATGTGTTGGGGTTGGCGTCAGGTGGCGGGCAGCAAGGCCCCATCCTGTCCGCAGCTGGCGCAGTGGTCACCGTCTTTGACAACTCCGACCGGCAGTTGCAGCAGGACCGACACGTTGCCGACCGCGACGGGTTGACGCTTTCAACGGTTCAGGGCGACATGGCGAATCTGGGTGCATTCGCCGATGGCAGTTTCGATTTGATCTTCCATCCGGTTTCAAATTGTTTCGTCGAGGATGTCAAACCCGTGTGGCGCGAGTGCTTCCGCGTCCTGCGACCGGGCGGTTTGCTGTTGGCCGGCATCTCGAACCCGGCGATGTTCATCTTTGATGCGACGAAACGCGAAGAGGGCAAGCTCATCATTCGCCATCGGCTACCCTATTCAGAACTGACCGACATCACCCCCACGGAGCGCCAAGCGTTTACGGATAAATCAGACCCGTTGATGTTCGGCCACACACTCGAAGACCAACTCGGCGGACAACTGCAAGCCGGGTTCGTACTAACCGCATTGTTCGAGGACAGCGACCCAAGCAACCCACTAAGCCAACACATGCCAACCTACATCGCAACCCGCGCGATGAAGCCGACAATGGCTGAATAGATGCTGAATAAATTCTGTGGAGTCAACTTCGAGTACCGCTTCATGCAAAACGGGAGCGCATGCACGGACAGCCTCTTTATGGATGCACGTTCGTCGGCAGAGTACACGGATTCGTACAGCACTCGGTGCTACTATGATCCGTTCTCAACGATTTCCGGCTTTGTGCTT
>JAADIU010000311.1 GCA_013151185.1 Planctomycetota bacterium
CATGAGGATCATGGTGAGTCGCACGGCTGGGTGTGGTCGCAGTGATTCGGCGATGAGCAAACCGATCTCCGCCAGCACCGTGCCTGCGGTCAGAATGACGACCACCAACGTCAGCACGCCCCCAGCCAATCGCTTGGACGCGTCGTCACCTTCTGTCTGCCGGCACTTTGTGAACACGGGGATAAATGAAGAGGTCAACGCACCTTCGCCGAAGAGGCGGCGGGCGAGGTTTGGGACTTGGAATGCGATGCGAAAATGGCTGAGGAGAGGGCTGGCTCCGAAGCAGTATCCGTAGGCCATCTCCCGAACGACGCCAAGGAGACGCGACGCCATGGTGAGCAGCGAGAGAAGTTTGGCCGATCCAACAAATCGGTGATGTCGAGACACGGGCGTATATATAGGACGGGCGGGCAGTTCAGACAAGCGCTTCCGGGTTTACTGTTGTATTGAAAAAATGGGGTGGAAAAATGAGGTTGGATTCGCTACCGTCGTCAAGCCGAGGACACTAGAATCATCGCAAGATTGTTGTGGTGTTCTTGTTGGCACAGTTGGTCAGATGTTTTCATGTGATCAGATGTATTCATGGTTTGTAGGGTGCGGATCGCCGACCGTTCCTTAAATTGGAGAATCGAGATATGGCGCACATTGTGGCTGAGCCTTGCGTTGCTTGTAAATTCACCGACTGCGTTGCCGTTTGCCCGGTCGATTGCTTTCACGAGGGCATTAACTTTCTCGTGATTGATCCGGACGTCTGCATCGATTGTGGGCTTTGCGTTCCGGAATGCCCGACCGAGGCCATCTTCGCCGAGGACGACCTGCCGGAAAAATGGGCGGACTACGTCGAGATCAACGTGAAGTACACACCCGATTGGCCGGTGATCGACGCGCAAAAGCCCCCGCTTGCCGAGGCCGAGGACATGAAAGAGGTCGAGGATAAACGCGAAATGCTCGATCCCGGCGCGTTTCAGGAATAGCCGCGTTTCTGGAATAGCTATGTCTCAGGAACAGCATTGCTACCGTGCGTCCATCGGATCTTGGTCCGTGGTCGCGGGCCGGCGGTTCCGAAATCTTTGCATTCAATCAGCGCACCCGCTCTTAGGGGTGCGTGTTTTCTGCGCCGTCGGAATCTGTTCTGCGTGGGGGTGCTTCGGTGGATCGAGATCATCAAATTGCATCTGTCCTGCCGTCCGCAGAAAGGGTTGTGGGGCGATTGCGACACCTCACGATCGACGAGGGTGCGGTGCAGCGATTTGCGGCTGAGTTGTTCGAGGCGCCGCTCATTTCCGGTCCCGAGGATGACGCCTTGCTGTTTCGAGGTGACCGTGCGGCGTGCGCAAACTTCTGCCTCCTCTGTGATGCGCTCAACTTCTGCTTCTGGTCTGAGGGCGGCTGGGAGGTTGAGTTTGGGGGACGCAAGTGGACGCGGACCTACGCGATGATCGCCAGCATCTTGAAAGCGGTAGCGGCAGACCGCGAATGGCTTGATGCAAACCGCTGGCGACAAACGACCTCCGATGACGTGCAACGAATTTTTGCGGGGTCCGGTGCAATTCCACTGCCCGAGCATCGCCGCGACATCATGGTCGAAACCGGCGAGGTGCTTTTGGATCGTTTCGGCGGTCAGTTTGTCAACGTCATCGACGGCGCTCAATCCCATGCAGCCCGCATCGCAGATGTCATCGCCGATGCGTTTCCATCCTTTTGCGATGTTGCGCAACACAGCGGCGCACCGGTCAGCTTTCTCAAGCGCGCTCAAATATGTGTCGCCGACATTCACCGGACGTTTCGAGGAAACGGGCTGGACGGTTTGTGTGGGCTGTTGCAGCTCACGGTGTTTGCCGACTACCGACTTCCGCAGCTTTTCAGGCATATCGGTGCCATCGTCCTCACGCCGGAATTGGCGGCGACCGTGGATGACGAGCAGGAAATCGAAGCGGGTTCACCGCAGGAGGTGGAGCTTCGTGCAGCCACCATCTGGATCGGGGACCGGTTGGTTCGGGAACTCAAACGCCTTGGGCACGACATCGACGCATGGGAACTGGACTACACGCTGTGGCTCAGGGCAAGATCGCCGAAGGTGACCGAACCGCACCACCGCACGCTTACCACTTATTATTGACTACGGGGAGCGGGTCGCAACACAGTCCAGCAAGCCGCACTATGTCGCGCTGATTCATTCGGTGCGTCCGGGACGCCCCCTACGAACTACTAGATGCCGGTCTTGAGTACCGGGTCGATGGCTTCGCAGATATCTCGCAGCACGGCTAAGGGTGTTTGATCCGCGTTGATGTGGACGATCAAATCTTTGTCGTAACATTCGAGCACCGGGCGCGTTGACTTTTGGTAGACCTTGATCCGGTTGAGGATGACTTCTTCCTTGGCGTCGTCAGGTCTGCCTGATTTTGACGCGCGAAGACGCAGACGCTTGACCAGCTTGTCATGGTCGGTCATGTTCAGATGGACCACCTTGAGAATATCAAGAAACCCTGCGATGAGTTCAACCTGTGACGGTGTGCGCGGGATTCCATCGAGCAGCAGCGTGTGGTATTCGGGATCGATCTCGCCCGCCGACACCAAGTCTTTGACATGCTGGCACCACAAACGAACCGTCAGCTCATCGGGGACCAACATCCCCTTCGTTGAGTACGACAAAAATTCGCGGCCAATCTCGCTTTCTTTGTCCAATCCGCGGAAGATGTCGCCCATCGCGAGGTGGAAGAAATGTGGCAGTCCCGCAAGAGCCGCACCCTGTGTGCCCTTACCACAGCCCGGATAGCCAAAAAACAAAATTGCCCGATACATTCCGCTCGTCACCGTGCCTCCTCCGCGACTCCCGCTTGATGGATGCCGCAAGTACGTCGATCGTCGCAGGGCACCAAATGGCCCTTCTGGTGTTTAATTGCCATTCTAACGTTCATTGGCCCCGCTGCGACCGCCGGCTCGCGTACTGCTTGGCGAGCTTCGGATCGTTGATTCGTATATCGGCTTCGTCGAGGAGCGTTCTGTAAAGACGCTTCAATCGGGCGTTCACATGCTGCTCCTGGAGGCGATGCTGAAGCTGTGCCCGGTGCTCGCTCCAATCGGCGGACGGGTCGATCAAAGTTTTCTCAAGTTTGACCAAGTGATGCCAGCCGTCAACCCGAACGGGATCGGACACCTGTCCCGGTTCGAGTGCGAACGCAGCCTCCCGGAGGGCTTTCGGAACACGGGCATCGGTTCGACCAAAGGGACGCAGCGATCCGCCGGACGGTCCGGTGCGCAAATTCGCGCTGTGCTGCTTGGCAGCTTGGGCGAAATCCAAACCATCCTGCAACATGAGTGCGACCTGCCTCGCTTCGGCTAGGGTGGGTCGCTGGATGTGGCGAACCTGGGCCCTTTCCTTGAAGTGGGCGTCGTACTCGCGTTGCAAGTCCTCGTCGGAGAAACGCATCCGGTCGAACGCGATGGCCCGCAGATATGCGTCTCGCTTGATCGAGGCGAGATACTCTTCCATCGAAATATTGCGACCTTGCAGCACGCTGTGCAGCAATCGCTCGGCTTCTTCGCGGTCGAACTCGGCATTTTGATCGGCGGCTTCCAGTGGCGAAAGCATCCGTTTGAGGCGACGGTCGTACTCGGTTTGAACGTCCACGTCGGTCACATTTAAGCCAAGCTCGCTCGACACGCGCTTGGCCTGCTCGAGGACCACCAACCGCTCCAATACGTTCACCCCGTGGCCCGCCAGCAGCATTTGAAAGACGCGATCGCGACTGATAGCGCGCCCGTTGACCGTTGCGAGGGTACCGCTTTTATCCTTCCTGTTAGCCTCCGAATTCGCCAGCGACAGGCCCGTCGACACCGATCTCCGACGTGCGGCTGGAGCCTCCTGCCCGTTCGCATTGGGCGGGGCGGTGTCCTTGCGGCGGGGTTCTTTGTATCGTTGGGCGACCGCGTCTGCGACACTTGGGCTGTCGATGCGGTTCGCCCGGTTGCAGCCCACCGCAGACAGGCATATCAGTATCAGCAAGGCCAGCCCCATCGGGCTGGTTCGGGTCGAAATCGTTCGGTTTGCGTGGGTGGCCTGCAACATGGACGGGACGGTAGCAGGCAGGAAATCGACCGTCAACTTTGGGCGGGTGCGTCCACGGGGGAACCATGATGCCTACCAACCAAGCCGCGAAAGTGACATTCATGGGCACTGGTACGTCTCACGGGGTGCCTATGATCGGTTGTGATTGCGGGGTCTGCACATCGAGCGACCCGCGCGACAAGCGGACGCGGCCCAGTGTGCTGGTTGAGACCGCCGGAAAGACGATTCTGATCGACACGCCTCCGGAACTACGCCTCCAATGCGTCGCCAACGACGTTCGCCATCTGGACGCGGTATTCTTCACCCACGCACACGCTGACCACGTCATGGGAATGGACGATCTTCGGCGGTTCAATTGGTTGAGCAAATCGGCGATCGACTGCTATGGGTCCAAGCCCACACTTGATGCCATCTCCAAGACGTTCGCCTATATATTCGACGGTGACTGCGATTACCCCTCGTACAAACCATCGCTGAATCTGCATCCCATCGACGATGCGCCGGTTGATATTGGCGGTGCATCGATCCTTCCGATTCCGCTCATGCACGGTCCACTTCCGGTGCTGGGTTACCGTTTCGGAAATATCGCCTACTGCACAGACTGCAACGTGATTCCGCCCGATTCGATGAAGCGTTTGCAGAATCTCGACGTGTTGATACTCGACGCCCTACGCGACAAGCCCCATCCCACGCACTTTAATCTCGTGGAAGCCGTCGCGATGGCGGCTCGTATCGGTGCAAAGCAAACGTATTTTACGCACATCGCGCACGCCCTTGGCCACAAAAAGACGAACGAGAATTTGCCGGCAGGCATGGCGCTGGCGTATGACGGGCAGGTTGTGCAATCGCCTTTGTAATCCGCAATGGTGACCGCCCGCCCGACGCCTGCCCCCGCAATCTGGACACCGCCACGACTCTCCATCATAGTAGGGGCTTGCGTTGGGCTTTGGGCTTGGCGAACTCGGGTTTACGGAGGCGTGACGATCGTGCTGGCGGCGGCGAAAGAGATGTTGTCGTTGAAGGATATCGTCAGCGCGTACTGGCCCGTTCTTCTCGTGTCGTTCGGCATTTCGCTGTTGGCGACACCGTTGTGCCGCGCCATCGCCAGGCGTCTCAAGGTCGTCGATCGTCCCGACGACTGGCTCAAACCCCACAAGCAACCCATTCCTTACCTCGGCGGTGTGGCGATCTATCTCGCGTGGGCGGGCGGGATTCTGTTCGGGATCTGGTGGATGGCGCGCCTCGACGTATGGAAGACAGCCGCTCCGTTGCCCTTTTCCGATCCAGTCATGTTGGGCATTCTGATTGGCGGAACCGCGATCATGGCGTTGGGCTTGTTCGACGACC
>JAADIU010000208.1 GCA_013151185.1 Planctomycetota bacterium
CCAGATACCATCAAAATCTGCAAAAAAACACGCACTTCAACGTGAAGGGTTGGTTCATCGATGGACGATATCCACGGTGGACGACAACGCCTTTCTTGTGGCTTCTCTTGTGAACGTGCAGATCGAAATGGCAAACGCCGAATTCTTGCAAACCAAACGCAGCCTCGCCGATCACCATCGCCGCACCAAGGTGTTGGTGGTTGGACCGATGACCGCGGTGGGCGGTATCGGGCAGGTGGCTCGGATGACGGTCCACAACATGGACGCATCCCATTTCGATATTGCGACCAGCGACACGACGAAAGATACACCGGTCGATCGCAGCATTTTTTCGGCGCTGCGATCACACGCGCGTCGGCTTGTTGATTTGGTGCGATCACTTCGTGCGCACCAGCCCGACGTGGTCCACATCCACACATGCAGTTACCTGACGTTCTATCGCACGCTCGTCGATGTCTTTGTGTGTCGGCTACTTCGATATCGTTATGTGTTGCACATTCACGGAGGCCTGTTCGATGCGTTTCTCGCTTCGCTGTCAGGAGTCCGAAAGTGGTGG
This sequence comes from Planctomycetota bacterium, assembly GCA_013151185.1. Taxonomy (GTDB): domain Bacteria; phylum Planctomycetota; class Phycisphaerae; order UBA1845; family UBA1845; genus UBA1845. The sequence continues at coordinate 557 of JAADIU010000208.1, forward strand.
GTCTCGCGTTCACTGCGCAAAGCCGAGCGCGTCGTCGTTCTTGGAGAGCGTTGGCGAACCAATCTCACGCGACGGGTTGCGGGTATGAAAATTGCGATCCTGCCCAATGCGGTAGACGTTCTCGATTCGCACGCATCGGATGAACAAGTCGGACGGGGCGGTGGCGTCGTGTTCGTGGGCGACCTTTCGGAATCAAAGCGCGTCGAGGACTTGATCGTTGCCTACGCATCCCTTCCGAGCCCGATGCGCAAACAGTTTGCCCTGCACATTGTCGGGGGTGGGACACCGCAAAGGGAGGCTCACCTCCAGGCGTTGGCGCATCAATTTGAATTGGCCGATCGTGTTTCGTTTCATGGATCGCTTCCGCACGCAGCCGTGGATCGGATGCTCCGGTCAGCCGACCTGTTCGTACTGCCAAGCCGCGCCGAGGGTCAGCCCATGGCACTCCTGGAAGCGATGGCGGCGGGTGTTGCTTCTGTTGTTACGAATGTCGGTGCAATCCCCGAAGCAGTGACCGACGCAGTGGAAGCCGCTCTGGTCAATCCGTGCGATCCGCTGCAACTTGCTCGGGAAATCAAGGCCCTGCTCGCTGCCCCATCTGTTCGGGCGAAAATGGGGCGGGCTGCCCGTGATCGCGTCGAGAAGGACTTCTCGACGCAGGCGTTCTCGCGAAAGCTGGCGGGCGTCTGGGACGAAGCGGCTTGTTGTGTGCCCGATGGTGAGAATCTGCCCATTCCCCGGTTGGCTTCGACCACATTTCGCTCAATCCTCTGACACGATTTCGACATCAGATCGGCGTTTGCGATCGCGCTGCGCGTGTGGCTGGCGATTGTGGGAATCCCTGTCAGATTCCCCGATCGTTGTGCTATTTACTTGCAGAGAGAGCGATCAGGTGACGCCCGGCGGTGATTCGCTGAGTTGCCTTCGGTCGAGTGAAGTGGCCGATCGAATTGCTCAAGGACGTCACTGGTTTAACAGAATCCTGGCCTGCGTGGGGGCGGGTGGGGAGCGTTTTGGCTGGAGGGCTTGCGAGCCCTCCTGCCCTCGTTTCAATGCCGGCGTCCTTGCAGTCGCGCAGAGTCACTCCTCCTGTGAAAGAGGACGCCGGCTCTTAGCGAACGGGCTTGTTCAGACGGTCAACGTTCGCATCACACGCCCACTCACCCGTGGCACACCATTTCAACGTCTGTCTTTCCTTGATCTTTCCTTGATTTGCGGCGAGTCGAAACTGCTCAAGGCGTGCGACATTCACCATTGAATGTCCGTGTTGACAGTTTTTGCCCACAATCTTAGCATGCGTCGCTCTATCCAATCGGATTCGGCCACAGTCAGGTTTGGCCGGTCAGGACCGGGTAGAAAGTCAGCCCGGGTGGCGGAATTGGCAGACGCGCATGGTTGAGGGCCATGTGCCCGCAAGGGCGTGCTGGTTCGATTCCAGTCCCGGGCAGTTTTTGCGGCGGTTCAACGCGCGGGTTTCAGTCGGAGCCCGCGCGCCGGGGCAGGAGAGTGGCTATTCGTGACTCGGATCAAGAGACCCAACTTTCTCCCCGCACCGTCCCCAAGTATCAATTCCCCCGGAACTTCTCAGCACACTAAACGATTACATGCGATCGTCGCACTGGTCCTGATTCCGGTTTGCGTTGGCGGCTGCGCGAAGGGTTCGCTTGGTCGAGACCCGGGCGTTTCTCCCGAACGGCTGATGGGCGCTTATCCAGATTTGATCGCCGATCGCTACACCGTCATTGCCGACTTTGAACGTGCGGAGCATCGCAAGCTGTTCACGTTGGAGGGTCCGCCTGATGCGAAGCAACCAAAACGCAATCGCAAGAGCGGCATCCAAGCCACGGGTGCGATGGGCCTTCGATGCGTTCTACGATCCTCTGCCGACGTCTTGATCACCGACAATCGAAACGCCACAAGCCGTCCACTCGCGAGTGATTGGCGAGACTACCGGTTGCTCTTGGCCAGTGTTTACTCCCCGCTTGCCGGTCTTGAGTTGGAGTTGGCCATCGGTTCGGGCAGTGATGAATCGAAGTCGGAAGCCATCTCCTCGATGCCCTTGGAAAAAGGATGGAACCGTTTGCATCTGGATCTTGCGGACGCTGCACCGATGGTGGATTTGTCCGACGTACAGCGTCTTCAATGGCGAATCCCAGGGCTCGCCGCACCCGTCGAACTGTTTTTTGATGACATCATGCTTGCGGACAATCGCCTCGCCATATCCGGTCAGCCGCGTGCGGACAAGGGGCGGCTTTACGTCGAGCGCGAAGGCCGTCACATCAACGTGGGGGCAGCGGGGCGGTTTGAGCTGAGTTTCGGCAATGGCCAAATCGTGCGCTGGTATGCACTCGACCGAGACGCTTCCCGAAAGGTCAATCTTCTTGGGTCAGCGGGATCGTTGGGGCCGATGCCCGTGGTCTTGACCGATCCGGACTCGGATTTTGACCCGGCAATTCCATCTTCACCGCGCGGGTATTCATCTTTGGGTCGTCTCGTTGCGGCGCGGCAGCGCGTGCTTGAAGCCAACGATGTCGTTGTGGTTGTGGAATGCACATGGTCCTTCCCCGAGTCGATCCAGAACGCGGACGATCGCAACGTTCCATTTCAACGGTGGACGTACGCCATTTACCCAACGGGGCAAATCTATGTGACGGTTGAATGCACGACCGAGCATGGCGAGTTCAAGCCCGAGTTCCTCGCGATGGTGGTGAGTCGAAAACTGGTCGGAAACACCGTCGCCGGAAAACACGAACCGACGGGTTTGCACGGCGAGCCGATGTTGCAGCACCTTTCCTTTGCGTGGATTGCAGAGCCGTCGACCGAAACGGGTTTGCTTTGGGTGATGCACAATAGCCGTCAGTATCCTCAGCTTCGCGGTTTTACGGACGCGCGTTCCGAGAGCGTCAGCGTCGCAGCGTATGGAGGAATCGTCGATCGGCCAACGCATCGGGCATCGTTCCTGCTTTCCATTTGGCCGAAGGGGAATTGCAGCCAGTCGAATCGAGAAGCGCAGGCGGTCGGGTATTCTCGCAAGATGAACGTTGAAGTGACGGTGGGCGAATTGCAACTCGTCAGCAAGGGTGATCCCGATGGCGATGGATTCAACCAGCGGCTTGGTGCGTTCATGCTCAAACCGAACGCAAATCAAATCCATGTCAAGCTTGACGGCAGTGGGCAGGCGTTGATCAATCCCGTGTTCTGTGTCGAAGGCGTGAACGAAAAAGAAGCGTGGGTTTATGTTGACTACGCGGTCCACGAACAGGTTGCACGGACTTCCGACGGACGGCTTGTCGTTCAGATTCCACGTGAGGTGACCGGTGAATCGGTGCTGGAAATCTACCTCAAGAATCCCCCCTCTGATCGACAATAACGGACAGTTGTTCCGCTTGACACCCCTGGTTTTCGGACCTATACTTCGGGGCTCGGAGCCTTTTTGAGCCCTTTATTGACAATAGGTTACAGCGTTTCTGGGTCAGTAGAGATCGGAATTTCGGGTCGATGGAGATCGGCGTTGGCCAAGACAAAAAAATCCGCAGCGTCCAGGAAGAAGGCGTCGGCGAAAGCGACCCTGAAAGGCTCTCGTTCTGCCAAGACAGTGAAAGCTGTGAGGGCTAAATCCAAGAAGAAATCGGCGGGCAGAACCAAGACCGGAACCGGCGCAAAGAAAGCTGCGCGAAGCAAAGTCGCGAAGAAGAAAGTCGTTACCAAAAAAGTCGCAAGAAAAAAGGTCGCAAAGAAAAAAGTCAGCAAGAAGACTGCGTCAAAGAAGGCGGCCGTCAAGAAGACCGCCAAGAAAACCGTGAAGAAGGCTGCTCCAAAGCTGGCACGCGGGGCGGCGCCCAAGAAACGCAGCACCGCGACCAATCGAGCGTTAGCCCCTGCCAGCAAGAACAGCGATCCGGTCGAAGTATACGTCGCTCCGAAAATCCCAAAGACACGCCTGTCTACGAAGCAGTTGGCTACGTTTCGCCAGTTGTTGCTCGAAAAGCGTCGCGAGTTGATGGGTGATGTTCGCATGCTCACGCGCGATGCGTTGGGGCGTTCGCGTCAGGAGTCGTCGGGTGATCTGTCCAACGTTCCCATCCACATGGCCGACATCGGTTCCGACAATTGGGAGCAGGACTTCACCATCGGGCTGATCGCCAACGAACGCGAGCTTGTTCGGCAAATCGACGATGCGTTGGTGCGCATCAAAGACAAAATCTATGGCGTCTGCCTGGAAACGTTTCAACCGATTTCCGTCGCTCGATTGCGAGCGAAACCGTGGGCCAAGTACAGCATCGAATACGCGCGGCAGCTTGAAGCCAAACGCAGGTAGCTGGCCTGCGAGGCGTAAGTTTTGGCCTGCAAGGTGTATGTCCTGGAGTTCCCTTACGTGGATAATCCAATCGGAGAAGTGGTCGCACCGCCTCCCGCCGACGAATGTAACGCCAACGCTTTGAGGAGTGTCCCCGCGCACCTGCGACTTTGGATCGTTGCGATCGTTGGTTTGGTTGCAGATCTGTGGTCGAAGGAGTGGGCGTTCGACACGCTGGCTCCCAACAAAGCGCACACCTTGGTTCCCGGCTTGCTGGACATGCAGCTTTCGCTCAACTCCGGCGCGTTGTTCGGTATGGGCTCCGGGTTGGTGTGGTTATTCATCGGTGCTTCCCTTGTTGCGTTGGGATTCGTGTTGTACCTGTTTTCCGGTAGTCATCCTCGTCAGCGCGTGGTCCACATCGCGTTGGGCTTGATATTGGCGGGTGCTTTGGGCAACCTTCACGATCGTGTGTATCATCACTATGATCTGGTCAAGGTGAAGACCAACAATTCCGGCGAGACGGTTTCCATGTTGGGCACTGTGATCGAGGGCGGCCGCGATGAACTGTTGCACATCAGGCTCTGGTGGATGACGGGTGGCGATCGGGCGTTCAAGAAAACTTCGATCAAAGGCGACGTGAAGAGCGTTGGCGTCGTGCGCGATTTTTTGCGGATCACTCCGGAGGCTTTCGGCAATCCGATATGGAAGTGGATTTTCAATGTCGCCGACGCGCTGCTTGTGGTGGGCGTTTCTTTATTGCTTCTCTCTTTCTGGTTTCAGCGTCCTCCGCCCGGGGATTCGCAAGCGGTTTCTGCGTCCTGACGCTTCGGCCTGATTTTGTCTGACTCCAATTGCCCAGGAACCAAACAGTTCAATTCTCCGAGAGCGACCGCCAGTTCATGGCGAAGGCGCTGGTGCTTGCACAAAAGGGACGCGGCAGGGTTGAACCCAATCCGATGGTCGGCTGTGTGATCGTTCGAGAGGGCCGACTCGTTGCAGGCGGATACCACCGCAAATTCGGCGGTCCCCATGCTGAAATCGACGCGCTCAAGAAAGCGGGCAAACAAGCCGCAGGTGCAACGGCTTATGTGACGCTCGAACCCTGCTGCCATGTTGGCAAGACACCTCCATGCACAACTGCGCTGATCAAAGCGGGGGTGAAGCGCGTCATCGCTGCCCATCGCGATCCCTTTCCGAAGGTGGCTGGCGGGGGATTTTCCGCCCTGCGAAATGCCGGTATCGAAACCCTGCACGGGCTTATGCAGTTTGAAGCGGAGCAGTTGAACGCTCCGTACCTCTGCTTGTTGCTGCGTCGTCGACCTTTCGTGATCGCCAAGTGGGCGCAGAGCCTTGATGGAAAAATCGCAACGGGAGCCGGCGATTCAAAGTGGATCACCGGACCCGATGCCCGCAAACGCGTGCATGAACTTCGCGGCTATGTGGATGGTGTGATTGTCGGTGCGCGAACCGTCGAGATGGACGACCCGCAACTGACCGCCCGCGACGTTCGCCCGCGGCGGATCGCGCAGCGGATTGTGTTCGACAGCCAACTCCGCATCTCGGAAAAATCGATCGTGGTGCGTTTCGCCAAAGACGTTCCTACCATTGTGATGACGACAATCGAGGCGGGGCGTCGTCGCTTATCAAAAACATCGCGACTTCAAAAGCTGGGCGTGCGTGTTGTTGCTTGCCGCTCGAAGCAAGGCCGGGTGAGCCCTGCGGATGCACTGCGGCGTCTCGGAGCCATGGGCATGACCAATGTGCTTCTCGAAGGCGGGGGACAGTTGATCGGCTCATTTGCCGATGCCGGTTTGATCGATGAGGCGCATGTTTTCACTGCCCCCCTGATCATTGGGGGCGATGGCGTTTCCGCGTGCTGTGGAAAGGGAATATCACTCATGCGCAATGCGGTACGGGGGCGTGTTTTGGCGCATGCGAATATCGAGGGGGATCAATTCGTCGTCGTTCGGTTTTGGAATCCCAAAAGTTGAGCAAGCCGCAGTCCGATGCATGTTGTATACTTGTCATAGTAGATGGGTCATCTTTCCATGGGCTATTGGGTCGCCTGCCCTGCGTTGCTCTCGCAATTCCACGGGGTATGCACATTGGGGAGTTAGAGTCATGTCCGGAACCGCCAAGACCGCGTCGGGTACCAAGACCGTGCTGGGTAGTAAGACTGCACCGGTTACGAAAACTGCGCTGGGTCAATGTCGCACGCCGTCGCCAAGTTCTCCTGTACCCTTGCCCCAAAGCAACGCTGGCACATCGGATCAAATTGCTTCGGTCGCCAGACTGTGCAAGAAGCATCCATTTGCGCCCAAAAGCGCATTTCTCCGCTGGCTCGATGCATTCGCCGATCGTGCCGACGGCGGGACAAGTCCGCCTCCCATGGCCTAACGGCAGTGGTTCACTTAAAGCCGGCGCGTAAAAAAGGCCGGAGCAATCCGGCCTGATGCGTCATTGCTTGCTGTACTGCGATGTTCCGTGCTTCTAGCAGGCTGCTAAAGAACTCAGTTTAGCGATATCAAACATCGTATTCGCGTGTAAAATGCTTCATGTTGATTCATGGAGGGTTCACGA
>JAADIU010000173.1 GCA_013151185.1 Planctomycetota bacterium
GTTGGGTGCATTGTCACATGAATCGGTGCCTTCGTTGCACGAATCAAGTGTGCAGCCGACGCCGTCGTTGCAATCTACCGCTGTTCCGGCTTGGCAGTCGAGCAGCACATCGCATGTTTCAGCGCCATCGCAGAACAAGCCATTGTCGCAGCTTGCGTTGTTGGGCGCGTTGTCGCACGAGTTGGTACCTTCGTTGCAGGAGTCATCCGTGCAGCCTACCCCATCGCTGCAATTTATCGGCGTTCCCGGCTGGCAATCCGACACCGCGTCGCACGTTTCGGCACCATCGCAGAACAAGCCGTTATCGCAGTTCGCGTTGTTGGGTGTGTTGTCGCATGAATTGGTGCCTTCGTTGCACGAATCAGCCGTGCAACCAACGCTGTCATTGCAATCGACCAGAGTTCCGTTTTGGCATACGCCGAACGCATCGCACGTTTCCGCGCCGTCGCAGAACAAGCCGTTGTCGCACGCGGGGTCGGATGTACACGTACAGGCTGGACAAGGTCCACCGCAGTCAATGCGATCCTCGCCCTGGTTCTGGAGGCCGTCGCTGCATGTCGCGCCGCCACCAAGATTCGACGCAATGATCTGCACGTCGTCGATGTTCCACCCGCAATACTGCCATGAACCATCCGTCGTGCCCATCGTCCACCGCAGAAAGACCGTAGCCTGGCCGTCCGCCATTGCGGAGATGTCATATTGGAATGACGCCCAGGACGACTCAGCGACTTCGGAACCGTTCTGCCACACGTTCGTCCAGTTGCTGCCGTCGTTGCTGACGCGAAGGTAAGCGTGGTCGTAAGTCGACACCTCTACGCCAAGCCAACGCTCAAACGCCACAGACACGCCAACCAGATTGGTGCAGTCGATCGCGGTTGTTGTCAGATGCGTCTCCGCCAAATTGCTGGCGTAGTCGCCGTTAAGGTTATAGCCGATCACGTTGGAACCGGTTGCCCCGCTCGACGGATCGGGACCACCAAACTCCCCGCCGTTGCCGGTCGGTGTGCCGTACGCCCACTGCCCCTGCATCGTCCAGCCAGGATCGGAGTTCATGTTCCATTCGTAAATGACAGAGGGTGCGGCAACGCACTGGTTGTTCACCTCGTCACACCCTTGCGCTGGGCAAGGATCGGCGCCAGCGAGACAGCTACCCGCGTCGCAGGTTTCCGAACCGTTGCAGAACTGACCGTCATCGCAATCTGCGTTGATTGAACAAGGTACGACCAGGTTCAGCGAGTTGATCGCATTGACGCGACCATAACCATATGCCCGGTCGAAGCCGGGAGGACCCAGATCGTCGGCACCGTCGCGAATGATCTGGCGAACTTGTGCAGGCGTGAGGGTCGGATCGGCGTCGAGGATCAATGCAGCAAGGCCCGCAACAGCCGGCGAAGCCATACTCGTCCCGCTCTTGCCGGTCAACGAAGTCCCTCCTCCAGCGTTGCTGGCGGACATGATGATGGACCCCGGTGCAGCTACGTCCAGCAGGTCACTCTGGTTGCTGAAGCAAACGATCTGATCGAGCGATGGACTGTTGTCGGTGCAAATGCCCCAGTTGAAATTGGAAGTTCCGTCTTCGCAGTTGGGGTAGTCGTCTTTGTAAGTCGCCCCGACAGCGATGACGTCCACGCCGCACGCGGGTGAGCCCATCGAGTTACTGTTGTTTTCATTGCCCGAAGCGGCTACGACGACAACACCATTGGCGACTGCGTTGTTGCAGGCGACCGCCCATGAGTGTGTGCATGTCCCGCTGAAGTTACCCGTGCCGATGCTCAGATTGATGACATCTGCCCGACCACCTGACGGACTCTGATCGGCGCAGTGATCGATTCCGGCAATGATGTCGCTGTCGGTTCCACCACCCGCAGAATTCAAGATCTTCACACCGATCAACGTCGCGTTTGGCGCAACGCCCTGCAGAGGCTCCGAGCCTTCACACCCGAAATCGACCGACAGCCCGGTCCGACCGACCGCGATGCCTGCAACGTGCGAGCCATGACCGTGATCGTCATCCGGATTGGAGTCGTTGTTTGCGAAATCCCAACTGGCGGCGGTGTCGATCCGGGCGGAGTACATGGTGTGGTCCATGTCGATGCCTGTATCGCAGACGCACACACGGATTCCGGTTCCATCCACGCTGTGCCCGGCTGTCGTGAGTTGACTTTGCAAAGCGCTGATTGTGGGCGTGGCTTCGTCGAGCTTGACGACATTCGGGTGGTACATGTCCTCCTCGATCCGCACGACACCGGGCAGCTTCTTCAACGCTTCCACATCCGCGTCCGTCAGATCGCGCAGAGCCATCACGTTGGGAAGGACGGCGCCGTATTCGTACTTGACCTTGCCTCCTCTGGTGGTGACGAACGTCTTGATACCGCTCAAGGGTGCCTCGCTGGTTCGTGGGCTTCATGTGAACGAGCACATCATGCAGCAGCGGGTTTCTGTTTGCAGGCACGGCGATCGTGTCGACCGATCCGGGCAAAGCACCTTGCTGGACCGGCTCCTGTAGAAACCAGTACGTTGGATCGATTTGCAATTGTGCGTCAACGACAGCCGAAGGTTTCGCGATCAGCGGCGCCGCTTGGTCAAGTTCGTCGGCGTGTGTCGTTAACGTGCCCAAGCCACCGGTGCTCAATGCGGTGACACCGAAAAGGACTGCCATTGCCTTCTGTGTAAGTCTCATGCCCTTGACTCCTCCTGATTGCGTGATTTCATCACACACTGATGCCTTACCCGACTGGCGTGACCGTCTCTATAGATAGGCACGTGCCGACGTCTCCAAATCCAAAGCGCAGCACACTTCACCACACAGGCACTCACGACCCACAAAACAGATATGAACGACATGCTCAACCAGCACGCGCACGTCGCATAGGACTGCATGATACCGCATTCGACAACGACGCCCCAAGGCGCAAATCGGTGCCTCCTTAGAAGAATCTAAGGAGAGCGCAACCAAAAAGCATCCAACATGCATCCGAAGCGCGTTCGCCAATGGGTCTGCGCCAAACTCATCAACGATCACGCCAGATGGAGCGTGAGAAAACGCGGCGCATGACGACTTCGTGAAACGTCTTCCAGAGCGAGGCGGAAGGAGGGAGAAACGGCACGCCCCATGTGGATTGAGAACACTCCAACGTCCGCTTGTGTTGCGGATCGACTCAGATATGCTCGTGGACGACGCCTTGGTGAAGCGCGACAAGTTGGTTGTCTGTTACTTAGGGTCCCGGAAAAATCGCTGCGCCGCTCGATTCGTGGGTAGTAGTTCACTTTGAGTGCCACTGGCGGCTTGTCCGCCAGTGTCACCCGCAAACCAAGGTGAACCACTGCCGACTCGTGACGGACGGTTGAACTGTTCGCAGGTGGGTAGGAAACGATGGGCACATTGGTGACATGTCACGCGATCTCAAAGCATTTTGGGACACACACACTCTTCGACGACCTCTCCGTCAGCTTCGCCGATAATGAGCGCGTGGGATTCCTCGGTCCCAATGGGGCTGGCAAGACCACGTTTTTGAAAATCGTGGCTGGCTTGGAGCCGATCGACAGCGGCGAGGTGAATCGTCGTCGGTCAGCTCGGATCGGGTTTCTGCCTCAGCAGGATCGGTTCCCGACGGGCGCTACGGTGGCGTCGGTGCTGGCGGATGCGTTGGGCGATCAACACATGGAGGCATACGAACGCGATACGCAGGTGGCGATCATTCTGAGCAAGTTTAGTTTTGAGCGTCCGGATGGTCGAGTGGAGGAGTTGTCCGGTGGTTGGCGCAAGCGATTAGCGCTGGCGAGAGAGATCATTCAGCAGCCCGATCTGCTCCTGATGGATGAACCGACAAACCACCTGGATCTGGAAGGCATTGCGTGGCTTGAGAAAATGCTCATGGGCGTTTCGTTTTCATTCATCGCCGTGAGCCATGATCGATATTTTCTGGAGAATGTGACGAGCCGCGTTGTGGAATTGAACCCGGTTTACCCCGACGGCTACTTTAGTGTGAGCGGTAACTACAGCATGTTTCTGGAGAAGCGGACGGGTTTTCTGGAAGCGCAGCAGGCACAGCAGGCCGAGTTGACGAACATTGTTAGGCGCGAGGACGCGTTTCTGAAATCGAATTCAAAGGCTCGCCGAACGAAATCGAAATCGCGCATCGAAGAAGCCTATCGCCTCAAGGACGAACTTCGCGATCTATCGCAACGCAACAATCGGGCGACGGTGGCGGGGATCGACTTCGACAGTACGGGGCGCAAGTCGAAAAAACTGTTGGAAGCGAAGGGACTGTCCAAGACGCTTGGAGGGAAACTGTTATTCAATGATGTTTCGCTGATGCTGTCTCCCGGTGTGCGGGTGGGGCTGTTGGGCGCAAATGCGAGCGGGAAGACGACGTTGATTCGCGTGCTGACTGGCGTCTTGCCGCCCGACAAAGGTTCGATCGAATTGGCGGACGACTTGCGGGTTGTCGTGTTCGATCAGAATCGTGAAGAACTGCCGCAGGATGTGACGCTTCGATGGGCGCTGGCGGGTGACAACGAAAGTGTCGATTATCGCGGACGGACCGTTCACATCAGTGCCTGGGCACAGCAGTTTCTCTTTTCCACGAGTCAGCTTGATATGCCCGTGGGGGATCTCTCTGGTGGTGAGCAGGCTCGTGTGTTGATCGCCCGTTTGATGTTGCAACCGGCAGATGTTCTCGTGTTGGACGAGCCAACCAACGATCTGGATATTGCCTCGCTCGATGTGCTGGAGGAGAGTCTCATCGGTTTTCCTGGAGCGATTGTGCTGGTGACCCATGACCGGTTCATGCTGGATCGCGTTTGCACGGAGGTCTTGGGTTTGAACGGCTCCGGGCGTGTGGGCCGGTACGTCGACTGTGCTCAGTGGCAGGCTGAGCAGGCGGGGACCACGCGCGGAAAGACGGTCGCTTCCGGCCGCAGCAAATCGAAGAAGACTAAAGGGAGAGTTGATGACGGGGAATTGACCGCAAGTGAGAAAACGGAACTTCGAGGGATGGAAGCGGCGATCCTGGAAGCGGAGGCCTGCGCAGAACAATGCACCAGGGCGACTGAAGATCCGGCTGTCGGCGCGGATCATGTCGAGGCGCAAAAACGCTGGGAGGATTTGGAATCTGCGAGGAAACGGGTGGAGATTCTCTATGCTCGCTGGGAAGAGTTGGAGTGCAAAGTTGGCTGAGGTGCCGCGATTTGGTGGACCGTTCGCATTCCGACTCGCAGAGGATGCATTTGTCACTGATGACCAGACTTACGCAGCTTGTTTCCATCGTTCTGGCGGTCGCCGCCCTAAGTGTGATGAGCTGCGTTTCAACGCAACCAGCGCTCAGGATGTTGACCTACAACATCCACCATGGCGAGGGCATGGACGGCCGAATCGACCTGGACCGGATCGCGCACGTCATCCACGAAGCCGATGCCGATCTCGTCACCCTCCAGGAGGTTGACTGCGGGGTCGAACGAACCAACCGTATCGATCAGCCGAAGCGGCTGGCCGAGCTGGCATCGTTGCGAATGTTGATTGAGCATCATTTGGAGAGCCCGGTGATTGTTGCGGGCGATCTCAACGCAATCCCAAGCAGCGCGGTGATACGGAAGGCCGCGGCATTCTTGCTTGCATGATGCGGGAGCTATCTAAGGAACAACCGCTTCTCAGCTTTCCTGCCGATCATCCTGATCGACGAATCGACTACATTATGTACGACCATGACGCAGCGCTGAGATGCCTAGATTATCGCGTGCTGCCCGATCCGGTGTCCTCGGACCATCGTCCCGTGCTGGCCATCTTCGCCCCCGTCCGCCGATCCTCCTCGGCGGGCGGGGCGTTCTTCGAGCGTATTGCCTGCGACGTCAGGTCGACGCCGTGTTCGCGGAGCGGACGACCAAGCATTTCGTGGTGCAATCGTGCATCGCTTGACGGCGAGCAGTCCAGAGCGGCATGAGATAGCCAAAGCCCAGCGAAAGCATGGACAAGCCCTTGGCCAGATTTCGCCAGGACGACTGTCCGAGGCCGATCCTCTGACCGTCAAGATCGACGACTTTGATCCCAAGCATCATCTTTCCCGGCGTTGCCTGCCAGGTCGAGCTTTCCATCCAGACGCTGTAGACGAACGCAAGCGAGCCGCTGATGACCAAGGGGCCAATTGTGGCCGCGAGGATCGTCGTCGTGCTCAAGTTTCGCAGCAGCATCCCGGCAAACACTGCATGGACTAGCATCGACGCGGACTGCAGGATGACGAAGTCGATTACCGCCGCCGCGACGCGCGCCCCGAAGCTCGCGTAGTTGATGCTCGTAGTGTTCTGCCCAGTAACATCACCCTCCGGACTTAGCCACGGCGCACTTGCGGGGTAATCGCTCGCCGGTATGGCCCGAGCTGGCCGAGCCAACGGAATCGCAGGCGCATGTTCCTCGACCAGAGCGACGACGCCCGATTCAGCTGGACCGTCATGCGGTACGACCCGAATTCGTTGCCCATTCTGCAAGTTCTGCAAGTTTCGACTCTCCCGTTATCGGCGGCCCCTTCCGTGCAGGTGGCCGCGCGATCCCAGTTTACAATACGCCGATGTGCCGAGGACGTGTTGCAGCCTGGGCATCCCCATATCAACGTTCGCGACGGGAAAAACGGCACCGTATTGACTTGCTCGCGACGTGAAATTAGCGCCATTGGCTGTACGACATTTGGCGAGTCACACCGCCACACCCCGATGTCGGTCGACGTACATGTTCGACTGGGGAGTGCCGTGAGTGACGCCAGCCCCCGCGGTTAGTACCAACCGATCACTGCAGGAGGGCCGGAAGTGCAGGTCTTGCGCTGGACGAGAACACCGAAGGTTTCGTGAAACGTCAACAACAGAGCCCCGACCGATGCATACCGCACGAAGAGCGCGTCGAACAAATCTTCCTCTCCCGGCCAGGGGTATCCAAAGAACAGGTCGAATTCCTCTGGTTCGAGATCGAATTCTTCGTATGCGCTGCTTTCCGTGCTGCGCCACCACGAACGCTTGGCTGTAGCGATCAGGTCCTCATCGCAAGAAGTCACGAACGAGCCATGTGCGAAGCGCACGTCGCACCGAGTGTAGGCAGCGAGGTCTTCAGCGGCGAGCACGAGATCCGATTGGATTTCGATACCGTATGCGTCGAAGCCGAGCAGGGAAGCCAGCATACTGACCACGCCGAATCCGCTACCCCATTCACAAAACAGATGGCCTCGCGCGAGGTGCTCCTCGACAATCCGTTCGAGGGCTGCGTTGACGAGCTGAAAATCACTGGGTATGAATCCCAGGCCGTCGCCGCGATGCTGCTCCAGATGCTCCCAGATACGAGAATCGGCCTCGCGTAGGAGATGAGTGACCCTTGAGGGGGCGTTGCCGTCTAAGTCCGTATCTGGCATCTGATCCACTTGCCCCTCGGTTGCGGCTCGAAATTCTCAACTAACTTGAATGGTCTCGTGCTTCGGATCGAAGGGGCGGCGGTCCGCAGCCGATGGGGTGGGTGCTTGAACCGGGATTTCCCAATCATGAACGCCTCAGGCATCCATCGTACCCGGCCGAGCCACCGATTCAATCAAGAGTGGCCTTGGTCGGCGAGATTCTTGCTTGTGTGGTCACTCCACAACCGAACGTCAAGCGATGGA
>JAADIU010000350.1 GCA_013151185.1 Planctomycetota bacterium
AGGCGGACTTCCCGCAGTCGCTCGAACAATGCGGTCGGTTCTTCTTCGAGTTCGCAATCACTTTCGGGAACAGTACCGGTGGGGCGATTGGTTTTGGCATCAGACGATCGGGAGGGGCGTTCCACGCGCTGGCGACGTTTCGTTCGCTTCTTTTCCTTTACCGGCAGGAGCCGCGCCTCGGCCTGCGATCGCAACACGCGCCAGCCGGCTTCGGTTATTTTTAGGATGCGGTATTCGCCGTCTCTGATTAGCAATTCCTGATCGACCAATTGATCGACCCACGCCATGAGTGAGCTTTTGTCGTCGTCGGCCATGATGCCGAACGTGCTTAGCGACGCGTGCCCGCGCTCCCGGACCGATTGCGTTTCGCTCCCGAGAAGAACCTCGCACACATACGCCGCACCGAATCGCTCGCCCGTGCGCTTCACTGCCGACATAATCTTCTGAGCGCGCACGGTGGAGTCGTCGAGCGTGGTTACGTTATCGCTGCACATGTCGCAAGCGCCACAGCGATCAATCGACCATGCCTGACCGAAGTAGGTCACCAGCGCCTTATGGCGACAACGGATGCCCGTGCAGAACCGAGCCATCGCATTCAGAAGCGGCATCGCGGTTTCGACACCCGCAGCACCGTCCCTTTCCATGATCCGCTTCCAGGCCATGAGGTCGCTACCGCTGTAGAGCAGGATGCAGTCTGCCGGCAGGTTGTCGCGACCGGCTCGGCCTGTTTCCTGCTGGTAGTGTTCGATCGATTTTGGCATTGCGGCATGAATGACGAAGCGAATGTCGGACCGGTCGATGCCCATGCCAAACGCAACCGTGGCGACGACGACATCGGTTTTCATCGAGGCGAATCGATCCTGGACGCGGCTTCTTTGGATGTCGGACATGCCCGCGTGATAGCCTGCCGCCTCGACTCCGGACGATTTTAGAAACTGTGAGAGTTCATCCACATCGCGCCGACGCATGCAATAAACAATTCCCGCCAGCCGAGGCCGCTCTTCGATCAGTTTCAGGATATCGCCAAACACATCGCCGCGGGCTTGCACACGATAGTTCAGGTTCGGGCGAAAGAAGTCGCCGACCAATACCGCCGGCTCGCGCAGGCTCAGTTGCTCGACAATATCATCACGGACGCGCGGTGTAGCCGTCGCAGTGAACGCTTGAATCGCAGCATCGGGAAAGCGTTCGTTGAGTTGGTCGAGCCTGCGATAGTCGCCCCGAAAGTCATGCCCCCAGTGGCTGATGCAGTGGGCTTCGTCGATGGCAAATGCGCCGACGCCACTGCTATCGAGCAGATTCCAAAACGCCTGCGATGCGAAGCGTTCGGGCGCGACAAAAAGCAGTTTGTATTCACCGTTTGCAACTCCGCCTTCGACACGGCGACGATCGTCCATCGTCAAGCTGCTGTTGAGAAATGCCGCACTAATGCCTCGCGAAATAAGCGCGTCCACCTGATCCTTCATCAGTGCGATCAACGGCGATACGACAACCGTGGGTTGATCGCGCAGAAGCGCGGGGGCTTGATAGCACAGCGACTTGCCACCACCTGTCGGCAACACAACCAAGGCATCCCGCCCGGCGATCCCAGCCGACATAGCCTCATGTTGAAGCGGACGAAGCGAATCATATCCCCAATACTGCTTCACAACCGAGCGGATAGGATCGGCAGACGAAGGCGAATTGTCGTCAGGCGCGGATTGCATGGAGCCTGTCCTTTTGATACGACGGTCACTGGAGACTCGATGCTAATACGAGCGTGCAGCAGCGTCTAATTCACGCAACAGGGGGTGTCGACAGCGTCGTGCGATAGACGCTGGATTGCGCCGAAGTAGATTTACATACGCTCGGTACGCACGCAAAAAAACAAGCGGCGACGTCCGATGTTTGGGACGTCGCCGCGAGATTGAGATTCTGTCGAACAGATCCGTCGTGTTGAAGCGTGCTTAAACCGTCGGCTACTTGCACCCTTGCGGGCGGTCGCGGACGGTTCCAGCGAGCGACTTACATCATGCCGCCCATGCCACCCATTCCTGGCATGCCGCCCATTCCGCCCATGCCTCCGGGCATTCCGCCGCCTGGCATTCCACCGGGACCGGCTTTCTTGTCTTCTTTGATCTCGCAAATCGCTGCGTCGGTCGTGAGCAAGAGGCCCGCAATCGATGATGCGTTTTGCAGGGCAATTCGCTCGACCTTTGAGGGAACGAGGACGCCCATCTTGATCATGTCGCCATACTCGTCGGTCAATGCGTTGTAACCGAAGTTGGTATCTTTCGACTCACCAACCTTCTGGGCCACGATCGATCCGTCGAGTCCGGCATTTATTGCGATCTGCTTCAAGGGAGCCGACAGCGCACGTCGAACAATATCAACGCCCGTCTTCTCGTCGCCTTTGACCTTCTTTTGAATCGCATCGAGAACGCCCAACGCACGAACCGGTGCAACACCACCGCCCGGCAAGACGCCTTCTTCAACC
The DNA here is from genome assembly GCA_013151185.1 of Planctomycetota bacterium. Classification (GTDB taxonomy): domain Bacteria; phylum Planctomycetota; class Phycisphaerae; order UBA1845; family UBA1845; genus UBA1845. Next base: position 2,477 of record JAADIU010000350.1, read on the forward strand.
GCAGCACGGCAAGCGTGCATGGCATCTTCGACGCGGGCTTTCTTCTCTTTCATTTCGACTTCGGTTGCAGCGCCCACATTGATCTGCGCCACACCGCCAGCCAGCTTCGCCAATCGCTCTTCGAGCTTCTCACCATCGTAGTCGCTGGTGGTGTTTTCGATTTGCGTTTTGATCTGCTCGATGCGGCTTTTGATGTCGGAGCTTTTACCGCCACCTTCGACGATTGTGGTCGTATCCTTGTCGATGCGAACCCTGCGAGCCGACCCGAGATCGTTGAGGGTCAGGTTTTCGAGCTTGATACCGAGGTCTTCAAAGACGGCTTGCCCACCGGTGAGGACGGCCATGTCCTCCATCATTTCCTTGCGACGATCGCCGAACCCCGGAGCCTTCACGGCGCAGATGTTCAGCGTGCCACGCAAACGGTTCACGACCAAAGTCGCCAACGCTTCGCCTTCGATATCTTCGGAGACGATCAGCAGCGGACGGCCCGACTGTGCCACTTTTTCGAGAACGGGGACGATGTCTTTGACGTTGGAAATCTTCTTCTCGTGGATCAGGATGTAGGGCTTTTCGAGTTCACACGAGAGGGTTTCGACCTTGTTGATGAAGTGCGGTGAGAGATAGCCCTTGTCGAACTGCATTCCCTCGACGAGGTCCACCGTGGTGTCGAGGCTCTTGCCTTCTTCCACTGTGATGACGCCGTCCTTGCCGACCTTGTCCATCGCTGCCGCAATGTGCTTGCCGATTTCTTTGTCCTGGTTGGCTGCACACATGCCGACCTGTGCGACCTGTGCGCTGCTCTTGACGGGCTTGCCCAATCGCTCGAACTCACCGACGACCGCTTCGACAGCCGCGTCGATACCGCGCTTGAGTGCCATTGTATTGGCACCCGCCGCTACGTTCTTGAGGCCTTCCTCGTAGATTGCTTCGGCGTAAATGGTGGCTGTGGTGGTTCCGTCGCCTGCGACGTTGCTGGTTTTGCTGGCGACTTCCTTCACCATTTGCGCACCCATGTTTTCGTAACCGTCATCGAGTTCGATTTCCTTGGCCACGGTGACGCCGTCTTTGGTGACGGTGGGCGAGCCGAAGGATTTCTCGATGACGACGTTGCGGCCACAAGGACCGAGGGTGCCCTTGACGGCTCGTGCGAGTTGTTTCACACCGCGACGAATCGACTCGCGGGCTTCCATGTCAAATGCAATGCGTTTTGCTGCCATGTGATTCTTTATCTCCAATAAAGGTGCCAAGCCCACAAGCCGGGCAATTGAATTTCAAAACTGAGTGAAGCCCCAATCTGAGGGCCATTCACCGAGAACTATTCAACGACTGCGAGGATGTCCGACTCCGACATGATGAGGTACTCATCACCGCTGATTTCAACTTCCGTACCGGCATAGCTGGTGAACAGAACATGGTCGTTCTTGGAAAGCTGCATCGTCCCGCGCTCACCGGTGTCGGTGACCTTGCCCGGTCCGACGGCTTGGATGATTCCGCGCTTCGGTTTTTCCTTCGCCGCATCGGGAAGAAAAATCCCGCCTGTTGTCATGTCGTCGGCTTCGAGGCGTTTGACGATGACCTTGTCCCCGAGGGGCTTCATTTTCAACTTTGCCATGGGTAAGACTCCTGTAATTGTGTATGCCGGCGGCAAGAGCCCCCGAACTTGAAATTCCGGTCAGTCCAGATTGTCAATCAATCCAACGCCCTCGGCTCCCCATCGAGAGCCCGCGAAGGGTGGGTACACAAACTCCCTACACCATCCGAACAGCAATCCGGGTGCCAAACCGAACAGCCGCAATGCGATCATCGCGGGTTGTGCCTAATTCATTATTTGACAATGGGTTAGGAGCCAATGTGCCCGACGTCAGGCCCCGCGAACACAAGCCGGCAGGCGTGCGAACCGCTGTCACATTCGCGGACCGAACCCCCGCGGCTGCCAGTTTGGCAGAACGCAAGATGAACAAGCGGTCACCCGGTGGATGCCCCATCCTTCCAGGATGGGGGACTGACTCGAACGCAGCCAACGTTACCAGATCGAAACCACCCGCTTCGCAGACTGCGGTTAGCCTTGGGCAAGGGAGAATAGCCGCATGAAACTAAGCCTCATCGTGATTGCTTCCGTTCTCGCTCTGGCGTTCGTCGTATTGAGTGCAGTCGGGTTCTTCACGCCGATCGTTTGGCGCACGGCTGATGCACCGTCGCCATCTGGGAACTACGTCAATACACATGGCATACCGCGCTACCACGAAGTCAGATTCCAGGATGGGGCAATTTCGGCAAGCAGGGTGTACCTGGGATGTGATCGGCCAAGGGGGCGAACATGGTCATTGCTCGGAATCGATCTGCTTCATGAAGTGAGTGTCGAAAACCGAAACCTGATCGAAAAAACCACGATGAAAACGCGAGCTTGGATTCCGATCGCGATACTATCAGCCGCACCATTTTGCGCAATGATTCGAGGCCCTCTGAGACGTCGGAGCCGACACAGACGCGGCCTTTGCATTTCGTGCGGCTATGACCTCACAGGAAACATAAGCGGAACGTGCCCGGAGTGCGGGGCCGATCTACCAGAAAACGGAGCGGTTACTTCTCGGCAGTAGCCACCTTGGAACGCCTCCTTTTCTTGAGTGTCACTTCCTCAAATCGGGCGAACAGTTTGTCGATCGCTGGCGGTGACCCGATCTCTTCGATTCCCGGTCTTAAGGTAAGGCTGTCTATGCGCACGACGCAGTTCAGATATTGTTTGCCTTCATAGTCTTGGGGTTGATGCTCATTGTCGAGGATTCTGATTTGCACGTTTTCGATTTGATTCTTGCGGC
>JAADIU010000316.1 GCA_013151185.1 Planctomycetota bacterium
TCGAGGCTTGCCTGACGACGACGTGCGGATTCGAGGACGCGACGCGCTGCGACTCGGTTCGGATCGACGTCAACGAACCCGAGGCACCGCCAACGGGTGGAGGTTTGGGCGGAGGAGGACCACCGCCACCCCCACCACCGCCGACCACCAACACTGCGCCCATCGCGGTCGCTGAGGCGCCGGCCACCACGCCGGAATTCACGGTCGTTAAATTGGGCGGTAGCAAGTCGGAAGATCCAGACAATGGACCACAAGCGTTAACGTACGCCTGGAAACAGACGGCAGGTACCGACGTCACGGGAGATTCACTGTATAGCAGCACCGCGATGGACCCGCAGTTCACTGCGCCGGCATTCGCGAACAACACTACGCTCGACAATCTGACCTTTCAATTGATCGTTTATGATGGAGCCGACTACTCACCGACGAACAGCGCCACTATTTCCATCACCGACACCGTCGTGACGCCGCAAAACCGGACGGCAGCTCTTCCGGACAGTTGGCTTGTGCTCTACAACGTCAACAGCGCCGACAGCATCGCGTGGAAAGACTGGTACATTCAACAGTGGGGCATCCCGGCAGAGAATACGCTTGGCCTAAATGCCGACGCGAACCTCGAGCGCATTCTGAAAGCCGACATGATCGACGACATCTTCACGCCCGTCGTGAACTACCTGAACGCGAACCCGAGCGTGAAGACGAAGGTGATGGGTATTCTGGTTGGGTACCGCGTCCCCGGAAACTACTACACCGATGCGAACACGCCTTATCTGCAAGGCGGTGGCGGCTGGTCTGTTTCGAGTCGTCTGCAAAAGCTCGATGCGACGTTGCTGAACATTCAGAATTGGCCGCAAAACTCTCACTTCTTCGCCGCGTATTTTCTGCCCGACCCTGTCCGCATCACCAAGGCGACCTTGGGCACGAACGTTTACCTCTCCGCCCGCATCGACGCCCCGACATTGGCCGACGCAAAATCGCTCACCACCCGCGCTCGGACGATCAGCGCGAACACTTCACCCCTGCCTGCGACCGAGTCAGTCTACATCGACTACGACGACGTGGGCGCTGCGGGTGGGAATGAGTGGGCTACGCTTCGATTGGCGTATGAGGACGTCGACTTCAACAATCCCGCGTGGCGATTCCCTTGGAAGTTCTTTGAATCGGACGGCACCAACGAGGAGCCCACGCCAAACTGCGCGTTTCGTTTCAGCTACTACCGTTTGACGGGTTGGCAAAATGCAGACTGGAGCGGATCACCCACCGGCACGCGAATTCTCGGATACGCCCTGAACAGTTGGGGCGCAACCACCGTCCGCAGCACGACCGCACACAGCGGGCGATATGTCCCCAACCTGCTCTTCAATGGCGGGTTTGCCGGCGCGGTGGGCGCAACGGGCGAACCGTACCTGAGTTCAGCACCGAAAGCCGACACCATGCTTTGGTGCCTTGCGGAGGGCTGGACGATGGGAGAAGCCACTTTCCGGGCAACGCCTGCCCACGCATGGATGTGGGAACTGGTCGGCGACCCGCTGCTACGCGTGCCATCCTGGTTCCCAAGCCCCTGACACACCCAGATCCAGCACATTCAGATCCAAAACATTGCACCGCTGCCCCAAACGCACGCGGCATCAGCATCCGCGCACACAAACCGCTTTTACGCGGATTGATGCCGGGCTATACTGCGGGATTGCCGTCTGGTCCTTTCTCGCAGGCTCCCCGACGCTGTCGGGGAAACGCACATGGGCACACAAGATCTCAAGACCGACTCCGAAGGCGAACATCTACGCGCCTTTACGAAGCATCTGCTCGCGGATGTCCGCGCGCTCGAACAAATGATCGAGGACGGTGCCATCGAAACCGATGTGCGCCGAATCGGTGCCGAACAGGAAATGGTCCTCGTCGACTCCAATGGCCAGCCCTCACCCGTAAGCATGGAGGTGTTGGCTGAACTGAACGACGAACACTTCACGACCGAACTCGCCAAGTTCAACATCGAATGCAACCTCGATCCATTCGTGTTCGGCGGCAACTGCCTCCGTAAAATGGAAAATCAACTCACTGAGATGATGCTCAAAGCCCGCCAAGCCGCCCAAACTTGCGGCGCCGATGTGTTGCTCACCGGGATCCTGCCGACGCTTGCCCAAACACACACAACGCTCGATTGGATCACCCCGATGCCACGTTACTACGCGCTCAACGATGCGCTGGGGCGACTCCGGGGCGGCGACTATGAGTTCCGTTTGACCGGTGTTGATGAGATGATCATCAAGCAGGACACGGTCATGCTCGAAGCGTGCAACACCAGCTTCCAGGTTCACTTCCAGGTGTCGCCCGATGAGTTCGCGAGGCGTTACAACATCGCCCAAGCCGTCGCGGGGCCTGCGCTGGCGGTCGGTACCAACTCACCGCTTCTTTTTGGGAAGCGCTTGTGGCGCGAAACGCGCATCGGCCTTTTCCAACAAGCCGTCGATACGCGATCGGCGACGCACACTGCCGACGAACGCAAACCAAGGGTCAGCTTCGGCCAACAGTGGGTCGAATCGTCGGTGCTCGAAATCTTCCGCGAAGACATCACCCGCTTCCGGGTACTCTTCGGTTCGGATTCCCACGAGGACCCATTCGCAGCGCTGGCTGAGGGGCGCGTGCCAAAATTGCAGTCGCTTCGATTGCACAACGGAACGGTGTATCGGTGGAATCGGCCTTGCTACGGCATCTCTGACAATAAACCGCACATTCGCATTGAGAACCGCGTGCTGCCTGCGGGTCCGACAATTATCGATTCCATCGCCAACGCAGCATTTTGGTTTGGGCTGATGAGCGGTGTGTCGTTGGAGTATGACGACATCACCAAGGTGATGGACTTTGACGACGCCAAGGCCAACTTCCTGTCGGCAGCCCGACACGGCCTCCACGCACAGTTCACCTGGATCGACCACGAGCAACCCGTGCCCGCGCAGGAATTGATCCGCAATAAATTGCTGCCGCTGGCCCGCAAGGGTCTCGAAAACGCGAACATCGATGCGGCTGACGTGGACCGGTATCTCAACGTGATCGAAGGCCGCTTGAACACGGGACGCACCGGGGCGCAGTGGCTGATTCAGTCCCTCGCAAAAATGAAGGGTGAAACGACGGCGGCTGTCCGCCTTGCTTCGGTGACGCGCACGGCGCTCGACCGTCAGTGGCAGGGCGAGCCCGTCCACACCTGGCCGCTCGCCAGTCTGGATCGATCGGACGCCGTGAAACGCGGATACCGCCGCGTCGAACAGTACATGACCACCGACTTGTTCACGGTGAATGAAGACGACTCCGTCGATCTCGTCGCCAACATGATGGTGTGGCAAGGTGTTCGCCATGTGCCCGTGGAAGACAGCCAACATCGGTTGGTTGGCTTGGTCTCCTATCGACAGATACTCCGCCTTATCGGGGACCAAAAGCCCGGAACCAATTCAGAGAATGTCGCCGTTTCTGCGGTGATGAGAGAGAACCCGCTCACCGTGTCACCGGAAACCAAAACGCTCGACGCGATCTCCATGATGTTGGAACACAAAGTATCGTGCTTACCGGTGGTCAAGAACGACAACCTCGTTGGCATTGTTTCGGATCACGATTTTCTCGAAGTCGCAGCCGAGTTATTCAAAAAAGAACTTACGGAATAGCATCAACCGAAGATGATTCGCGACAATTGCCCGGAGGGGGCAACAACAAAACAGCGGCTTGTCGGCACATACGACAAGCAGCGCAGCGGTCCGACGTTGGTTTGCCTGGGCGGTGTTCACGGAAACGAACCCGCCGGCGTCCTGGCGACCGAACGCGTGCTGTCCGTCCTGAAGGAGCGCCGTATCCCCATCAAAGGGCGGGTCCTCGGCGTCATCGGAAACATCGAAGCGCTTCGCAGAGGCGTTCGCCATGTCGAAGTCGACTTCAATCGCATCTGGATGCTTGAGCGCGTCGAACGCCTGAAGGCCGAGCAAAACGGCGCGAACGGATCGGTCGAGGAACGCGAACAGTTGGGGCTGATGTCAACGCTGCACGAAATTTTTCGCGAAGCACCGGAAGAAGTTTTTGTATTGGACATGCACACGATGTCCGCCGATGGCGACCCGTTTGCACTCTTTGGTGACACACTTCCGAATCGCAAGTTCGCGTCGGGATTGTGCGCTCCGCTGATTCTGGGCTTGGAGGAGCACATCGACGGGGTGGTACTCGACTATGTCAACTCGCTTGGTCATGTGACCGTGGGCGTGGAAGGTGGTCAACACGACGATCCGCGCTCGATCGATCAAATCGAGGCGATCATCTGGCTCGCCCTCTTTTCGGCTGGCATGATTCGCGAAGAGGATGCACCCGAAGTAGCCAGGGCGAGACAAAAACTTTCAATCGCTGCGAGGAACGCTCCACCCATTGTCGAAATCCGTCATCGCCACCCCATTCAAAGCGGGGACGGATTCCAAATGAAGCCCGGTTACCGAAACTTCCAAGCCGTGCAACAAGGCGAAATCCTCGCCAACGACAACGACGGCCCCGTGCGATCACCCGAAGACGGATTCATCCTGTTGCCCTTCTATCAGGGCCTTGGCAATGACGGATTTTTCATCGGGCGAGAAGTCAAGGGGGCTTGGCTGAAGGTGTCGGCATTGCTGCGACGACTTCGGTTCGACGCGGTGGTCCACTGGCTACCCGGTATTCGCCGACACCCCACGCAAACCGACACGCTCGTAGTAAACCGAACCAAGGCCCGCTGGCTAACGATGGAAGTGTTCCACCTGCTCGGGTTTCGCAAACGTCGCATAGACGGAAACACCCTACTCGTAAGCCGCAGAAAACCACAGCTATCAAACGGCCGGCGGTTTTAGATGCCAATTAATTGGGTGCGTCCGGGACGCACCCTACTGTGTGGTGGGCATGGCCCGCACCCAGGGCCAGTTCGCATAGCTAGGTGGTTTGGATAGTCTGGCGCGATTGATTGTAATCGGTTACACCTTCTGCAAGCTCGCCGACTGGACTGGCGAGGGTTCGTTGCAGAAGGAGTCTGCCGACGAATGCCAATGTTCACTTGCGTTCTCTTGTCAAACACTTCGAGTCGCTACCCGACCCACGTCACACGCGCAATCGTCGTCACTAAGCTGGCTAAGGAAAAAGCGAAATCGCCGGATGGAACAACGAGTTCCTGATGCAAGTCCTTGAGACGCAAAGAACTTATTCTGCGCTGGCCCTGGCGGCCCCCCCTACACGCGACTAACCACATCTTAGAAACATGCACACGGCAAAACATATCGCTCCGCTTTCAGCCGTTCGGTTTTCGGGCCACTCGATATTCCAAACTGGTTTCTTGATTGATGATTCCATATATCAACGAGGACCGTGCGTCGTTTCGCGCAGAACGGGTAGCCCGCTGCGCAACTCAACACAGGTGTCGCGCATCTTGACGCGAAGCTGTCCGTCTACAATTCGCGAAAAAAATTCCGCAGCGCAAAAAATTGAGAAAATTATTCAAATATGGGGTTGAGAGAATCGCGAGCCCGCGACGATAATGCGCCTGTTGCAAATGGTGTCGCTACTGCGCGGTCGCGATTGCCGATGTTCAACTCTATTTTGGCAAAATTGAAACTGAATCTCGTGATGGGCCGGGCAAGCCTGAATCATCGCAAGATGGGTCTACATCTAAGGCCCATTCCCATTTGGAGATGCGTGATGAAAAAAACCGGAATTCTGTTCGCCTGCATGGCGTTCTTTGCATCAGCAATGTTCTCAAACGAAACGGCGCGAGCCGGCAATGAAGCGTATGACTTCTCGCTTGAGTACCAAACCGATGACGAGGGTAACGTCGAAGGCGATGCCGACGATGATTCGGCATTTGCTCGCGATGACGCTGCTCGGGAAGGCGTCGATCAACCCGACACGTTTCTTTGGGAAGGTTTCCTATGGGGCGATCGCCACTTCGCCAAGAACCCGCGCCCGGTGGGCATGCCGTTCTATTTTGAAGATCCGTTCATCAACTCAGACTTGCGGTTGGTGTATATCTGGCACGGTGTTCCAAACCGCTCCGAACTTCGCGGTGGCGAGATTCAGGTCTTTGCGGCTCAGATTCGGTTGGCGCTGACCGAACGGTTGCAGCTCATCGCAACGAAGGATGGCTACAGCAAGGTCCGCACGGGCATCACACCCGATTCTGACGGGTGGAACGATTTTGCGATTGGTTTGAAATACGCCTTCATCGTAGACCATGCGAACGACTTTATCCTGTCGGGTGGTTTTCGCTGGGAATGGGACAACGGAAACGCCTTCGCTCTTCAAGGCAACGAGCACGAGTTCAGCCCGTTCGTCAGTGTTGCGAAGAGTTGGGAAAAGTTCAACTTCATCGGAGCGTTGACCTATCGCATCCCAACGAATTCAAACCAAGGCACGCAGTCGATTGTGTGGAACCTTCACCTCGACTACGAGTTGTTTCCCGACTTCTACCCACTCGTCGAAGTGCATGGCATTCACTGGCTGACCGATGGCGGGCGATTGCCTCTTTCCGTCGAGTATCTTGACGTTGGAAACCTGGGCTCATCGCGCGTCTCAGGCCGCGACTTCTTCTCCGCGGGAATCGGCTTTCGGTGGAATGTTTGCAAGAACACTTCCGTCGGTGCAACATGGGAATTCCCGCTGGAAGCCAGCAGCCAGAATGTTCAATCGTCCCGCGCGACGCTCAACGTGGTGATCGGGCTCTAGTGCCGGCTTCTACAAAGGTTGATGCACTTTTTGCGACAGCCGTGGTAGGGTGGGCTGTGCCCACCGAAGGTTTGAAGCAAGGCGAGATGGTGGGCACAGCCCACCCTACATTCGCCCGAACACAGAAACTAAAGTTGTTGGAAATAGCGCCAGTTACCGCCTCATTTGGTAATTATTCTGCATCTGGCTCGCGGTGACAGCCTGATTGCAGTCACGGGCGACGCGCAAAGAAACAGGAAACGATTCTATGAAACGACGCAAATCTATGAGACGCTACAAGGGCGCACTGTTTGCAGCCATGACGATGACAGGCACGTTGTTCGGAATTCTTCCGGGATGCCTCGAAGACAGCATTCTGCGTCTTGTCACACCGTTCTTGTTGTCATAGTGCTCTTGTTGTCATAAATGCGTCGGGTGCTGATTCGATCGGTCGGCATCGTCGCATTGCAAATGAAACTACAAACGGCCATCCGGCACGGAGTTCACCATGCAGATCAACAATAAACCGAGTCTCACAAACCGAACGTACAAATGGTTGGCCTTGATTTCAGCAGGCGGATGCACCTTCCAATTGGCGGGCTGCCTGGATGACATCCTGTTCGCAGTCGCACCGTTCATCCTCTAACGCCGTTTCCAAAAACGTTGTTTCGGTTCGGGCCAGATGTAGGGAACGACCCGGCCGCACCGTCTTGCGTCCGTTGATTCGGTGCGTCCGGGACGCACCCTACGCCCGTTCACAAGCAATCGGTTTGGCTCATGCCTGCACGCCCATCCCCGGAGGGGATGGCACACCCTTCGCCCCAGATCCGCGACGATCGCCCGAAGTGACTGTCGCCCAAATTGATCGCGCGCATTCCTGTTCGACAATCCGCTTTCCCTCTCATACGTTTTCGGACTTTGTTTCCTGCCGTCTGCTCCCAAAGGAAATTGTATTCTATGGTGTGAACCAATCGGAGGGTCCGCGCTCCCTGCGCCGGTTGGTTGGGCATAGTCGTACTTCTCTTCGGGGCGAGACACCATGACATCATTGCCAATATTTACACGGTCTGAGAACAAATCGTTGTACTGGTTGCAGATGGCCCAACAGGCTCAGATGTCCGACGAATATCGACGCGAAACGGAGCGATTGATTCGAGACTACGAAGCCGGAAGCATCCACCAAAAGCTAACTGAAAGCATGTGCGTGTTCTTGTGCAAGTTCGTCCGGCAGCAGGTTCAATCGACAGGCCACGCCCTGAACGAACTGATTCTTCGTCGCAGTGAACCGCTGTCAACGAAGGATCGCCTTGCAATCATCGACAAGCTCACGCAGTGGCAAGCCCAACATCAAACATGGGCCAAGGAAATGTACGACATCGAAGTGCGAACCACCGAGCACCCCGAGTGGTCTGCCCGAAGCACGCATCACGCGCAAATCGATTCGGAAGTCAGCCGATCGATCGGTATTCTGATTGCGAGTTACAAAGAGCAGGGTACCGATTCAACCCGACGTCCGCGACGATCCCGATGCTTCTTGACCGACAAGCAGTTAGAGGCTATTCAGGTTGTCGGGCAACATCATGGAAACTTCGCAGCCGCTGCCCGCGCTTTGCAGAAGGATCGGAAGACGGTCGAAGAACACTATCGAACCGCACTCAAGAAACTATCCGCAGCCAACGAGGCGAAGAAGCCGCCACCCCCTGAAGTTCCCGACCCATGTTTTGCGCACACATGAAGGGCACAGACGCGTTAAAATCCCAGTGCCCCCGCCCATCCCCGAGGGATCGATAAACTTCGTCCTCGCGATGGGAAGCTTCCGCCCAATCGCGGTGTGCGCAGCCTGAGCGGCTACGACGCTCGCGACAGCGTACGACCACTTGCCGACATCCATTCTATCGCTAAGCTGCGACGCTGTACTTTGGCAAAAAGACGCGGTGTGGTAAGTGGAGATTGCGGCGATGAAACGACATTCAACCGGTTTTGTATCCTCGACGGCAGCCGTCCTGTTCGTCGTGGCCGTGTGCGTCCTCAGCGGTTGTTCAAAAGAAGAGAAGAAACCGCGGATCGAGGAGGTAACGGGAACAATCGAACGCATCGATTTATCCGGGCGCAAGGTAGTGGTCCGGACGTTCAGCCAAAAGCACGACAAAGAAATCACGTTCAATGTCGTGGTGAATCCCGAAACCGAAATCCTGATCAACGGCAGCATCGCCAAACTCGAAGACTTGAAGATTGGCGAAACCGCGTTCGGAAGCGTGAGGATTGTCGAAGGCCCGAACGACACTAAGATCATCACTGCCGCGAAAGTTCGGGTGGAACGGGCAGAGGTTCTCAAAGCCCCCACAAGCAAACAGGGTCATGGCAAAGAGGATCATAGCAAAGATGATCATACCAAGAGTGATCACGGTAAGGGTGATCATGGCAAACACGAACACGGCAAAGACAAATCCGAAGATGCCGGCCACACCGATGATGCGGCTGATGGAGGCGGTGAATAGCCCCCCGTCAGACTATGCTCCCATCGAGGCCTTAACCAAGCGGCTTGCGTCGTCGATTTCTTAAAGCCCCGGTGCCCTCCATCCGCGCAAGAGTCCTCGCGCCAAACGCGCGACTCCGAAACAGCTCAACTCAGTTCACCCCGAAAAGTCTTGTCACTTCAAAGCCAATGTCGGCCGTACGTTGGCAGTAGGCGAGCAGAGTTTCCGTTCATCCGAGAATATGCCATTCCCCCCTCCCGTGCGGAATGGTTGAGGTTGGCACCTCCGCTTGCCACGACGCGGGAGATTCCGCGCTTGGCAATCGAAGGTCGCATCTTGTAAGAACCGCTCCCTTGGGGGTCGTCTCGGTTGAGGCGGCCCCTATACTTGTCTGGGCGTGCTGCGTGCTGTTGGAATTCACCGAACCCGTCAAGGAAGGCAGATGAAATCAAGAGTGGTTGGCTGTTTAATTGCGTTGATCGCGACGTTGGGTCTGCTTGTCGACGTGCAGGCTCAGACATCAACCGCGCCGATGGATTTTGCCACGCCGAAACCCAAGTTGTCTGCGGACGAATTGCTGCGTCTCGCTCAACAGCAACTCAACACCGGTATGTACGATCTGGCGGAGAGCGGATTCCATGCCCTTCTCGACGATGAAGATTGCCAAATCAGGGATGATTGCCAAGCCGTGGCATCGCTGGGTCTTGCGGAATGTTTGTTTGCGACGGGCCGATATGACGATGCCGCGTCAATACTGAGCGACGGGCAAGAGTCTTCGGGCGATTCTGCTGACTGGTATGTACTGCGCGCCGAAGTGGCTGGCGCAGTTGGAGATTATAAGGAAGGCATCCGCCTTGCTCGCAAAGCCCGTGGCAAAGATCAAACTTCGTGCAAGGCTCGCTTGGTATTGGCGCGGTTTCTTGAAGCCATCGGCGAGAGCGATGCCGCGTTGGATGAGTACAGATGGTTCGATCGGTTGGTGCAGCACCGGTTACCGATTGATGCGGAAAACCTGACGGCTGCTGGGGCGGGGTTCTACAGGTACAGCGTAT
>JAADIU010000113.1 GCA_013151185.1 Planctomycetota bacterium
CGTACCCGAAGACGAACACCAACAACTTCTCGACATGGGATGCGCCGCGGTTTTCAACCCCGGAACGTCGGTCGATTCCATCATCCAGGCGTTAAGAAAACTGGCGGCTTCGCGACATCGCCTTTCGCCGACCGACGCCATACGCGGTTACGAAAACAAGAACGATCCTGCATTGGGCCAACTCATCACGCACATTCAGCGCAACCAAATCGACGCATCCTGGACACCGCCCGACGGTTCAGCGCGAATCATCGGGATCACCGGTTCGCCTGGCGTCGGAAAAAGTTCGTTCATAGGCAAGCTCGGCAAGAACCTGTGCGAGCGCGGGTTGAAGGTCGCGGTGGTCGCGGTCGATCCGTCCAGCCCGATTCATGGCGGGGCGCTTTTGGGCGATCGCTTGCGAATGATGTGGGGCAAACCGGGTGACAACTTCTTCATCCGATCGCTGTCGAGCGGGAAGCAGTATGGCGGCTTGGGACCGCAGTGTGCCGAGGTGATTGGTGCTCTCAAGGGATACGGCTTCGATTGCATTCTGGTCGAGTCAGTCGGCGCGGGGCAATCGGATGTCGCCATCCGCGAAGTGGTCGACAAAACCGTCCTCATTCTGATGCCCGAAACAGGCGACAGCATTCAGTTTTCAAAAGCCGGCATCATGGAAATTGCCGACGTCTTCGTCATCAACAAATGCGACCTGCCCGGTGCCGACGCCACCGAAGGCCAACTCAAGAACTCCGTTGGCACCGATCGGCCTGTGTGCCGGGTCAGCACGGTTCGCAACGAAGGCATCGAAGCGGCAGCCGACCACATCCTGGCGGTGTGATTCAACCTGTTGGGACATCATTCAACGTTGGGGCGTTATTCAACGATGTAGGGTCCGCTGTGCGGACCATTTTTCAGCATCGAACATTGTTCCTGCGACGGTCCGCACAACGGGCCCTACCAAGAATCTCGAACGCGTCGAGAAGCGACCCTGTCCTCGCAAGCCACACGGCCCCACCGCTTGGAGACCGACGCCCACACTGCTATGATACCCCGTGCGCCTGCAACGATACGCGGAACGCAGAACAGACCATCGAACCAAAGGCGATTCACATGAGTGACCGGATCGAACAATTTCAGAAAATGGCAGAAGCCGACCCCGAAAACGAAATGGGTCACTTCAGCCTGGGCAAAGCATACCTCGATGCGGGCCGATTTGCCGAAGCAATCGCTCCTTTGAATCGAACGCTCGAATTGAATCCGACCTTCTCCAAGGCCTATCATCTTCTGGGCGAGACGCGTCGGAAAATGGGTGAAACAGATGAGGCCCTTAAAACGCTGACGCGGGGTTTTGAAGTTGCCGACGAAAAAGGCGACCTCATGCCACGCGACGCGATGGCCCAAATCATCACCGAACTCGGCGGACAGGTTCCACAATCGAAAGCGCCCGAGCCCAAGACTGCCGCCGCGCAAGACGGTGCAGACTTCTTCTGTTCACGGTGTGGCCGACCTTCATCGCGAATGACCGAACGTCCAATCAAGGGCGACCTGGGCGAGAAAATCTGGAATCATGTGTGCGAACCCTGTTGGCGTGAATGGATCGGTATGGGAACGAAAGTGATCAATGAACTTAGTCTTCAGCTTGCCGACGCCAAATCGCAAAAAACGTTCGACGAACACATGAAGGAATTCCTGCAAATCGTATAGACACGTCCCGAGGCAGAATCGATGGCCGACCCAACTTCACCCGACATCCACAAAAACCCGATCGCCGCAGGAATGCAGGGCGACGGCTTGAGTGCGTTGGAACGCGCCGCAAAAATCGGCTTGGGACCGATGAGCGACCTGGGAGATCGCGTGTGGCATGGCGAGTCTAAGCCGTGCGTATCGTGCGGTGAACTTGTTCAACTGACGGCAGAATCCTGCTCGTACTGCGGGCAGGACCTTTCGGTCACCATGCTCATTCGTATGCAGCAACACAGCGGTCCGTGGTATGTTCTGGAACATGTGCGCCCTTTTCCCGGTGTGAGCATGGAGCGACTGATTCGCCAGGCGTCGCGCAACATCGTCACACCGACAACGATTGTTCGCGGTCCGCATACGGACCACCAATGGCGATACGCAGCCCAAACACCGGAACTTTGCAAACACGTCGGTACCTGCTGGAACTGCCAGGGCGTCGCGTCGGAAAGTGACACATACTGTCACCAATGCGCAGTCAACCTGGATCGCCCGCTCGGCGAGATTTCCGAATCCGCACCGGTCAGCAAAAGCTCGACAGAACTCGATCAGCTCAGCGTGGCACTCAAAGAAGCGGGCGGACATGCCGTAGACTCCGGTCGCCCAGCGAGGCGCATTCCTGCATGGGCGGTTATTTGCACGTTCTTGTTCATCGCCACGGTGTCGCTTCTGCTCGTGATCAATTCACGCGAAAACGCAGACCCTTCAAACAAGACAAGTAGCCACGACTCGCAGCCGGCTGCGGCTACCTCGGAGGAGCCCAGCGATTACTTGCCCTAAGGTAGCGAACGATTCTTGAATAAGAGGCCCAATGCAACATCGCAGATGATAGCCCATGTTCCATCAACCGATAACAATTGAAGAAGCGCTGAACCTGCGAAATGAACTCGGCGCAGACGCAACGGTGATCAACGGTGGTACGGACGTTGTCGTCGCGATGAACCACGGTGCGCTCAAACCGCAGTGCTTCATCGACCTGTCGAGGCTCACCTCACTGCGGAAAAATCGGGAAGACGATGGATCGCTCATTCTCGGTGCGGGCACCACCTTTGCGATGATGGGGCGATCTCATTTGCGTGCGCTTCGGGAAGCGTCGCTTTCTGTTGGCGGGCCGGCTATCCGCAACGTGGGAACCTTGGGCGGAAATATCGCGACGGCTTCGCCTGCGGGTGACGGGTGCGTGGCTTTGCTCGCGATGAATGCCGACGTGCAACTGACCAGCGCAGAGCGCGGTGAGCGATGGATACCGCTCGTCGATTTCTTCATCGACTATCGCAAAACCGCCCTCGCGGGCGACGAACTCATCACTGCCGTCCGCGTGCCGAAAGATCCACAGTCGCGCTGGTACAAAATCGGAAAACGTGGCGCGGTCAACATCAGCCTGGTGTGCTGTGCGGTCTCACGAAATGCGAATGGAAAGATCGGCTTGGCGTTTGGATGCGTCGGCCCGATGCCGATCACCACACCCAAAGCCGCGTCATTGCTCAACGGCGACCCACTCACACCCGAGCTCATCGACGACGTCGCCAATCTCGTCGCACAGGAGGTCCGCCCGATCGACGACCACCGAGGGTCTGCAACATACCGTCGGGCGATGTGCAAAACATTGGTCAAACGCCTGCTCACCGATCTACACGCGGGCGACCAGAAAGGGGATGCAGATGCCTGATCCCTCGTCTCCAATCCCCGTCGAAATCCCGACAACGCAGGTAAGCTGCCGAGTCAACGGTGCCGAAATCTCGCGAACCGTTCCGGTCGATACACCGCTGCTGGCCTTTCTGCGCGACGTGTTGGGCCTGACTGGTACCAAAGGTGCGTGCCTCGAAGGCGAGTGCGGAAGCTGCACCGTCCTGGTCGATGGCGTGACGGTGAACAGTTGTCTGATGCTGGCGGCTCAGGCAAACGACCGCAACATCACAACGATCGAAGGCTTGGCTGTCGGGTCGGAACTGGACGTGATCCAGGACAGCTTCATCGAAACGGGTGCCGCCCAATGTGGATATTGCACGCCCGGTTTGATCATGTCGGCCCGAGCCCTGCTCAACGACCAACCTGACATCAGCGAAGACGAACTGCTCACCGCGATGGAAGGCAACATCTGCCGCTGCACCGGCTACGCTTCCATCATCCAAGCCGTCAAACGCGCCCACCGGGAGAGTCAGTCGCCATGATCCAAAAAATCACGGAAACCGGCATCCCCGCGCCGGATCACCTGGTGGGCAAATCGTGTAGACGCATCGACGGTGAGGAAAAAGTAACGGGTGCTGCGCTGTATGGTGCGGACCTGTTCCCCACGTCAGCCGACCTCTTCGCCAGCGTCGTTCGCAGCGAACATGCACACGCAGACATCGTCTCGATCGACACGCACGATGCGCTCGCGGTCAAAGGTGTGCTTGGCGTTTACACGCATGACAGCATCGAAGGCACAAACCTGCATGGCCTCATCCGACGCGACCATCCAGCGCTTGCTTCCAAGCGCGTCCGCTATCGGGGCGACGCCATCGCGGTCGTGGTCGCCGAATCGGAACGCTCCGCAGAGGCAAGCCGCGACCGGGTCCGCGTGGAATACAAACCGCTCCCGGTCATCGCAAACATGGAGCAGGCGCTGGCTGACGGTGCGACAAAGCTATATCCCGAAGGCAATGTCATGGGCGACAAACGCATTCGCAGGGGCTTCGTCGACAAAGCCCTGTCCGAATCGCACGTCGTCGTATCCGATACATTCTTCACGCAAACCGTAGACCACGCCTTTCTCGACATCGAAGCCGGGACCGGACATTGGAACGGTAGCCTGCTCACGCTCTATGTCGCCGGGCAATGGGTTCATGAAGAACGTCGCCTCATCGCCCTCGCATTGGGCATTCCGGTGGAACAAATCCGCATCATTCAACCGGTTACAGGCGGCGCTTTTGGCGGGCGCGAAGACATCAGCATTCAAATATACCTCGGGCTCGCCGCGATGAAGCACCCCGGAAAAACGATCGGCTTGCGATACACGCGCAGTGAATCGATGCGCGTCAGGCACAAGCGCCACGCCCTGAAAATCGACTACACCCTGGGTGCGGCTAAGGATGGCACGCTGACCGCCGCTCGCATTTCGGTCTACAGCGACGAAGGTGCCTACGCCTCAACAGGCATCGCGGTCATGCGAAAATCAGCAAGCCACGCCACCGGACCATACCGCATTCCCAACGTTGAAGTCGACGTTTATGGCGTTCATACAAACAACAATCCAACGGGAGCGATGCGCGGTTTCGGCGCGTGCCAAATGGCCATCGCATATGAAGGCATGATCGATCGCGTCGCCCGCGCCTTGCAGATGGATCGCGAAACGCTTCGGCGAAAAAATCTGATTAACGATGGCGACGTCGTCACGACCGGCCAAAGAATCAACCACGTCAGCGTTCAACAGTGCCTCACGCGGGCAATCGAAACGTTCAAATCCCGGCCGTATCCAAACAACGATGACCTGCCCCCGCGATTGCGCCGTGGATGGGGGATGAGCGCGATTTGTTTTGGCCTCGGATACGGTGACGGCTTC
>JAADIU010000027.1:0-5224 GCA_013151185.1 Planctomycetota bacterium
AATTCTCCCCCCCGGCCAAAGGCCGGGTCTGATGACCGAATCTAACAGAATTCTCTCATTTCGAATGGAGCAAGATTTGGGGAGAACGTCAATAAGCAAACGGGCCGCTCGGTCTCGACGTGCGTGTGAATCCTTGTCCGCATCCCGCTTCCAACCGTTGATCTGGCCAAACACCGGGAACAGCAATTTGTCCGACGCCTTCAACGTCGCAAGATGCTGCTTCATCAAGGGAATCACCGACTGATGGATTTCGATGGTGCGACGAACTTGGGTACGCTTTCGAGAACCCTTGTCTGAAGCGACAGTCAACGTCCACTTTTTTCTGTTCACATCCGTCCGTTTGGCCGAGACAACTTCTCCGCGACGAATGCCGGTGACCGCCACGAGAGCAATCGGAAGGACCAACTCCGGCAACTTTTCTTCAGCCAATGTCACCAGCTCTGCCGTGTCCGCTGCGGCGAGGAGCATTCGGGATCGCAAGTCCTCGTCGGTCAACTGCGTCGTCGCGATCAACTCATCGACGTGTTCTTTCGGCAGGAATTCTTTCCGCGATTCGGCTTTGAGTTTGGGCCAGGCCTTCACCGGATTGGCGGCGAGCCATTCAAACTCGACGGCTTTGTTGATGATGCCCCTCAGTGCCGAGATTTCACGCCCAATGGTGTACTCGGCTATGACTTGCGTTCTTCGACCTGCAACGTATTGGTCGAGATCCTGTCTCGTTAGATGATCGACGCTGAATTCATCGCCGAATCGACGCATGAAATGAACAAGCCTGTATTTGGCAGAAGCCACCGTAGTGTCTGCTCTGCCTTCATTCTTGAGATGCTCGATCCAACGGTCGTGGAGTTCACGCAATGTTGCGGGAATCCGTTCGCCTTCTTCGATGTACCGTTTGACTTCGGCGGTTGGGAAAACGACTTCGACGACGCTGAAGCCTTTGCGGATCAGCTTGAGACCTTCTTTATCTCTGCCATTCTTGAGTGCATTGAGCGCCTGCTGGGTGGCTCTTGCCAGTTTCTCAGCTTTCCGATTATCCCGGGTGCGGAGGCTCTTGCCGTACTGGATGCCCTCATATCTAAATGAGACGTGAAGAATGCCTGACTTTGGATGTTTGTAGATCGATGCCATGGCCCCGGCGAACCTACCGCCGGAGCAGAATCAGGACAAGCTGCGGGCGAAACCTGTTATCACTTTGTTAACACTTTGTGCACACCCTGGGTTTTTCCGGGGTGATTTGGACGTGAAAAAGGCAGTTAGGATTTCCCTAACTGCCTTTGACTACTTGACTTGCGGATGAGAGGACTCGAACCTCCACGGGGTTGCCCCCACTGGCACCTGAAGCCAGCGCGTCTGCCAATTCCGCCACATCCGCGTCTCTTTTGGCGCTGTTTCTTGGCGATATCTCTTGATGAAGGATTCAGAGCTTACTACCGGTCTACATCCCGTCAAGGTACTCGACACTGCACGGCTCGCAGCAAATCGGGCGATGGTTTTGTGAAACCTTGGGGCGGCGTTGAGGCGTTTGCGTAAGGTATGCTTGAGTCAGAACATCGTTGATCGCGGAAACGACGGTTTGAATCGTCCTGGATTAATCTGCGTGTGGCGTATCTGGCTCGGCTAAGATGGGTTCACTTCGACACTGCATATTGCAGCGTGAGTGAAGTTCTCACCGGTTTTGATGCCGCCAGGACTGATTTCTGTGTGTCGGGGCAAGCGGCCGGGGCTTGACCGGTCAGTTGATTCCGCAATAATCGGTTGGTGGATTGTAGTTGATTCCCAGGAATTATGATCGGACGCAGCGGCAGTGTCTCGTTGCGAAGGATGGGAAGTCGACATCACCCCGGAGGCCTTTTCTTGCGTTCATTCGATTTGAAATGCGTATCTTCCGCTGGCCGTGTCTTCGGCTGCTGGGCGCTCGCCATTACTCTCCTTGTGACGACTGGGTGCGCGGGCGTGTTCAATCCGTCGTTTCTAAGCTTGGTCACGAACCCGATGCCCGATGCAAACGGTGTCGTCAGCGATGTCAGCCTGCCGAACGCACCCGGGCATGTTCCGATTTTTCTGATCAACAATACGCGATTCGACACGGCGCTTCTGGACTATATGCAGGGCATCGGCATCGACACAAGCGATCCAAACTTGCGCCCTAGGGTTCGTCTTCGCACAACGATTAACTATATCAATGGCAGCAGCAACACAATCGAGTTCCTGGAAGGTTCCGCCATTGTGCAGGGATCCGTGTTGACCGCTCAAGGCCTCCAGGAGAATCCGCTCGTCCCGCTCCAGTTGACCGAGAATACACTCACCAGCGTCGTGGCGATCTGCAATGTTGCCTCCATTCAGCCAGACGTCAGCATTGAGGTATTCGTCCCGGTCTTTCTTAAAGTCATCGGGTTCGAGAGTACAAACGTTCTCTTCAACGTGCGTACATTGAACGAAACGATCCCACCGCGTTTCACGGTGTTGGAGCGCGACATCGTGGACGACAACTTCAACGTTACCACGCAGCAGAATTTTGATCTTCGCGATGTGCCCGTTCCTGTCGATGGCGTTCAATGCGGTAGCGTCGCTGCGTTCATCCTTACGGGGACGTTGCGGGTTCCATTCGTCGTTGACGAACTGGGGCAAACTGCACCGGGCTGGCTTGATGTTGATGCGGCAGCAGAAGCGTCGAACCCGGGTCGTTTTGAATTCCAGACGACGGTCCGCTAGGCGGGTCCGACAGGCAGAGTTGGAATCATCAGCAGCCACCATGAGCCCGCCGAAGGAAGGGCAGTGGCGGGGGGCAAGGGGCAGCAGGAACCAAAAAACATGATGCGAATGAACCACAAATCACTGATCTGTGCCGCGGTGCTGTCAAGCTTGGTTGTCGGCTGCAACGCGTCTTTGCTGCTGAACCCTGCGTTTCTGAACCAGCAAACGGGCGAAATTTTCCCGCTCGTTCCGGGCGATCGAACCGGGTTTGTCCTTGTGCGCGCAAACAACACGTCAGCAGTGCCCATCGAATTCGTGATCACGGCTGAAAGACGCCTGCCTTCTGACGATGATCCTTCGGGTTTTGTGATTGAGAAGCAAACGTTTCGCGTACTAACTCAGCCGCAACAAACAGCGAACGATTTGGGTGTGTTGATTGAATGCCCGATATTTCGGCTTGGCTTGGGTGAAGACCTGGACCGCCCCAATACGGATGACGGCTTGTTCCTTGGTGCCCAGGCGGTGGGTGCGGGGGGGGTTGGCGTTCCGTCGAATGTGAACCCGCTCAACAGCGATTCGGCGAACTTCGACTGCGGTGATACGGTTGTCTTCCAGGTTCGTGCAGCCCCGAATACTTCGGGCGGTGTCGTTGCTTCCACGTTTGTTTTGGACGATGAGGCGTTCAGCGGCACCAGCGTATTCGACACGTTCGGACAGGCGCGGGCGCTGTTGGAAGAGCAGCGCATCGTCGAACCATAGTCAGTGTATCAAGGTGGTCAGTGCATCAAGAAAGTCAGTGCATCAAGAAGGCGTTGGTCTTGCCGTGGAAAAAACACTCGGTCATACGGTACCCATCATGAATAAATCGAGACGACAAAAGCGCCGGGCAATCTGGATGGCCATGGCGCTCACCGGTTCCTGCCTTGCCGCAACCTGCCAAGTGCGCACGCGCGATGCACTCGTGCAGGGCACGCGCAGTTTCATCCTCAACACGCTGCTCAACCCGCTGAACTTCGTCATCACGCCACCCCAGGATGCGAACACCGGCGGCGGTTGATTCGACGCGAGTTGATTCCGCTCTGGCCGATTCGACTTCGGCCGATTCGACTTCGGCAATTCGACACAAGCGCACCGTCGTCATACGATGCGGCCATGCCATCTGATCTATCCGAAAAAGTCATTTTGATTACCGGTTGCAGCAGCGGTATCGGTTTCGCGTCAGCCGACCTGCTCGCAAGATCCGGGCATCGGGTTTATGCCACGGCGAGAAGGCCTGAGTCGGTCGATATGCTCGCTCAGTGGGCCAAGGCGTTTGATGGTCGGGCCCACGCTGCGCGGCTTGACGTGACCGATTCGGACAGCATTGAGGAAGTCGTCGCTCAAATCGAGCGCGATGCGGGACGGATTGACTGCTTGGTGAACAACGCGGGATACGGGCAAGCCGGGGCGGTCGAAGAGGTGGCTGTGGATGCGTGGCGTCGGCAGTTCGAGACCAACGTGTTTGGTTTGCACGCCGTAACCCAGCGGGTTTTGCCGAAGATGCGTTCGCGACGAAGCGGTAGAATCATCAACTTGTCGAGCGTGGTGGCCCATTTTTCGGTACCGATGATGGGGCCATACTGCGCGAGCAAGCACGCGGTGGATGCGATGTCGCTTGCGCTGCGCGTCGAACTCGCGCCGTTTTCCGTTGATGTGGTTTTGATCGAACCGGGCCCCATCGATACGGAGTTTCGACTTCATGTGGATGAAAATCTTCGCGGTGAAGCCGAGCCGTCCACCGATAGTCCATACGCGCCATTGCACAAAGCGATGGATCGATATTGGAATCGCAGCTTCGGAAAAGGGGCAGCCAAGCCCATCGATGTGGCGCGGGCCATTCAGAAGGCAGTTGAATCAAAACGCCCCAAACCGCGTTACCGAATCACCCCCACGGCAAAATTCGTTCCGCACTTGGTTTCCCATCTGCCCGATCGTTTTCTCGATTGGATGGTGCGCAAGCAACTCAAGTTGAAATGAAACGGTACAACACGCCACAAGAAAGAGTGCGGCGAAACTTCGCTGAGACGTTTCCTTACTTGAGCAAAGTCGCCAGCGAGAATCGTTTTGCCTGCTGATGGCACGCCTGATCACCGGGCGTAGCCAGCTTCAACTCGAATTCCTTTTGATTCGGAAACGCCACCATCGAATGGATCGTGTTGTTGACGGCGACGCTGGCCATGATTTTCCAGGCGGTTTTGGAATCAATCGGTTCCCCGCCATCATTCAATGTCGCCATGATTTTCCGATAGCGCCAGCACGATTCGCCGGGGTTTTCGCGGGAACGATAGTGGTTGGTGCAGGCAATGAAGTTTGCCTCGCTCGACTGGTCCGCAACGAGAGCACCGCGAACTGTGAGGCCTTTGGTCAGTTGCATCCTGGCGTCGTACTCGAAGACAGCGGCTACGCTGGTTGCATCGGTGGAGGGAACCGCGATGAGAAAATTGTTACCGCGTGTTGCTGGCTCGGCTTGTAGGATTTTTTCGGCTTGTTC
>JAADIU010000027.1:5384-8608 GCA_013151185.1 Planctomycetota bacterium
CGAAACCCAGCCGCTCGCCTCCGAGTCCGTATTCTTGCGAACGATGACCAGATGCAGTTTCCGCAAACCGGGCAGGTTGAAGTAGTCGAGATTGCGTCCAACCACCATCCCGCCATCGCTGGTTTTTTCTCCCCACGCTGCAAAGCTCGAACACGCACCCGGAATCCAGTCGGCTAATGTATTCACGGCGAAAAGGTCGAGCGCATCGATCGGACGCTTCATTCGTTTCAACATGAGTTCGTTCTTGCCGACGCGTTCGCGAATTCCTTCCAACATGCCCGCAAGCTCTTCGCGTTCTGCTTCGGTTTGGCGAAGTCGGGGGAGCAGTTTCTCCCGAATGCCGAGTTCGTATTCGCGCGGGTCGTTGAACAACACCGGTCCGTCGAGCAGTTGCCGCATCATGCCAACGATGTGCGGACCCAGCAGCAACCCGTGGGCGTGGCCCTGCTCCCGAGGCGTCCCCCACAACCGAAGCACGCGAACGCCTTGCTCTTCACCAAGCGTTCCCGAACATTTGGCCAGTGCGACATCTGCGCGCGATTCATCACACGCCAACAGCGACGCAAGCGTCAGCAAGGGCAGAAGCAAGACGGCGACGCGAACGCTCCATCTGCGCCGATGGGTTGCGTCTTGTTTGATTCCGTTTTGATGGATGCAGCGAAGGATCATCATACCTTAAACTTTCCGTAGTATTGGTCGACTGGATACTTTTTGGCGTTCTTGACCATCTTGTCGCGCAGCGCTTCGGACAGATCGATCTTCATGCTGGATGCGAAAGACAGGAGGTACGCAAAAACATCCGCCACCTCTTCCTTTATTTCGGCCATCTGCTCTTTGTCTTCGATGATTTTTCCCACCGCATCGGAATGCGTCCACTGAAAATGCTCCATCAGTTCTGCGGCTTCGATCGCGATACACGCACTGAGGTTCTTCGCATCGTGGAACTGGGCCCAATTGCGCTCGCTGACGAACTGTGCCATCAACGCTTTCATTTCCGATATTGTTGTTTGATCGTCAGCCACGAAACTGGCCTCCTCAGCCGCATTGCTCAAAACCGCATCACCATACCCGCATGCATCTTGAACCGCATAGGAGCGCGGTTGTTTAACGATTCTGCCAGAAACGGGGCATAGTGGCCAGAATTCATCGATTCAGACCCACCTGCGAACCGATGTGCAGAAAGTTGTGTAAGCAATATAACCGACCTTTCGGATCCACGGAACCGGCGCGGCTAGGATCAGCGAACCTGCATCGAGACGATCACAATGAAGACAACCTACGCAGACACAACTTCGGCTGCCAAGGCACCGCGCAAACTTTCACCCAAGCAAAAGGCACTGCGGTTCTGGCGCGAATGGGTCAAACCTCTTGCCATCGTTATCATCGTTTGCACGAGCTTCCGGTCGGCGGTTGCGGACTGGAACGATGTGCCAACCGGCTCGATGAAACCGACGATCCTCGAAGGGGACCGTATTCTGGTCAATCGACTTGCTTACGACCTGAAGGTTCCCTACACGACGTGGCACCTGCTCGAATGGTCGAACCCGAAAGCCGGCGAAATCGTCGTGTGCTATTCACCCGCCAACGGTGATCGGCTGGTGAAGCGCGTGGTGGGTGTGCCTGGTGATCGAATCGAAATGCGCAACAACACGTTGTCGATCAATGGCCGCGTGTTGTCATACGAACGACTTGATGGCGACTTGGTCGATCAACTCGATCCGAGCCAACGGCGCAAC
Organism: Planctomycetota bacterium; assembly: GCA_013151185.1. Lineage (GTDB taxonomy): Bacteria > Planctomycetota > Phycisphaerae > UBA1845 > UBA1845 > UBA1845. The sequence continues at coordinate 7,121 of JAADIU010000027.1, forward strand.
CACCGTTTCGCATCCGAAACTTTGGGCGATCACACACACGTCACCATGACGACGCGATCTGTCAGGCGTCGGACGCTTCGTTCGTTCGCACCCATCGTCGTACCCGAAGATGAATATTTTGTGATGGGTGACAACCGCGACAACAGCGCCGACTCGCGTGTGTTCGGATTCGTCAAACGCGACCAAATCCTCGGGCGCACAAGCCGCGTCGCGTTGTCGCTGAACCCCGACCGTTGGTATTGGCCTCGCTGGGGACGCACTCTTCACCCGCTTGAATAGACCTGATCTTACAAAAAGTGGCGGGGCTTGGGTGCAGCTATCCGCCGCCGTGGCAGGCGCGGCATGGCCTCTTGCCCGACTCCTTCGCCTTCACGTCATCCGCATACTCAACGAGATTCTTCTTGCTGATGCGCTTCACATGATTGCAGAAAGACCGGTGAAAAACCTTTGATCGCTTGCTTGCAACCCGGATTTTATCGTTCGCAGCCGGTTCCTCTGCTGCGGCAGGCTTCGCCTCCGGTTCGGACGCTGCTGCCACTTTCTCCGCGGGTGCATTGGCCGTTTTCACGGGTGTGCTTGGTACTGTGACGCCAAGTTTCGGAGAGCCCGCACGTTGGTATGCATCGAACACCAACACAACCGACAATCGCGACGCCCGGCGCAGCATCTCGACGGCATGGTCCCCGCACGCATCGTCGAGCAATTCGTAGTACTCGTCTTTTCGTTCGAGAAACGTGGCTCTGTCTTTCAAACCCATGCGAGATTGAACGTCGCGGTCGGATTTGCATAGCACGCCAAGGTGATCGAGGGAACCAAGCATCGTCTCGAAAATGGTCGAGCGCGCATCGAATTCGAGAGGATACCGAAACTCTTCCGATTCGATGGCCAATCGGTAACGGTTCGAGTATCGCCGAATAAGTTCCCACCCGAACCGCTGTGCGACATCCTGATGGGCGAAGAACGGGTCTCCCATCTGGGCGTCTGCGAAAATGGCATTCGACGTTTCCGCACCGCGATCATTTCGCGTGACCCGAAACGGATTCGCAGCAAACGTGCAAAGCGCAACGAGGTGCCCCGTTCGCTCGGCGATCGCTTGTTGGTCTGCGGAAGCAAACGCCCGCGACAACTTTTGCGTCAAGTCCTCCAACGCCCAAGGCAAGCGTCCGCCGCGTTTGACATCGTGCTCCCGCATGAATCGCGCAGCAGCACCGGGCTCGGTTGGAAAGGACGATGCTGCAACCATGCGGTCGCTCTGCGCGTTCGACTGAGCGGCAAGGTCGAGGTGCAGGAAGCACCACTGTTGCCTTTTCTGATAGCGCGGTTCCCGCTCCCACAATCCGACCGGTTCCACAACGCGTTCAAGTAAAGTCTCGCGCATGGGTGCGAAGTGGGTCGAGAGCGGTTCGGGAAGAGCATCGATCGTCGTTTGCATGACGATGCGTTGGGCAGCCATCCCCCCGGCTATGCAGGGTAAAGGCGCGATGCCAA
>JAADIU010000278.1 GCA_013151185.1 Planctomycetota bacterium
GGTGTCCGGTTCAACGTCGCATTGGATTCAGCTCATCCTTAGCACGCCTGTCGTGCTTTGGGCGGGCTGGCCCTTCTTCGTGCGCGGGTGGCAAAGTGTGGTTCGGCGAAATCTCAATATGTTCACACTGATCGCTTTGGGTACGGGCGCAGCCTATGCCTATAGCCTCTTCGCGGTTTTCTTCCCGCACTTTCTTCCCGACTCGTTCTTGAAAGATGGCAAAGCTGAAGTGTACTTCGAAGCCGCAGCCGTCATCATCGTGCTGGTGCTGCTCGGCCAAATGCTCGAACTGCGAGCCCGACATCGAACCAGCGGTGCGATTCGAGAATTGCTTTCGCTGGCTCCACCGATCGCGCATGTCGTTCGTGATGGCGAAGAAGTTGACGTTGCACTGGAGAACGTCGACAAAGACGAACTACTGCGTGTACGGCCCGGTGAAAAAATTCCGGTCGATGGCGTGATCGTCGAAGGTCAAAGCACGATCGATGAGTCGATGATTACCGGTGAACCCGTCCCTGTTACGAAAACGATTCGCGACCAGGTCGTTGGCGGCACGGTGAACCAAACCGGAGCGTTCGTGATGCGGGCTGAGCGCATCGGAAGCGATACGACGCTTGCGCGAATCGTGCAGATGGTGGCCGAAGCACAAAGAAGCCGCGCCCCGATCCAACGCTTGGTCGATCGTGCAGCCTCCTGGTTTGTGCCAGCCGTCATGCTTGCTTCCGCGCTCACGTTCGTCGTTTGGGCATCGTTCGGTCCCGAACCACGACTTGCATACGCGCTGATCAATTCCGTAGCCGTACTCATCATCGCCTGCCCATGCGCGCTGGGGTTGGCGACACCGATGTCAATCATGGTCGGGGTGGGCCGTGGAGCCAAGGAAGGCGTGTTGATCAAAAGCGCCGAAGTTTTGGAAACCATGAAGCAGGTTGACATCATCGTCGTAGACAAAACGGGCACGCTCACCGAAGGCAAACCGCGGATGACCGAGTGCATCCCAGCCGACAGTTTCGACAAAACGCATCTACTGCAAATGGCGGCTTCGGTTGAGCGAAACAGCGAGCACCCGTTGGCCCGCGCGGTGGTTGACGAAGCGCGGGATCGCGAGCTTTCACTAGCCGACGTTGAACAATTTGAATCGATCACCGGTGGCGGCGTGTTGGGAATCGTTGACCAAAAGCAGGTCGTCATTGGTAAGCCCGAGTTGCTCGCACAGCATAACATGTCCGTCGAACCGCTCGAACAGCAGGCAACAAAATTGCAGCACGAAGGACGCACGGTGATCTTCGTCGGAATCGACGGCAAATTCGCCGGAATTCTCGCGGTGGCTGACCCGATCAAAAGCTCAACGCCCGAAGCCGTCACCACCCTGCATCGCCTCGGATTGAAAATCATCATGCTCACCGGTGACAACGAGCGAACCGCGCGGGCTGTCGCAGAGCAACTAAACATCGACGAGGTCGAAGCGGGCGTCAAACCCGAAGACAAACACGAACGCATCAAAGCACTGCGAGCGGCAGGGCATGTGGTCGCGATGGCTGGTGATGGAATCAACGATGCACCCGCGCTCGCCGAGGCGGACGTTGGCGTTGCGATGGGAACGGGCAGCGACGTGGCCATCGAGAGCGCAGGCGTCACGTTGGTCAAGGGCGATTTGCGTGGGATCGTAAAAGCCATCCAGCTAAGCCGACGAACCGTGCGAAACATCCGCGAGAATTTGTTCTTCGCGTTCGTTTACAACATGCTGGGTATCCCGGTGGCTGCGGGTGTATTGTTTCCAATATTTGGCGTTTTGCTCAGCCCAATGCTGGCGGCGGCTGCGATGAGTTTCAGTTCTGTATCAGTCATCGCAAATGCGCTGCGATTGAGAACGGTCCGTTTGGACTGAATCCGGTCAAGACAACCGACTGTCGCGTTGGAAGGAAACAATCAGTCCCCGCATCCAATTCATCGGAGGGGTTCATCCCTGACGATCCAACACGAAAACGATGGCGTTCACATTTGCAAGGGTTATGCCTTATGAAGTCAACTGGAATCCGCTGGTGGGACACGCTGTTCTTTCGTGGGGCGATGGTCGTCAATGTCTTGATGGCCATTGTTTTCGTCGCCTACGCCTTTATCGAATATCGAACTGAGCGACAGCGGGCTGTGGCAACGCTTCACGCTCGCTTGACCGAAGAAACGCTCATCCTGCGAGCTGCCCGTGTGCAGTTTTCCGCGCTCGACGAGTTTGAGCGCTTCGTGAACAGCTATTGTCACCAGATGGGACCTGCGGCTTCACCCGGTCATCATATCATTGTCGTGGATGAAAAAGACAACATCGTCATTCGGGCCCACGAACGACAGGGCGACGCGCTCGAAACGGGTATGGTCGCCCAACGCAACAAAACGCAACCCATATTTGAAGCCGACGATGAACCTTTTCTCGCCGCGTCCGCCGATCTCGCCGACGGATGCCGTCTCGTCATTGCGCAATCACTCACAAAGCTGCGTTCCACCCTGGCTGCGACACGCAATCGAACCGTCGCGATCACGTCGGTCCTCGTCCTCGTCGTATTCGCTTGTAGCACACTTGCGTTTCGATGGTGGGTGCGCCGACCACTCGCAGACCTTTGCAACAGTGTAGCCGCCCTCGGCGCGCGAGACTTCACGGCGCGCGCACCGGTGAGCGGAACAGGCGAAATCCGGTTCCTCGCCGAAAGCGTCAACCAGATGGCCGACCGATTGAGCACGTTTGATCGGGCGCAACAATCCGCAATGCAGCGGGCCCGCGATATTCAACGCAGCTTGTTGCCCAAACATTTGCCCGATCTGGACACACTCAACTTCGCACAGTTCTTCCAACCCGCAGAAAGTATCGGTGGAGATCTGTTCGACGTGCTCCAACTCGATGACAACCGAATCATGGTGGCGATGTTCGACGTATCCGGTCATGGCACGCCAGCCGCCCTCAACACCGCGCTGCTGCGAACCGTGTTTCGACAATGTGCCCGAGTGGGTTTGGATACCATGAAGATAATTCACGAACTCAACCGTGAACTTGTCGAGATAGGCGATGCCGGTGAATTTGCAACATGCCTTCTGCTCAGCATCGACCCGAGCGATGGGCGTTTTTCGGTCATCTCTGCCGGGCACGATCCTCCAATGATCCTACGGCAGAAGGGAAAAACGGAGCGCATGGGAATGGGTGGCTTGCCGCTTGGCGTCGAAAAAACATCCCAGTACAAAATCCTGCACGCAACCTTAAACACAGGCGATCGGCTGTTCCTGTTCACAGACGGAATCCACGAGGTGTTCGATGACGACGGAGAAATCTTCGGGCGCGATGGCCTTCAACTCGCAATCGAAAGCACCGCCAGCGAACCCCTCCAGGACCAAGTGCGCACGATCGTCGATCGGCTAATCGCGTTTCAGGGTTCAGCCTCCTTCACCGACGACCTCACCCTGTTTGCAATCGAACGAAACTGAATGGGGCTGTGCAAAGAGTGAACCGGTTGGGTGCTCCGCCCCTTCCAAGGGTGTGGGGAACGGATTGCAACACTGTTCAATCCGACACTGTTCAATCACTGGCGAGACCAAGCTTAGAGGGCTACGTTTGCGATGACACCGTTGGCCACGTCGGTACCCGTTGCGCTGAACACGCCCGAGTCTGTGACCACTTCGACGACCACCTGTCGCGTGGGTGTTGCCATCGTGCCTTCCAGCGTTTGCACCGAAACGGTCACCGTGGTACCGCTCTGCGTTGCGGTGTAGCGTGCCAACCGATAGTCGCCACTTTGGTAGGTCAACCCTTCGCCCGCATCTTCGTAAAGATCGCCTTGCGCGTTGCCCGTTGAATCGAGCGAGACGATGAGCGTCAACGGATCGAGCGGCATCTCACCGGTAAACTCCATCACCGGACCTGCAGGAATGATTGCACCATCACGCACGCGCAAATCCGGTTGATTGACATCGGTTGCACTGTTCTCACCGACCAACGAAATCGTTCGCCAACTACCAGTGGGAAGAGATGGCGTCGGCGCGGCGCCCGAGTTTTGCGTCAGGTTGGGGACGACCAACAGATCAGCACCGAGTAGGAACGCTGTATCCTCTTCGCGCAACGAGGCGTCGGTCAGATCGGCGAAGAACACCGGCCTGACTACGGGCAATCCGTTGACAGACGATTCGCGGAACAGCGTGTACATATAAGGCAAGAGTCGATAACGCCGCTGAATCGCCGTGCGGCTTGTGGCTTCGACGCTTGCTCCAAACGACCAAGGTTCCTTATCAACACCGATGTTGTCCTGATGCGCCCGGCAGAACGGCATGAACACACCCACACCCATCCAACGCGCGAACAGGTCAGCCGTGCCGTCGCCAACGAACCCGCCAAGGTCCGGGCCCGCAAACGGTTGACCCGACAGACCGATGTTGAGCGTCATCGCATTCGACCAACCCAGATGCGTCCAGTCGGCGATGTTGTCACCCGTCCACATCGCTGCGTATCGGTGCCCACCGATGAAACTCGCCCTCGAAAGAACGAAAGGCCGCTTATTCGGATTCGTCGCAGAAATGCCTTCGTGCGAAGCCTGCGACATCAGCATGCCGTAAACATTGTGATACTGCGATTGCGTTCCCGGTGTCAGCCCCCCACCACCGCGATGCAGATTTGACTCCGGCATGGTGTGACCGGGACCATCAAAAATACCCGGTTCGTTGAGGTCGTTCCAAACGCCATCGATCCCCGTTGACATATACCCCGCGTACAAACCCGCCCACCATGTGCGCGTTGCCGGTCGGGTGTAGTCAGGAAAATTCGCCGCCCCCGGCCAAACCTGACCGACGTACGGATTGCTGTTGGAATCATACACCCAGTGATCACCAGCAGTCCCCTGGTCTGAGATGAAGTAACCGGATTCCGCTTTCACGCCGGGGTTAATCATCCACACCGTCTTGTACCCCATGTTGTGCAAGTCGTTGTTGAGGGTCGCCGGATCGGGAAAACCAATGGGATCAAAGGTGAAAATCCGAAAGCCATCCATGTAGTCGATGTCAAACCAGATGACGTCGCAAGGGATGTCGCGGTTGCGAAATTCGTCTGCCAAGTTGCGAGCGGCTGACTCCGGGACGTAGGAAAACTTACTCTGCTGATAACCCAGTGCCCACAACGGCGGCATTTGAATCCGCCCAATGAAATCGGTAAGCCGCGTAATCACAGCTTGCGGTGTATTGCCTT
>JAADIU010000160.1 GCA_013151185.1 Planctomycetota bacterium
TTCGCCGAGACGGTTTCGGATTTGGTCGGCTAGGTCGAAACGTTTTTCGGTGCGACACGCGCTGCGGACTTCCATCAGTGCTTCGATCAATTCCGGGACGAGGGCGTCGGTTGTCGTTTTCGATTCCTGCGGTTCGAGGAAAATGCCGACGGCTCTGCCCAGCGCGACGAGGGCGTGGGTGGCTTTGAGCGCCAACTCCTTCGCCCCAATACTTTCTGCGGCACTTTCTGTGGACTCCACATCATTCAACTCGATGAACCGATTGATGGCGTTGGTGAGTTCAAACAGCACTGCGATTGCAGCGGCAGTGTTGAAGTCATCATCCATTGCTGTTTGAAAACGTTTTCGTGCGTGCGCCACGGTCGAGGCCAGTTCTTGTGCGGCTTCGCTGTCACCCTGTGCATCAATTGCAAACGTTGCCGCGTCGCCAGCGGAGGGTGCGTCGTAGATGTCTCCAACTCCCAACGCATCGACGCGCGCGAACAATCGATAGAACGATGTCAGGCCTTTTTTCTTACCGGCTAATTCTGCCGTCGAGTATTCGATGGGGCTTCGATACTGCGTTGAGAGGATGAAGAATCGCAGCAACTCGCCGGAGTATTCTTCGAGCAGATTGCTCAACGTCATGGCCTTGAGGGCGGCTTGCATTTGCGGATCAGACTTGCTGACCTTTTTTGTGTTGAACCGGGTCAGCCCGTGGTGCAGCCAATATTTTGCAAAGGGTTTGTGCGTACACGATTCCGACTGGGCGATTTCGTTTTCGTGGTGGGGGAAGAGCAGGTCGAGCCCGCCACCGTGGATGTCGAATGTGTCGCCCAGAAGTTTTTGCGCCATCGCAGAGCATTCGATGTGCCAACCGGGTCGGCCTTTGCCCCAGGGAGAATCGTACTTGACGGCATCGGGTTCGTCCGCTTTTGCCCCTTTCCATAGGGCGAAATCGCCCGGATGGCGTTTGGCTCCGCTGGCGAGTTCGCGTTGACCGCTCTGGTCGTCTGGTTTGCGGTTCGAGAGTTTTCCGTAATCGTCGTCGCGCGTGACGTTGAAATATACGTCTTCGCCGACCGCATACGCGAAGTTGGTTTCGATGAGTTGGTTGATCATCGCGATGATTTCCGCGATGTGCTCCGACGCCTTGGGAAAATGATCGACGCCATCGACGTGCAACGCAGCCATCGCGTCGAAGTAATTCTGCGTGACCGACTCAGCCAATTCAAACACGCCGATGCCCTGAGCGTCGGCTTCTGCGATGAGCTTGTCTTCAACGTCGGTGATGTTGACGACCCACGTCACCTCGTACCCGTGAAAAATCGTCAGGTATCGCTTGATCGAATCGAACACGATCGGTCCGACCGCGTGCCCGATGTGCGACGGTTTATAGACCGTCGGGCCGCACAGATACATGCCGACCTTGCCGGGTGTGATCGGTTCAAACGGTTCTTTGGAATTGCTCAGACTGTTGTAAACTCGGATGGCCACCAGATGCCTCACTTATTCGTCGAAACAACCATCGCCACAACCGTCGTCGCGATGGCGTCGCCGGAACCGACAGGTCCCAAGCCCTCGTTCGTTTTGGCCTTGACGCAAACCGCGTCGGCAGGAATACCGACAATGGCAGCGATGGATGCGGCCATCGATTTTTTGTACTCGGTCAACTTCGGCTGCTCCGCGTGAACCACGCAGTCTATATTGTGCGGTAAAAAGCCAGCCGCTGCGACTTTCTCCATCGCTCGCTGCACCAAAACCCTGCTGTCGATCCCCTTGAATTGCGGATCGGTATCGGGGAACAGATCGCCAATATCAGGAAGACCACACGCTCCGAGGATCGCGTCAGCCACCGCGTGCAACAGCACATCGCCATCGCTATGGCCCACAAGCCCTTTGTCGAAAGGGATGTCGATACCACCGAGAACCAGCTTACGGTTTTCACCCAAACGATGGATATCGGTGCCGATCCCAACTCTGAATCCGCTGACTTTGGTTTCGGTGTTGGACAACGATGCAGCCCTCCTCGGTTCGCCAGCGCCTTGGCGTCACATCGCCGCAAGCAGTGGGGGAAGCTATTCGGCGGCTGGTCGAAAATCAACCCCAGCCGGCGTTCGCCGACGTAGACGCCTATTGTCAACGGTCATTGCACCTCGCATACTTCGCAATTGCTCGCAGCGATGGCCACCACAAGGAGAAGCCCGCATGGAAAAGCCCAGAGTCTTGTTCGTGTGTACGGGGAACTGCTGCCGCTCGCAGATGGCCGAAGCCATAGGCCGCGAAGTGGCGGGCGATACCTTTGAATTCTTAAGCTGCGGAAGCTTGCCGGCTGGGTTCGTACATCCGCTGTCGCTCGACACGCTCGAAGCCATGAACATCGAAACGGGCACGCTCGAATCGAAAAGCTGGGATGAATTTCTCGAACAGGACATCGCCATCGCGATCACCGTCTGCGACTCTGCCGCCCAAACATGCCCGGTGTTTCCCGGAGGCGGAGTCAAAGTCCATTGGCCACTGCCCGATCCCTCGCAGTACCCCGGCGACGCAGAGGAGCAACTCGAATTCTGCAAACGAATCGCCAACCGTATCAAACTGAAGATCGAACGGATGACTTCGATCTACCAACGCGATAGCGCTCCGGAAAACCTTCAGATAGAATTCGCCAAACTCGCGGATTTGTAGTCGTCGGTTGAGCGGGTCTTACGTTCTCAGCGATCAGCGCATGAACGTGATGACGATTAACCCCAGCATCCAACAGTAGTAGCTGAAGTAGTGGAACTTGGCAGATCGTAGTGAGGCGAGCAGGACGCGGAGGGCGAAGTAGCCGGTTATTGCTGCGACCAGTGTTCCAGCCACCAGCGGTCCCGTGATGGAACTTGATAGGCTCATCGCAGGGTCTTTGATAACGTCGAGTATGGAAAGAAGGGCGGCACCGCAGATTGCGGGGATGGCGATGAAGAAACTGAACTCGCCCGCCCACTGTCGCTTCAAACCGCAAAACATCGCGATCGAAATTGTGGTGCCACTGCGCGACACTCCCGGCATAATGGCGATCCCTTGGCCCAGTCCGATGACCAGTGCCCGCCACCATCCGAAGCGCCGCCATCCGCGCTTCGGTCGGGGGATTTTTCCGGTGATCCAGAGGAGGGTTCCGGTTGCGATCAGGGCGATTCCGATCCCGAGCCTGTTGTCGAATGCCTGTTCCAGTTCATCTTTGAAGCACAATCCGATGATTGCGGTCGGGACGCTGGCGACGACTCCGAGGGCTGCGATTTTCCAGGCGATTCGGCGGCCTTCGTAGTTGGGTTTGGTTTCTGCGATCAATCGAGAAAAGTATGCCAGGAATTTTCGAGCGAACACTGCCGCGACGGCGACCACTGTTCCCAGGTGGACCCCGATATTGAACACGAGCATGGGCCGCGATTCCGGTTCGAGACCGAACCAATGTGCGCCCAACGCAAGGTGGCCACTGCTGCTGATCGGGAGGAACTCGGTCAGGCCTTGCACGACTCCGAGGATGATGGCTTGGATGTAGGATAGTTCGCTCATGTGATGCGGGTTTGCGAGAGGATGTCTTTGGATTGATAAAGATACGGTAGCATCGACAACGTTGTGACCACGACCGTGGACCAAACGAGAATGTCCTTGGCGAGTCGGTTTGAATCACTGCCTTGCTCGTCACCGTGTGCGACAAGCAGCAGCAGGATCGGAATCGTCAGGCTTTGAAACATCATTTTTGCTTTGCCGTAGATGTTCGCGCCGAACGCTTCGCCCTTGGATTCGGAAAAGCCGCGAAGACCCGTCACCAGCAATTCCCTGCCGAGGATCAACACGACCATCCACGAACTCAGGTGGGTGATTTGAACGCCTTCGGCAGTGCGGAAACCGGGACCGGCGAGGAATACGAACGCCCCGCAAACGAGAACCTTGTCGACGAACGGGTCGAGCATGCGGCCAAAGGCCGTGACTTGGTTGTTTCGGCGTGCCAGATAACCATCAAGCACATCCGTCATTGCAGCCACCATGAAGAGTGCGGTGCAAGCGTCGAGAATCCAAGCGTCGGGCGACGTGATCACGTCGTAGCGTGACATGAGCACGAAGAACACAATCGCGAGCAGCAGGCGGACAATCGTAATCTGGTTGGGTAAATTGATCATGCCTGCGACGGTGTGGTCTGTGAAGAAGGCGTGGTCTGTGAAGAAGGTGTGACCTGCGAAGAAAGGGTCGGCAGCGAGATGGTCGTGGGCACCGCAAGCAAGTCGTAATCCTCGCGGCCTACGCATCGCACGCGGGTGAATGTACCCGGTTTGTGATCGGTGTCGCGAAGCAGGGTGACACTGTCGACCTCGGGCGCCTGGCCAGCATGTCGGGCTTGCTGCATTCCGTCTGAGGGCAGCGTGTCGACGATGACGTCGAAGTCCTGGTTGATGCGACGCTCTGCCCGTTTGAATGCGATGTCCTGCTGGGTCACCATGAGTTCGTGTCGCCGACGCTGCTTCGTTTCGTCATCGATCTGATCGGTCATCCGCCCCGCGGGCGTGTCCGGTTCCAGAGAGTATGCGAAGACACCGAGTGCGTCGAACTCAAACTCGCGAATGAAGTCGAGCAGTTCTTCGTGGTGGGCTTGCGTTTCTCCCGGAAAGCCCGAGATGAGCGTTGTCCGCAACGAGACATCGGGGATGCGTGTTTTGATGCGGCTGAGAAGATCGATCGTTGTCTTTCGGTCGACGCGACGGTGCATGGCTTTGAGCATTTTGTCGTTGATATGCTGGAGCGGCATGTCGACATACTTGACGACTTTGTCGCACTCGGCGATGGCGTCGATCATGTCGTCGCTGAACACCGATGGGTAAACATACATCAACCGAATCCACGACAACCCGTCCAGTTCGTTCAATTGTCGCAGCAAACCGGCCAACCCTGGCGCGTAGCTATTCTGTTCAGAGTGACTGTCATCGCCATAGCTGCTCGTGTCCTGACCGATGAGTGAAAGTTCAACCGCACCGTCGGCGATGAGTTCGCGGGCTTCTTCGAGAATGATTTCGGGCGGTTTGCAGTGCATCGGTCCGCGAATGCTCGGGATGGTGCAGAACGTACACTTCTGGTCGCAGCCTTCGCTGATTCGCAGGTATGCCCAGTGGCGAGGCGTGATCCGCAGACGGGCAGTGTCGATGTTGACGAATGGGGGATAGTCGCCGAGAAACGTGTCGACTTTGTTGCGTCCGCGCGATCGATTGAGCACCGCCCGCACCACGTCGTCTCGATTGTTGACGCCAACCAATGCGTCGATCCCGCTGACGGTTTTTGAAATCTGCTCACCATCTCGCTGAACAAGGCAGCCGGCAACCACAATTCGGTTCAGCTTCGACGAGCGGTTTCGTTTGACCTTCACCAAATCGCGAAGGATGTCGGTGGCTTCGGTGCGTGATTCTTCGAGGAACCCGCAGGTGTTGACCACGACGACGTCGGCTTGTGCTTCGTCGGCAACGAGAATGCACCCGGCTTGTGCGAGTTGACCGAGCATCTTTTCAGAATCAACGGTGTTCTTCGCGCATCCGAGCGAGACAAACGCAACGTGTTTGGGGGCGGCTTGCGGCATGAAACGGGTTCCAACTTATCGAGACGGTGAATGGGCCAAAGTGCAACCTGCCCCACATTGTAGCTTTGTGCCAGCCTTTGTCGAAATCCCCAAGGAATCTCTACTTGAAAGCCACGTCGATTCCGATAGGGTGTGAAGGCGTTGAAACCAGCAATATCGAAGGAACAAACGATGGCCGAAAAAGCCAAAACCCAAACCACCGTGATGGAAACGGTCGAACCCCTTGGCGAGCGGGTCCTCATCCGAAAGGACGAGGACAAAAAACGCACCAAGGGCGGTATCGAGCTACCCGACTCCGTCGAAATCCCCACCATCACAGGCCGCATCGTGGCTGTGTCTGCTCAAATCGACCACGACGAGGATTTTCCGATCCGTCAATACGACAAGGTCTTGTTCAATCCGAAGCGCGCGATCCCGGTTGATTTTGAGTCCGACAATCAACTCTTCGTCGTGCCCATTGAGGATGTCGTCGCGGTCTTTCGCAAGGTGAAGTGATTTCGCAATCACGAACTCCCGTCGTTCCCGAGTACCACCATGCCCCAGGGAAACCCGTTGCCAAAACTGATTGGAATGGTTCACCTTCTACCGTTGCCCGGAAGTCCGGGTTCGGATTGTGAGATGGATCAAATTCTGGAACACGCGGTTCGCGACGCGAAGACTCTTCGTGATGCCGGTTTCGACGCGATCATGATCGAGAATTTCGGCGACGCTCCGTTTACGCGCGGGTCAATCGCGCCCGAGACCGTGGCCGCGATGGCGATCGCGATTCGTGAGGTTCGCAAGGAGTCCAAGTTGCCCGTCGGGGTGAATTGTTTACGCAACGACGCAAGGAGCGCGTTGGGAATTGCAGCGACGGTGGGTGCGGGATTCATTCGGGTTAATGTATTGACCGGGGTAGCTGCCACCGACCAAGGCATGATCGAAGGCGACGCCCATCGCACATTGCGCGATCGGCAGTTATTGTGTCCAAACGTTAAAATATTCGCCGACGTTCACGTCAAACACGCAATCACCGTGAACCAACCCGACATCGCGTTGGCGGCTGAGGAAACCGCCTATCGCGGACGAGCCGACGCCATCATCGTGT
>JAADIU010000301.1 GCA_013151185.1 Planctomycetota bacterium
AGGGCGATTGCCAACCGTAGCCTATTACCGGCGGCTACCGTCGTCGTCACATAGCCCGCAACAAGAGAAACCAGTAGCGCGAGACCAAGCATACCGAACAACACTTGGCCGTCAGACGTGGCGCCGTCCAAAGAAAAAACCAATACACACCGCCAGAATTTTGCGCACCATCGCGATGCTCCCCTCGGATTTATCCGTCAACCTTCGATGCGGGCCCACGACTCTTTCAAGTAGGCGGTCAGCTCTGTGCAGATATCTGCCCGATCGCAAATGACCATCATGTGACCGATGCGGGGCATTGCTCCAAGTGACTTGGCCTTTTCCAGCCTGCGTTTGTACGGAGCGTCGCCGAGATCCAATCCCACACGAATTTCGCGAGCCTTGATCGCCGCAACGCTGAATTCACGATTGCCGCGAAAGGAAACATACGTCTTGGTTGGATGGATGCTCACCTTCGGGTTCCATTTCAGCACAGCCTTCTCGATCGCTTCGTAGAGTGGGCGCATGCCCTCCTTGCCCGCGAACTGATCATCCAGAAGCACCCCGCGATCACCGTAGACTGGCTTGCCCCCATTGAGATGCACGCCCACAACCACGTTTGCATAGGAGTGTTTCATACTATTCTCGCCCTTGAGCCAAGCCATCATCTCCGCGCGCTTCGTGAACTTCGCCTTCTTGAGTCGTGTCGACCACGCTTTGACCGTAGCTCCCGTCTCCTCTTTTATGGAAGCGATACTCTTCTGTTCCATTTCGTTCGCGGCCATAACCATGGGGCAACTTCCTTTCGCAGTGCAATCTTGCGGGAGCTTTGTGCAGACACGTCTACTCCTGCCAGTGTTCACTCAAACATTTCTTGGGCGTAAGAGGGGCCATCACTTTGAACAGAATATAGAGCATCCGCGTCCCAAACGGCGGACGGCCAGTCTCTATGATCGCCTTCAGCGCATTCGCGATGAAATCGGCACCCTTCACCATTTGCTTCGCCGACTTGGTACCTTCCACAAGATCCTCAATCACAAGCGAAAACTCAACGGATCCGCCGGCCTCTCTGAGTTCGTAAATTACCTTGCACGGCGGATCGTCAAAATTCGTAAATTGAAACGTGTGTGAGTAGCGATGCGGCGGATCGAACTCAAGCACCTCGCCCACAACGCCTGTGTATTTGCCGTTGGCGCTGCGCATAAAAATCTTCGCCCCGGGCTTCAACCCGGAGGTGTGCAGTTGCATGTTGAACATGCAGCCCTGAACCTCGCCCGTCTTCGTGATCTCCCGCCACACAGCATCGAGAGTGCCCTTGATCATGACGGTCGAAACTGAACGAATCTTGTTGGCCATCGCCTTACACCTGCTCTTTCTTGCGAGTCATGTCCACGTTGGAATCTGCCCCGGAGTGAGACTCAATGCGCCGTCGCTTTGTTCTTCGTCGTCTCGAAAGTTTCCCCGGACGCGGCGGTGTACCACCCTTTTCGACCTTGTACTTGATCTCGGTTAAACGCTGGGCCCACACCTCGCTATACTCCGTCGTCCATCGATCATAAATCATGCGAATCGGTACAGCGTTGTGAAACAGGTGCCGGCTCCGCCCCTCCTTCCGAGACGTCACCAACATCGCATCGTTCAGAATCTGCAAGTGCTTCATCACTCCGATCCGCGTCATCTCAAAATACGCGCACACGTCGTTGACCGTACACCCGGGCCGGGCCTTCAGAATATCCAGAATCCTTCGCCGCACAGGACTAGCCAACGCCACAAAAACTGCATCCATCGAATCGACCTCCGTATGTCACCTATACGTTACCTATGTGCCCCAGCGGCTGTCAAGCATTATTCTTAGTCTGCGCACACAAGCGGCGGCTACCCTTGCAGGCGAGCAGGATGCTTCGACTGTATGCGTCTTGGAGAAACGAACTTAGAGGGAAAACTGGAATCGCTGTGGCGTAGTCGGTGTCCTCGCCCCGCGGCCATTGCTTTATCTGCGATGGCGGCGCAAAAGCACGAGAACCGCCCAGCCCAAAACGGTCAGAGTCGCTGGTTCCGGAACAACAGTGAGGCTTGCGGGTTTATATACAACCGAATCGAACCCGGTGGGGTCAAGTGCGAAACCTTCGCTCACGTCGGCTGGATTCTCGTCGCTCAGCCACAATTGCGTCGTCCCCTCAGCCAGGGCTTCCAAGGTAATCGTTGCCAGAATCACCTCGGTACCGCTGATCGAATCGGGAAACGCGACACCAGCAAGCCCGTCGCCATCGACCGTTGCTACCGCAATCCATGCCGAGTCGATTTCCACCTGCGTGACCGTCGCCACAAGATCATCGGCAATCGAAAAATCCAACCCCCACCCCACGACCGCATCAGACAAATCGGCAACAATCTGTATCTCGAACAACTCGCCCACCACCGGTGATTGCGAAGGCAACGCAAGCGACACCGTTGCAGTAGCTTTCGCGGGCAGTGAAGAAGCAAGCACCACCACTCCAAACGCAAGCACTGCCGCCAAACGTTGTTGCATTAACATGAACCACTCCTCTCAATTTCCCCTAACCGAACTAGCAACCACACACCGTTCGCTGCAACTCGCCCGGTAAGGGCTACGGTATCGTTCCCGATTCGGCAATCCCTGCCGTCTGAATGGCGTTGAAATCGGCGAGGTCCAAATCTCCGTCCTCATCGCTATCAAAGACGGCAAGACATTGCTCAATCGTCGTCGGTGTTGTGGGTGCAGGTGAAACCCCAGGCCCTCGTTCGCAATCGAGCCACGCTATGTAATCGCTGGAATCCACATCCCCGTCGCCATCAAAGTCGCCGAGTTGCACCCCGATACCAGCATTGAGAAAATCCCGATAGCACGCCAGCCACAACTGATAGTCTACCAGAGTGACCACATCGTCATGGTCGAGATCGGCTAACAGTAGGTAACCAACGTCGCCGGCGCTTTGCGCGAATGCCGCGAGGAATCGGGACAGGTCTGCGTCGTCCACATCCTCGTCGCCGTCCATATCACCGCAGATGTCGCAGCTATCGGGCACCCCGTTGGTATTCTCGTCGAACCCCAACTGCACATGATATACTGCGCCCGCGTTCTCACCCACCGTATCGTCGCGCCACGCACCGATCAGCAATTGATCACCGTGCCCCGCAAGCGACGATGTGAAATTGTCGTCAGCCTCGGGCGACGGATTCTCCAATGCACCAACGAGCGTTCCACTTGCTGCATCCACCACAATCAGCGAACCGGCATTGGTAGCACCCGTGTCCCCGAGGGTAGCACCGACGATCGCCCGTCCGCCTGCTGCGCCCACGTTCAAACCCAATTGATCACCGTCAACGGGATTTGGCTTCGCGACCGTCCAGAGAATCGCTCCTGTTGCTGCGTCGGCAAGGTAGGCACTTCCTACGTTCGGTCCGTCCGTATCGTCGAGTGGTGCACCGATAACGATTTTGTTACTCAGCCCCGCAACGGACGCACCAAAACTATCATTGGCCGCCGGAGATGGGTTCAGCACTGTGCGCAAGACATCACCAGAATCGATGTTGATGATATGAACAACGCCTGAGTTGGATGCCTGCCGGTCATCGCGAGGAACACCAACCACGAGCCAACCGCCTGCCTCAGCCAAACCGCTGCCGAATAGATCCGAACTTTGACCGGCAGGATCGGGTATCGACTGGGTCAGAACGCCGTCGGCTGCGCTGAATACATACACTGCCCCAGCATTGTTTGCCGCTGTATCATCAAGCCGCGCACCTACTGCGGCTTTGCCTGCGACTCCGATGACATCACCGCCAAATTGATCGTTCTCCCCCGGGGTCGGATTCGTGATAACATCCTCAAAGCCGTATGTGGAGGCGTCGAATATGTACACCACGCCCTCCTTGTCAAACGTACCACCCGCGCCCGGTGCTCCAATCCAGATTCGATTCTCAATGAACGCGACCGCCGCTCCAAACGCCTCGCCCTCAGCGGGGGCTGGACTTGCGAACGTGTGTACCAGATCGCCCGTTTCGCTGTCGTGCAGGAATACCAAACCCGCACCGTCGAGAAACGAACTATCCCCGGCTGAGCCAATCAGGAATCGGTCTCTTTCGATGGCCAAGGAAGTCGAATAACTAAACTGCGCTTCCGGATTCGGATTGAGGAGTACATTGAGAAAAGCTCCGCCCAGCAATTCGCAATCATCGGGCGATCCGTTGCTATTGCAGTCCTCGGCAGAACCCGACGCGATGTCACACTCATCCGGAACCCCATTCACATCGCAATCGAGGCTTACAAAATCAGAAATGTCGCACACGTCGGCGACCCCATTGACGTTGCAATCCACCTCACAGTCGTCGGGAATCTCGTTCCCGTCGCAATCTGTGCTGGTAGTTCCCGCGATGTCGAATAAATCTGCGACCCCGTTCATGTTGCAGTCGATGCCACACTCGTCCGGTTCGCCATTGGCGTCCGCGTCGAAGCTACTACCGCCTTCGATGTCGCACCGGTCGGGGATACCGTTGGAATTACAATCCGATTCCAAGGCCGAAACAATGTCGCAGCGATCCGCGATACCATTGCTGTTGCAATCCGGCTGACATTCATCAGGAACACCGTTGGCATCGCAATCGAGGCTCAGGGCGCCCGCGATATCACACTCATCCGGAACGCCATTGCTGTTGCAATCGCCACTGTTTCCGATCGGTGTTAACTCGCAACTGTCGGGCGTGGAGTCGTTATCGCAGTCGGGCTGGCAGAGGTCGGGCACGCCGTTGACATCGCAATCGCTGTGGACGCCATTGAGAATATCGCACGCATCGAACGTTCCATTGGCATCACAATCAATGAACTCAACACAGTTGTCAGGAACAAGGTCGAAATCACAATCGCTTTGCAGTCCGCTTTGGATTTCGCAGGTATCGACCACACCGTTGGTATCGCAATCGGGCTCACACTCATCGGGAATTCCATTGCCCAAGGCTCCGCAATCGGCGGAAGAGCCACCCGCGATGTCCTCAAAGTCGAAGACACCGTTCGTATTGCAGTCGGGAAAGGGGTGGTGAAAACCGAGGTCTACTATACCCATGTCGCCAATACCATCGGTACGAGTTGTCCGCCCATCCAGACCGAGGTTCACGGCGAGGGTACTACCGGCATCAAGTGCAGGGCTGTCTGCGGCTTGTCCGGCGGAAGATTGCTTAGTAGGTTTCTGAACGCGAACGTTTCTACGAACAACGGATCGACGTCGAACACGCCTGGTCCCAATTGGAGCGTGCTCAAGAACAAGAACACACCGTCTGCGTTTCCTACGATGTCAGTAAATGAGAGATCCGCCACCGAATTGTCTACCAAGGCAAGCTGTGCGCCGTTGGTGGCATCGTTTCCAACGAGGATGCTGTCGATGATCGCAACTGTGCCACGAAGTACATTCACGGCTCCACCCGATCTTGCGCTGTTTCCCACGAACGTAGAACTGCGAATTGTAATATCGCTTGTCACACCATAAACCGCCCCACCATCGAGCACCACCGAGTTGCGGAGGAATATGCAATTGTCAACAACGATTGTGCTGTTCTGGTTGGAAATGGCACCACCCCGCGCGGAGGTCGTAGTCACGATGTTGTCCTCGAAACGGCAATTGATAAACTTTGGCGAAGTCCCTCTCAAGTTATGGACCGCCCCGCCAAGAATCCCTGCCGTGTTGTTTCGGAATACGCAGTCCGTAACGATTGGGTTGCTGTCAACATTCAGGAGAGCGCCAGCGATGTTGTTGTCGGCTGACTCGTTGAATTCAAACAAACAGTTTTGAATCATCGCGGTGCTGTTCAACTCGTTCGTCACAGCGCCACCTTGAATTGCGCTGTTGCCACGGAATGTACAACTGTCGAATAGGGGTTGGCCCTCTTGTGTACTATGCACACCGCCGCCAGCTTGGGCGGTTCCGTCTTCAAACCGACAATTCAAGAATCGTGGACTGCTGGCGCGAACATACACGGCCCCGCCTTGGCGCGACTCGTTGTTGA
>JAADIU010000152.1 GCA_013151185.1 Planctomycetota bacterium
GCAAATGTGCCCACTCGCTCGATGGGGTGAATCGGGTTGTGAGTTTCTCGTGGGGCGGGCGGAAGTGTCGGTTCAAGAGGGGCCCGTTCAGGAAGGGGTTAGTTCAGAAGGGCATCGATCAGGTCAGGATCCTCGATGCCGAGTTCGGCGAAGGCGTCGCGTTTTTCGTCGTCGGACAGGTCGGGGTCGGCTGCTATGGCTTCGAGATCATCGAGCACGAATGTCTGGCCGTCCTCGCCCGTTTCGGCGTTGTCGAAGTCCGGATTGCGAAAGCTCACAAGCCCACACCCGCCATTGATCAGGAATAATGTGGCGACCATGAACAGTGTGGCGACGGTGGTAGCCAATAGTCGCTTTGGGCAGGTGTTTGAGTTCATGGATCACATCTCTCCGAGGCATTGTGCTTGCATGTTTCACATCTCTTCGACGCTGTCATTCTACGTCGGCGAGCGTGCCTCGAAAAGTGCAGGAATTGTCGGTCGCCGCGTGGCGTCTGCGCTGGCATTTTCGAGTCGAAAACGGTACCCTAGATTGTTGACGATGAGTTACGTCCCATAACCGCCCATACCGTCTGAGGGGCTTGCCTGCATCTTGCGGGCTCAAATGCGCCAGGGATTTGGTGCTGATATTGGTGACAGGAGGTCGCAAGCCGGTGCTTCTCAAACGCGTGTCCATGTCGGGTTTCAAAAGCTTCGCAGAAAAAGTGGATTTCGATTTTGCTGCGGGCGTGACGTGCATCGTCGGCCCCAACGGTTGCGGTAAGTCGAATGTTGTCGACGCCTTCAAGTGGGTGTTGGGCGAGCAGTCTGCGCGATCGCTCCGGGGCCGCCAAATGCTCGACATGATTTTCAATGGATCGTCCGGGCGAAAAAGCAGCGGAATGGCGCAGGTCGATCTGGTGTTCGACAATACGGATCGTTCGCTCCCGATCGATCGCGATGAGGTCACCATCACACGAAAGCTCTTTCGATCCGGTGAGAGCGAGTATTCGGTTTGCAAGGAACCATCGCGTTTGCGCGACATTCGTGAGTTATTTCTGGACACCGGGGTGGGCTCGAATTCATACGCCGTCATTGAGCAGGGGCGGGTTGAGGCGTTGCTGCATTCCTCCGCGACCGATCGTCGGGCCATTTTTGAAGAAGCGGCGGGCATCAGCAAATACCGTGCCCGCAAACGGGAAGCCGAGCGCAAACTAGACCGTACGGAGCAAAACCTACTGCGGCTTGCTGATATTGTGGAGGAGGTCGAGAAACGACTGCGCAGCGTTAAATTGCAAGCGGGTAAAGCGAGGAACTACCAGCAGTATGACGAACGCCTGCGCGAGCTTCGGGCGAGTTTTGCGATGTCCGAATACCATCGGTTGACCGAGAAGGCGGCAGAGATTCAGGTCGGGGTCGACAAAGCCACGGATGAATCCAAGCGTTTGCGGACGGACATTGATCAGCACGAAGTCGAAGCCACGAAGCTGTCGCGCGAATCGGAAGCGCGTGCTGAGGAAATCGCAGCGAACGACAACTTGCTGGTGACGATTCAGTCAAACGTCAGCGGAACGAAAGAGCGGATCGGTGCAGCAGAGCATCGCATCGAAGAACAGAATGCGAATCTCGAACGCTCGAAGGCCCGGCTGATTCAGGAAACGCAGCGGTTCGATCAGCAGCAAACCGAGATCAAAGGCGTCGAGCAGCAGGTCGAAGCGCTGCAATCCGAAACCGACGAACAAAACAAGGCCATCGACGAGCAGAGTCATCGCGAACAGGATTTGGCACGTCGCATCACGCAAGCCTCCGCCTCGGTTGAAGACGAGAAAGCCGGCGTGGTCGAACTGCTTCGTCGCACGACGCAACTGGGCAACGAAATCACCAGCTTGGCAAACCACAGCGACACGCTTTCGGGACAAAAAGGGCGTCTATCGCAGCGCGTATCGGTGATTCACAGCGAGCTTCAGGGAATCGTCGAGCGTCGCAGCGAACTCAAACAGAAACTCGTCGAAGTGGACGAACTGATCGAGATCGAAACCAAACGCCTGAACGAAAAAAGAGAAGCCGCCCGCGTCAGCGATGCGAACAGCGTGCGGTTGGCTGAATCACTGGCCGACCAAAAAGAAACTCGCAGCGCACTGCGAAGTCGCCAGCAAATTCTCGACGACTTGCAGAAGAAAATGGAAGGCGTGGGAGCTGGCGCGCGGCAAATCCTCGACCGCAAGTTGCTCGGTGACGAATCCGATCCGTTCCATTCCGTTCTCGGGTTGGTTGCGGACTTGTTTGAAACCGATGTTCACCGCGCGCACATCGTCGAAGCCGCCATCGGTGAACACGATCAGCATCTCGTCGTCTCCGACGGTCAAGCGCTCCTATCCGCTCCCGACCTGTTTAGCGATTTGAAAGAACGCACCACGCTGCTGTGCCTCGATCGCCTGCAACCCGTTCTCAACGTGGGCGATTTTTCCGATCAGCCTGGTTTCGTCGCGTCCGCGATCGACTTCGTTCGCTACGAACCTTCGTTGGAACTGCTCGCACGGAACCTTCTCGGCAAGACAATCGTGGTGGATACGTTGCAAAACGCCATCGCCATGACCAAGGAAGAACACGCAAGCGGACATCGATTCGTGACCCTGCGTGGCGAAGTTGTAGAGTCCGATGGTCGTGTGCGAATCGGACCTCCGGGCAGCCACGCAGGTCTGATCTCGCGAATCAGCGAATTGCGCAGCATCGGTGAACAACTCACTGTGATCGATGAACGCGTCGAAGAAGTCAGTGCCGACCTCAATCGCTCCTCCGCCCAAGCCGCGCACCTCGAACGTGTTCAGCAGGAACTTCGGTCGGCTGTCCACCAAATGCAGACCGCGCGGGTTGAAACCACCGCCGGTATCGAGAACTGCGACGAGGGGATTCGTCGCCTGTCGTCAGAGCAGCCGCTCATCGCGCATGAGGTGG
The DNA here is from genome assembly GCA_013151185.1 of Planctomycetota bacterium. Classification (GTDB taxonomy): domain Bacteria; phylum Planctomycetota; class Phycisphaerae; order UBA1845; family UBA1845; genus UBA1845. The sequence continues at coordinate 2,934 of JAADIU010000152.1, forward strand.
CTGCCATCGAAAATGAAATTGCAGAGGCCGTGCTCAAGTCGTCGCAATCTCAAGCGACGCTCTCTTCACTCGAAGCCGACAGCGAGACGCGCGAAGCACAGGTCCGAATCCATCAAGAGAGCGTCGATCGGCTGACGAATGAACGACGCGAAGTCGTCGAGAAACTGACCAACGCGAAAGTGGCGGCGGGCCAACTTCTCGAAAAGCGAGCGGCAGCCGTCGAAACCGTCAGCGCCCTGCGTCGCAGCATCCGAACGGCGCAAGAGGGCATGGAGGCGGCAGAACATGAAATTTCGGACGCCAAGTCACGCATTTCAGATTCGCAGGAGGCGATCTCATCCGCCCGCGAGCAGTTGGTCGAATTGGAAGCCGAGCGTGAAAGCACTGAAAACACCGGGCGAGAACTTCGTGAGAAGCGCGATACGCTACGCCTCAAAATCGAGGAACTTGTCGACGCAACCAAGCAATTGCGACAGGACCTTGAATCGGTCGAAGCCCGACTCAATGAGCAAAAGCTCAAGCTGCACGAATCGGGTGTGCGCCGCGATGAGTTGATCTTGCGCGTGCGGGAAGAATTGAAGCTGGATGTCGCGGCCTTGTACGAGAGTTACGAGCACGCCGATCAGGATTGGTCAGCCGTCGAGGAAGAAATCGCCGGGCTTCGCCAAAAAATCGAACGCTTGGGCAACATCAACCACGAAGCCATCGTTGAACAACAGGAGCTTGAGGAGCGGCAGGTTTTCCTCACCACGCAGCGAGACGACTTGTACATCGCCCGCAAGCAGCTCGACTCGCTCATCGAAGAACTGAACGAACAATGCATCACCCGCTTCATTGAAGCGTTCGAGGTGATTCGCGAGAACTTCCGCGAGTTGTTCAGAAAACTCTTCGGCGGTGGAAAAGCTGAGATCATTCTGGAAGATCCGGAAGATGTATTGGAATGTGGGATCGAAATCATGGCGCGTCCTCCGGGCAAGGAACTGCAATCGATCACGCTCATGTCGGGCGGTGAAAAAAGTATGACCGCGATCGCGCTGTTGATGAGTATTTTCAGATCGCGTCCCAGCCCGTTTGCGATTCTCGACGAGGTGGATGCCGCACTCGATGAAGCCAACAACGAGCGCTTCAACGGGATCGTCCGCGAATTCCTCGACAAAAGCCAGTTCATCATCATTACCCACAGCAAGCGAACGATGGGGATCGCAGACCAGATGTATGGCGTCACAATGCAGGAGCCGGGCGTGTCCACCCGCGTTAGTGTGAAGTTCGAGCAGGTCGACGAAAGCGGGGCGATCGCCGTCGCTTAAGACGTATTCGCCTTCATCTTTGGCGTATCACTTTCAACTCATGGATTTTGAACTATGCGGGCAAAAAAGCAGTGGCTAGGTCTCCGTGTACCCGTCGCGCGTCGCTTAACCGTACCGACTGCGATTCTGATTTTCGCTGCGTTGGTTGGGCCGATGTTGGGATGTTCAACCGCGGTGAGTGTTGGGATTTCTCTGGTCGGCAGAGTGGTGGATGATGCGGACGTGAAGGACCACGCCAAGGCGCTATTGGGTAAGGACATCTCAGCCGCTGACGAACGTTTTGGAGAGCGGCTCGACACACAGCGCGAGGTGAACGGGCCTCGAGTGTGGCACGTCTACCCGGTGACCAGCCTCAACTTTTTGGGTAAGGATCGCTATGTGGTTGAAGTCAAGGGCGACAAGATCATCGCCATTAGCCGCGTCGAGACGACCAGCGACCCGAAGACGGACATTCCGAGGGCGCTGGTCATCGCTCTGGCCGCCGATGGGAAATCACCGGCAGAGTGTGAGGCGGAACTGGACATGGGGAAGCCACTGCTGACTGCGCGGAGCGACACGACGGGTCTATTAAGCCAAACCTACGACGCCCGCATCATCGAAGAACTTAGCCGAGCCCATTACTGCGTTCTTCGATTCGACGAAAACGAAAAGTGCAACAAAGTCGAGTTCGTCGGCGTGGGCGCTTCGACCAAAGACGCACCCATGTAGACCCATTTTCGAGAAACTCCGTCCACGCAGCCAGTGTATTCAGGTAGGGCGTTGACGTCGCGCGGGCGGATCGTTCCAATGCTCGGATCGGAACGCATTCACATTGACGGAGATTTTCGATGATGGCTTCGCGAATACTTGGTGGTTTGGGATTTGCTGCATTTTTCGGGCTTGGGCTTGCCGGTTGCGCAACGCCCATCGCTGGCATTCACGCCGAAACGTACGACTTGCGTCTTGCGATCGCTCCGCAGCAGAACCGCCTGACCGCGACCGCTCGAATGCACTGCCGCTTGATCGACGGGCAAACCGACGACCCGCAGAACCGTTTGTCTTTCGACCTTGCGTTGCATCCGAATTTGGAAATCACCGACATTCGCTGCGACGATTCTGCCATCCATCGCGTACAAAAACTTCCGTCGTCCAAGGACGATGAGTCACCGTCGGTTCGCCTTCATCGCATCACGCTCGATGAACCGATCAACGAGTTCGACTTGATCGTGTCTTACACTGGAACGTTGCAGCAAGACATATCTGCCGGCGAAAAACGCGGCGAAATCCACAACTTCGCAGTGTCCGCCCACATCGGAACCAATGGAATATACCTCGGATCGGGCGCGTGGTTTCCGCAGTTCGACAGGGGGGAGGATGTCGGCGGATCGGATGGCCTGTCGCGATACCGCGTTCGCCTCGAACCAGTAGCGGGCTACAAATTCGTATGCAGTGCTTCAAGACTCGATCGATCCCAGCCAAATGTTGACGGTGCGGAATTTGAAAGCGATTTTCCGCAGACGGGTCTCGCACTCGTCGGTGGTCGATATGAGCGGTGGACGCGCGATGTGGATGGCGTTCATCTCGCAATCCTGCTTAACCCGTCAAACACCGATCAAAAGACCCTGGAGCATCGCGCCGATGTGTTTCTCACCGCTGCCGGCGACTACTTGCGACGCTACCAACCGCTGGTAGGCCCATACCCCTACGACGATTTCACGATCGTTGAAAATTTCTTCAGCTCCGGGTTCGCATTTCCTACGTTTACGCTGCTGGGGCCGGTGGTGATTGCCATGGAAGAGCGCGCGCTGCGCCATGGCTATGTCGACCATGAGTTGTTGCACAGTTGGTGGGGAAACGGCGTCTATGTAGACGACTCCGGCGGAAACTGGTGCGAAGCCCTAGCCAGCTTTGGAGCCAACCTTTACGGATACACACTCGACGGCGACGCCGGCGGGGAACGAAAAACGCGGCGCGATGCCTGTAACATTCTTACACGGATATCTAAAAAAAACGACAAACCTCTGGCTACGTTTGGCCGACCCGACGGCGCGGGCAGGAGCATCGGCTACCAAAAGGGGGCGATTGTTTTTGATATGCTCGCACGCGAAATTGGCGTTGAGAATTTCTGGAAAGCGATGCGCGAACTCACTGCCGAACATACCGGAAAATTCGCCGGGTGGGATACGTTTCGCAAGGTGTTTGAAGATGCCTCCGGAACAAACCTCGAACCGTTTTTTGCCCAATGGATTTACGGTGGCAATGCACCTCGCTTCACGTTGGCGCGTTCCTGGATTGATACGGACAGCGGAGTCGTTGGTGTGGAAATTGAGCAGGACGATCCGCTATTCACCGCGAATCTACCATTACGCGTCCACAACGCTGATGGCAGTACGAAAGATATCGTCGTGCCTGTTGCGGATCGATTGACGCGCGTAACAATTGATGACGTGTTGCTACCGGTGGAAGTCGAGTTGGATCCTGACTACCACGTTGCGCGGAAACTTTCGGGTGATGAGATTCTTCCAACATTGGCAAGCAGCGCTCGTGGAGACTGCGCCGTGTTGGTCTACGATGACGGCGATGATGCGTGGCCCGGCTATGGCGTTTTTGCCAAAGACATTACCGACAATCGAAAACCGGGAACGACGCAGCAGACAGCCACGCCCGACGCAGATGCGTTGTCGCAGTGTACGGTTGTGATCATTGGGGAAACCGTTCGTCATCCGTTGGTACAACCCTTGCTCGAACGTTCCGAATGCCCGATCCGTTGGCTGGAGACGGGCTTCGAGATTGACGGAAAGGTGTACGCATCCAATCGGGAGTCCGTCCTATGTACGTTCCGCCATCCGGATGCGCCGGGCAAGACGATCACAGTGTATTTCGGTAATTCGCCGGAGGCGTTGTCGAACGCTGGTATACTCTGGTTCTACGGCAACAGCCTGCTTGTTTATCGATCGATCGCTGGCAAGACGGCGGAGGTGGTTCTGCGGCGGGATTTGGAACGGACCCAACGTTTGAAAATCATCGGTAACGAAGCACAAGCGCGAGCGTTGTAGAGGTAACTCCGAGCCGAGAGGCCCGCATTCTCCGTTCGTATCCCATGTATTCTGCAGCCCGGCCGCGCCGTCTCGCGTTGACTTATTCGGTGCGTCCGGGACGCACCCTACATTCGCTCGAAAACAACAACATTGTTGGAAAACGCGCTATGTATAATCAACGCATCTTCTTTTGGTGGTAGAGTGACTATGGCCGATTCATTGAACAAATTCAGTCGCCGAATCACGCAGCCGCGCGCACAAGGCGCGTCGCAGGCGATGCTGATAGGCACCGGCTTGAGCGATGCGGATTTGAATAAGCCGCAAGTGGGCATCGCAAGCTGTTGGTATGAAGGCAACACTTGCAACATGCATCTCGCCGACCTTGCGATCAAAGTGAAGGAAGGCGTCGTCGATGCGGGCATGGTAGGAATGCGTTTCAATACCATCGGTGTCAGCGATGGCATCAGCATGGGTACGGATGGAATGAGTTTCTCATTGCAGTCGCGCGAGATCATCGCCGACTCGATCGAAACAGTGATGTCCGCCCACTGGTATGATGCCCTGATCGCGCTGCCCGGTTGCGATAAGAATATGCCTGGGTGTTTGATCGCGATGGGGCGATTGAACCGACCTGCGATCATGGTCTATGGCGGGACGATCAAACCGGGTTGTCGCGATGGACAAAAGCTGGACGTGGTTTCTGCGTTCCAAAGCTATGGCGAGTATATTGCAGGTCGAATTACCGACGAAGAGCGTCGGTCCATCGTCGCAGAGAGTTGCCCAGGGGCTGGTGCATGCGGAGGCATGTACACTGCCAACACGATGGCCTGTGCAATCGAGGCGCTGGGCATGGCCCTTCCATACAACTCATCCACACCCGCAGACGATACCAAGAAACTCGACGAATGTATTCGGGCGGGTCGTGCAATTCGCACACTGATGGAGCGCGATCTGAAACCGCGTGATATTATGACGCGGGCAGCGTTTGAAAACGCCATGACTGTCGTGATCGCTCTCGGAGGTAGTACAAATGCGGTCCTGCATCTGCTCGCAATGGCCCGAGCCGTCGAGGTTCCGCTTTCTCTCGATGACTTTCAGGCGGTTGGCGATCGAACACCGCTACTGGCGGACCTGAAACCGAGTGGTAGCTACGTCATGGAAGATCTTCACGATGTTGGGGGTACCCCAGCTGTGATGAAGCTACTGCTGACCAATGGCCTTCTCGTTGGCGATTGTATCACGGCAACCGGTTCCACGATCGAAGAGAACCTTGCGATCCTACCCGAGTTGTCCGCTGGCCAGAACGTGATCAAACCTTTCGATAGCCCGATCAAAGCGACGGGGCATATTCAAATCCTACGCGGAAACCTCGCACCCGACGGGGCTGTCGCAAAGATCACGGGCAAGGAGGGCGAGCGATTCAGCGGGCCGGCGAAGGTATTTGACAGCGAGGAAGATATGCTCGGTGCGTTGGAAGCTGGCCTGATCTCAAAGGGTGACGTGATTGTGATTCGCTATGAAGGTCCGAAGGGTGGTCCCGGAATGCCGGAAATGTTGACACCTACCTCGGCGATTGTCGGGGCGGGCCTTGGTGCGGATGTCGCCCTCCTAACAGATGGCCGCTTTTCAGGTGGTAGCCACGGGTTCATCGTCGGGCACATTGCGCCCGAAGCGCAGTCGGGTGGCGCCATCGGCCTAGTTAAGGATGGCGATCGTATTTCCATCGATACAACCGATCGGTCTATCCATATGGATGTCGCGGACGAAGAACTGGCAAAGCGGCGATCCGAGTGGACTGCACCTCCGCTCAAAGCCAAGCGGGGAACCTTGTACAAGTATATCAAGAACGTCACGTCTGCTTCGCAGGGCTGCGTCACCGACGAGTGAACTACCACTGATTGTCCAAGGCATCGCTTGGATATGAACGGAGTCCGCGCGACGGTATTATCGCGTGTATCCCGTCGGATGTTTGCGATGCCACTCCCACGCTGTTTCGAGAATGGCGGAAATATCCGTGTACTTGGGCCGCCATCCCAGTTGGGATTTGATTTTTGTTGGATCGGCCAGCAGGGTCGGTGGATCGCCTAGCCGCCGCGGAGCGTCGGTTGCAGGTATCTCGTGACCGGTGACCTCGCGGGCGGCTTCTATCAACTGGCGGACGCTGGTACCAATTCCCGTGCCAACGTTGAAGGCATCGAACACACCCGGATGAATGTTTTCAATCGCAAGCAGGTGCGCGTCGGCTAGGTCTTCGACGTGGATGTAGTCGCGGACGCAGGTTCCGTCGGGCGTGGGATAGTCTTTGCCGAAAATGCTGACGTGCTGCCGTTGCTCCAGCGCAACCTGCAACACAACGGGAATCAAATGAATTTCAGGGTCGTGGTCTTCGCCGATCGAGCCATCCTTTGCTGCGCCGGCAGCGTTGAAGTATCGAAGCGCACACGATCCCAATCCCCAGGCCTTGGCGCAATCAGCGAGCGCCCATTCCATCGCGAGTTTCGTATGTCCGTAGGGGTTGATGGGAGCCTGGTTTTGTTGTTCGGTGATGGGGACTTCGGCTGGGATTCCGTATGTGGCACAGGTCGAACTGAACACCATCCGTTTGACGTCGCAATCGCGCATGGTTTCAAGCAAGCCAATCGTATTCGAGACGTTGTTCTGATAATACTTCAGCGGCGCTTTGACCGACTCGCCAACGTCGAGGAATGCGGCAAAGTGCATGACTGCGTCGAAGCCTTCGCCGAGGGTCTTTGAAAGTTGGTCGCGGTCGGCTAAATCGGCGCATACGAATGCGACACCTTCGGGTACCGACTCACGGTGACCCGCGCATAGGTTGTCGTACACGGTGACACGATGCCCCCCCGCAACAAGCCGACGAACACAATGACTGCCAACGTACCCTGCACCACCCGACACGAAAATATTCATCATGGAACATCCATCCTTGGAATGCTGTTGCGCCGTCTGAATCGTTGCGGCTTGGTTCACCGCTGAACCCAACGCCTGCCGTCTCGAATCTCGCCAAACGCAGGAGCGCCACTGCGGTTGCCCGTTTATCCTCGACGGATTGTGCCCCGAATTCAAGACGTTGTCGAGGCAACAGACAGTCGAGGTTCGGATCGTGACGCCGCCGGCTCGCGATGTTCCATTCTTCGTGGGGAGCGATCATTCTCTTCTATTATCGGACATTTTACCCGCAAATACCGGCAGCGTGAATTCTCGCGCCGAATCTGTCGATTGGATATGTGGACTCGGGTACCACCATGCGCAAGCAGAATCGGCAGGAAAAACAAGTGCGACGTCAAGAGTCAAAACGAATCCGGCGCAGTCCTCAGACGCGAGGAATGGCGCTCGTCGCGGTACTCGTCGTCACGGCGATCGTTGTAACGTTGGCCTCGACGTTCATCGCCTCAACGGGCACGACCACGACCATAAGCCGCAACATCGAAAGCCATACCCAGGCGCGACGAGTCGCCGAATCGGGTATCCGTTTGACGCTCGCGTATATTCGTGCCACCTCCAACTGGAGAACGCAAAAAAGCGAGGGCACCTGGGTGACGAACGCGGCGCTCTCAGGAGGGACGTTCAGTATCACCGTCATTGACGGTGCAGATACAAACGGTGACGGGGTGATTGCAAATCCCGCAGAGGGCGATGGTAGTTTGAGCGACGATAGTGCGGACCGATTTACGATCACTGCCACCGCGACGTTTTCTACGGCGACCTACACATCGTCGGCGGTTGCGACACCCGACGGGGCGACGACGAAGGTGCTATTTGTTGTGCCCGATAAACTCAGCCTGACCACCCAGGACGATGCGAAGCAAACGCTGATGCTATCCTGGAACTTCGAGGTGCAGTTGATTTCAGCCAGCGAATCTCAATCTGCGTTCGACACAGCCACGGGTGGAGTCACGGTCGCATACATTTCAGAAGAGGTGATATCTTCGCAGGTTGGAACGAAGCTATTCATTTCAACCATTGGGGTCGTCAACGAGGAGCAGGTGCTCACGGATGAGTACGGTTTCTCTGCTTCCAACGGTTGCTACACAAGCACGAACATCGACATCGTTGACAATTCTCACGAAATCACCAATGGGTTGACGAACGGGTCGCTGGCTATTCTTTCGAGTTCGTCGGACCTGCACACTGCGACAGGCACACTGGGCGGCGGGGCGAACGTCTTGGCAAGGCGGCCATCGAGCAGTGATGCAGTTCTCATTGCCATCGAGATTGGCGGGTCGCTCTATGGCGGTGGGACCGCAGCAGGGCGTCGGGTCCACCTTCCCTGGGGCTGCAACGCATACGACATTGCTACGCTCAACGACACCGGCAAGAATTTGATGAAACGGTCCATCGAATGGGCGTCAGCGGTTTCGGAAATTGGCGTGTATACCGTGCGCTGGCAGGAACAGCCCTGATTAGATCAAATCGAATTGTTGCAATCATTTGTCCCACCCGGTATTTCGTTTCCCTGAATTGTATCGGTTTGTCAGTTCGGTCTCTCCGCGTTGCGTCCACCGGTGGTGATCGGTAGGATGCCCGGCTGATTTGGCTTAGGCACCTGCACGACAATCGGGCACGAAGGAGAACACGCGCGATGAATTCAGTTCAACCGTTTCGGATCGGCCTTTTGAATCGATGGGCCGTTCCCGCGTTAATCTTGTTTGGCGTCGCCGTTCCGCTGTCTGTTTACGGCGCGGTGATGCGGTACTCGATCACCGCCGATTCCTTTCAGCGTCATATCAACTTCCTTGCTGCGGATGCGCAGGGAGGTCGGGGGCTTGGCAGTGAAGGGATTGCTCGGTCGGCTGACTATATCGCGAAGCACCTCGCCAGCGCCGGCTTGGATCCTGCGGGCGACAATGGCACGTTCTTTCAATCGTTCGACGTCTCTCTCAACCCGAAGCGGACAGGCAAATGTGAGTTGACCGTCACCGGTACCGACGTTAAGCCGCAGGTCGATACGGATTTTGTGCCCTTTGAATTTTCCGGTGAAGGCAAGTTCGACGGTGATCTTGTCTTTGCGGGTTATGGCATCAAGAGCGATGAGCACAATCACAACGACTTCAGTAAACTCGATGTGGCTGGCAAGGTCGTGTTGATGTTGCGCCACGAACCGCCGTCATGGTCGGGTGATGAACCGGGCAACACGCCACACGCCATGTTCAGCAGCAAAATCTACAACGCCAAGGATAAGGGCGCGGTGGCGGTGCTGATCGTGAATCGCCTTGCTGATGATGGTGCTGACAAGTTGCGTCAGTGGGGCACCGGGATGGGCGGACGGGCACCAGACTATGGTTTGCCTGCGTTCCATGTTTCTCAAAAGCTGGCGGAGTCATTCCTGAAAGGCGGGGGCGCTGACGGTTTGCAGACGTTGCAGGATCGCCTTGACGCGGGGGACACCGCATCAATGGCCCTCTCGGGTGTTCGCGTGAAGGGCGACTCCGGTGTTGTTCGGAAGCGCCAACCGACCCGCAACGTGATCGGAATCCTCAAGGGGCGGGGACCGTTGGCCCGCGAAATTGTCGTGATCGGTGCCCACTACGACCATCTTGGAAAAACAGTCTCACGCGCCTTTCTGCACGGTAGCGGTGACGCAACCGAGTATGTGCCTGAGATTCACAATGGGGCAGACGACAACGCATCGGGGACTGCCGGTGTTCTTGAATTGGCGCGAACACTCTCCGCGCAGCAACCGTTGAAGCGAAGTGTCCTGTTCATCGCGTTTTCGGGAGAGGAAACGGGTCTGCTCGGAAGCAAGCACTTCGTTGAGAACCCGACAGTGAAACTTGAGAACATCGTCGCGATGCTCAACATGGACATGATAGGCCGCCTGCCTGTAGGCAAGGAATCCATTCAGGTTTTTGGCACTGAAGCGGCAGAGGGTTTCGGCGACATGTTGGAACGATTGGCGAAGAAACACGAATTTGAACTGAAAGGCAGTGCCAGCGCGACCGGCCCGAGCGACCACACCTCGTTCTATCAAAAGAAGATCCCGTCGCTGCATTTCTTCAGTGGCCTTCATGAAGACTATCACATGCCGACCGACGACTCGGACAAGATCAACACCCACAAAGCCGTCCGGTTTCTCGCCTACATCGAAGATGTCGCCAAAACTATCATCGAGGGCGACCAGCGACCGGTGTACAACTTCGTCGCAGCCCCCGCGCAGATCAGCGGAAACCGATCGCGCGTGCGAATGGGGGTGATGCCAAGTTATGCCGACGCGGCAGAGGGCCTTGGAATCGATGGTGTCATGGCGGATGGCCCCGCCGCCAAAGCCGGCATGAAGGATGGCGACGCGATCGTTCGCATTGCTGAAACGAAAGTCAAAAACATCTACGACTACATGGCCGCCCTAAGAGACAAGAACCCCGGCGACGAGGTTGAAGTCGAAGTGCTCCGAGATGGAAAACGCCACGAATTAAAGGTGATTCTCGGCGGCGGCTAATGGTGTGATTCAACCTGTTGGGGCATCATTCAACGATGTAGGGTCCGCTGTGCGGACCATTTCTCGGTATCGAACATTGTTCCTGCGACGGTCCGCACAGGGGACCCTACCAAAAACCTCGAACACAACAGCATGCGGTGGGTGGCCCATCCCCTCTGGGGGTGGGGGACGGGCAAGCAAGGCGATCGATGACGCAGGACATTCAGAACTCTGAAGTTCAGATTCGCGTGCGCTACGCAGAGTGCGACGCAATGGGGCTGCTGCATCACGCGAAATACTTTGAATACCTGGAAGTCTCCCGAACGGAACTGCTGCGTGCGTCGGGGATGAGTTATCGCGAGATGGAGGAGCAGGGCGTGTTCTTCGTTGTCGCGCGGATCACCATTCAATATCGCGCCCCCATCCGCTACGACGACGTGGTCACGATTCACACCGTGGTCGACAGAACCACCAGAACACGGGTGGACCATAGTTATAAGATTCTCAACGGAAGCGCGTTGGCCACCGAGGCGACATCGACCTTGGCGTGCGTCGGTCGAAACGGAAAACCGATTTTGATGCCCGATCATCTTTGGTCGCGATGAATCGACCGCCTTCAAACAGCCGGCAAAGCGGTGGGGCCATGAGCAAACATCCCGATCCCCTCGATCCATCAGATGCAATCGGCGTCGATCGCGCCCACTTGCCTCGTCACATTGCGATCATCATGGATGGCAATGGCCGCTGGGCAAAGGCTCAAGGACTGCCAAGGATTTGCGGCCACGAAGCGGGTGCGAAGACCGTACGCACCATCATCACGCAGTGCGCTCGTCTGGGCATCGAGGTCCTGACGCTCTACAGCTTTAGCCAGGAGAATTGGAAGCGACCCAAGGTGGAGGTCGATTTTCTGATGGAACTCTACGGCCAATACTTGATTTCAGAACGAAGCGAAATCATCGACAACAACATCCGTCTGATCCATCTGGGCAGTAGAATCGGTTTGCCGGAAAACGTCTTGAAGCAGATGGATATCACGGTGGAGGCTTCGGCAGCCAACGACGGAATGATTCTGTGCCTGGCGTTGAATTATGGTTCGCGACGCGAAATCGTCGACGCAGTCCGCGAGATTGCAACCCGCGTCAAGGCAAATGATTTCACCGTAGACGACATCGTCGAACAAACCATCTCGGACACGCTCTACACAAAGGGTCTGCCCGATCCCGATCTTCTGATTCGGACCGCCGGCGAAAAACGCATCAGCAATTTCCTGCTTTGGCAGATCAGCTACGCCGAGCTATACATCTCAAACGTCCATTGGCCGGAGTTCTCGATTGAGCATCTCCACGACGCAATTCGCGAATTTGCAACCCGCGAACGGCGATTCGGTTCGCTGGAAACCCCCGAGCAATCGAACACATAACGTTACGCCATCGACCCGCTTGCCATCCCCAACGCCGTTTTTTGACCGACGCGACAACTTCGAGATTCACTTCAATCGCGCCGGTTGTGGCGTGGAAGCATCAACATTTTTAGTACTTGGCCCTTCCCGAATTCCTGTCCGAAGTGTATCCTAGGTTGACGGTTGGAGAGTAGAGCAGTAGCCGCAAACTGGAGAAGGAGGAAGGGCTTGAGCGCTTGAGAGGCGTTTGGCCCTCCAGCGTTGCTGCTGATGTTCGGTTGTTTTTGGGAATCCCGGACCATCGCAGCGCTTTTGTGCGCACACTTCTTCTTCTGATACCGGCGTACATGATCCAAGCTGTAGCCGCGCATGCGGGTTCTCGGCTGGAGACTGCGGCGCGGCTCAGGGCTTTTCGCCAGACTGGATCAGGAGGAGGCAGTGCCGATGCACACCAGCAGAATTGTTCCCACCATCGTGGCGATAGCCTTGGGATTTGGCCCGGTCTCCGGCAGTGCTCAGGAGGTGACGGAAAGCCTGTCGTCGCTATATTTGCAGGAAACCCCCATTGAATTCGTTCCGCAGCCACCAGAGGTCGAACCCATCCCGGATGACACCGAGATTCCATTGGATTGGTGGAATCTCCTGATCCTGGTCAACGACAACAGCCCGGCAGGGCTGGAAATCGTAAAGATGTACCGCCAGTTCCACCCGGAAATCCTCGACAGCCAGATCGTGCATTTATCCGGGCTGACGGATTCCGCGTCCGCAACCGCCACCCCCGCAGACGAAATTCTCACGCGCGACGAATTCGAGACCCTCATCGCCCAACCGACACGAGACCACATGCTGGCCTTGGGCATCGTCAACAGAACGTATGTCATCATCACCACGGCGGGGATGCCATATCGAATCGAAGACACCGATCCCACCTTGAAGAACGTGGTCATGCCTGCCGCCTCGGATGCGGCATTGGCGGTGGCCAACCGCAATCTGGTGAACGCGGCATCGGTCGAGTCCGAATTGTCTGTGCTGTTTCAACTCGACCCCTTGCTAGCGGACGGCGTGCGGGTTCCGATGAATGGAAGAATCGTAAACCCTTATCAAGGCTATCGTTGCAGCATCAAGAAGTGGGCTTTGGATCGTGACATCATCAACGCTCGCACGCAGTTTCGGTGGGCCAACATGTGGCGGATTTTCAAAAGCGCACTCATGGAGGGAGAATTCAACAACCAAGGCTATCCAGCACTGAACCGGCGGATGTGTCCCGCTGACATCTATCTCGTCGCGAGACTCGACGGCCCGCGTTCGGCCGGCGAATTCCCCGTGCACGCGGTTTATGAAATGCTGTTGCGTTCTGCCATGGTGAGCGACCCCGCGCATCCCGATTTCGTTGGCATGAGCCAAGTTGACAGTGTCATCGCGTTGGATCATTCACCCTCGCCACCCGCTCCCGACGTATTCGCAGTCTCTGTGATTTTGAACATGCCTCCCCAATTTCAGACGCTCGATTACGAAACACATCCTATTCCGCCAGGCGGAGAGGAATCCAACTCGGCATTTTCCAACAGCAACCATTTCTTCAGGGCGCACGAATGGGTGACGGGTTCGCCGGCTGACGTTGGCGTGACAGGCATGGTTCCCGTTTCGCAGGCACTGGGTGCAACAAGCCTGTGGGATGATACCGCGACAATCCTAAACGATGATTTACTCCTAGAAAACCAAGCGATTATTGCACTCCAGACCTACGGCCGCAACGGCGGCGATGGCCGACCGGCGGACTATTTGTTGAAGAGCGGCCCCGGCGGCGGACCGCTGTTTCGCTGTAGTCCCGGTGCCGTTTTTTCCTCCCTGGAAAGCTTCAACGCAATCACGATGTTTCTCGACCCCTCCACGAACCAAGGCAAGATTTGCGAATTTATCGAGATGGGTGGGACGGCCGCGATTGGCCATTCGTTCGAGCCGGAATTGGGTGCGACAATTCAAGGCGAGTTCCTTATTTCCAACTATCTCCGCGATGATGACGGAAACGGTGTCGCGGACATGACCCTGATCGAAGCCGCCTACACCGCGCTTCCTCATTTGAGCTGGACGGAGGTGTTCATCGGCGATCCCCTTACCATCGTGAGAACGGGCGTGGGGGGGCAAATCAGGGTTGCGCCAACTCCCGGGGATGCCGATCGCGATCTTTTTGTCGGTTTTTCGGACGTGTTGCTGGTTTTGGCCCACTTTGATTCGATGTTTGGTGACCCGGTTTACTTCGTTCGAGCCGACTTGAACGAGGACGGCGTAGTCGATGCTGATGACCTGGCCGTTGTTCTTGACAATTACAACGCCGACTACTCAGATCCCAGCTAGCCGGGCGCCCGGCGATCCGCCATGTATGTGCTTTCCCTCCATGGAGTTACGCACAATCATCGAACGTTTTGTCTTGGACAGAAGCCAGTGGCGACTTTTTTTCCTTTCGACTGATATTGTGATTGACGCGCCTATCAGGTGTTTGGTAGGATGAGCCTATAACTTAATCCTGTGTGTGTCCTGGGGAGGAGCGCATGCAGGGTGGAGGAATCAAGGTATACCCTTGGGACCTCACGAAAGAGAGAGCGAGGCTTGTGCCTTGGCTCTTTTTTTGTTGGATTTTCGAGTGGGAATCAGCCATCGTCGGTGTACTGGCTGTCTCGCTTGCATGAACTTGTGGAAGGAAGAAACAGGCCCGCAGGCAAGTTGGCGAGCAATTGCTCACTCAGTCCATGCGGTGCCGCAAGGAAGCAGGAGGACACGAAGCATGAGAAAAACAGGGAACCGCATTGCGGTCTTAGCGGCTGGATTGGTGACGATGTCCGCGTCGTCTGCCGTCTTCGCAGTACAACTGGATGCCATCCAAGGCAACCTCAGCCCCACAATGCTGTTTGACAAGTCTTTGGGTGCAAACGGTCAGATTGATGTGAGCACCGGGATTTCCGGGGCGAATGCAATTGACGCTGGTGGCACAATTATTCTGGACTTGGGCACGCTTGCAGACATTGCCTCCTTTGAGTGGTCCGGGAACGATTTGACCTCTGACAACAGCGTTGGCGGCGCGGCAAGTGGAACGTTCGGCGGTGGCGGCACTTTGACCATCACTGGAACGCTCTATGATTTCGGTGTGATCCCAGGTTTCACCGGGGTGCTGATGCAGGGTACGGTGAGCGGTTTTTCTGCTGAAGAACCCAATGGGGGTGATAACTTCCTCGACACAGGTTCGTCAGCCATCTTTACACCTCTCTCGGGCGCACTGGTGGATGGTACCCAAGCGTTGGTGATGAACACGGACTATGTGTTTGCCTTCACCGGCGGGATTGCTCAACAAAATGGTGGAGATCTTCAAGATTTCGGAAGCAGTATTCAGAACATCGCATCTTTCCAGTGGACCATGACGCCCGTGCCCGAGCCCTCGACGCTCCTGCTCGCAAGCAGTATGGCCCTCGGGATTATGCTTCGCAGACGGAAGAGCTAAGGGCGTTTGGTGCCAAATCATCTTGCTCGGCGGGCCGCTTCTTGGCGGCCCAACTGAGGACATTCGAGAAGCCGGCAGAAGCCGGTCGATGAGCAAACAAATCGGGAATGAGGCAACCTCTTAACGGGGGTTTGCGGAAAAGCGAGGACAAACGAAATGAAAAGAACGAACTTAACTGCCTTTGGCACGCTCTTGGTTGCGATGGTTGCAGCCCCTGCTGCCGCTCAGTACACCTCAATATCTCACAATCTTATCAACGGTGTTAATGACACCTCCTTCACCGGAGGGGCATTCGCCATGACGAGCACAACGAGTGACAATCTTTCGCTCTTCGATTTTGGAGGCCTCCTCACGGGCGGGGTGGTATCCAACACGGTGTTCTCGATGAACTCCACTTTCAGCGGTGTTATTGGAGTTGTCCCGAATGTGCAAGCCGTGTTCACCGGAGGGGCCATTAGCCTGACTTTCGATTTTGATGATGATGGCGCGGGTCCCAACCCAATTGCTTCGTACGAACTCAGCGGAACCGTGGATACACTCCTTTTTGATGCACCGGCGGTCTTCGGCTCGAATTGGCGAATCGATGGTATTGGCCTCTGGAATGCGACAACCAAGAATCTTCCTGGGACTGGCATTTGGCCAGACGGTGGAGGGTTTAGCAGCCTTGATTCTCTCTCTCTTTTCTTTGACGACAACCTAAGTAATTTTGATTTCTTTGCAGATTCCACAACGGGTCGAGGTGAAACATTGTACAGCCTCTTCCCGGACGAAATAGCGGTTCCGGAGCCTGCTACCTTGGCTCTCCTGTCGATTGGTGCTCTCGGCCTGATTCGCCGTCGTCGCTAGTTCGGCTGGTTTGATTGAGCGGTTGCAGTTCCTACATACCTACCGGACGCTTAGGGCGAAACGCCTTAAGCGTCTTTTTTTTTGGGTCAGTGGTTTCTCTGCTTGAACTTTTCGCAGCTTAACCTAACCCGATCCGATGATCTGTTGTCGGCTGCGCAAGCAGAGAAGCGGCATGCGTCATTACTGCGGAGTTTGTGAATCACTGGAAGTGGCGATCAAGAAGAACGCCGCAGGCGGGCGGGACTGAAGCGCGGGTTGGGGCATCTTGATCCTTGCCAAGAGCGAGGCTTCCTCTGCGAACTGTTCGGCTCGACTGAGCTGTTCAGCAGGCGCACTCCGGATCAACATACATCCTCACCGAACCAGCGTGTCAGCATCCGTGCGTCTACGAGGAACACTCCAGTCCTGCCGGCCTTCATGCTGGCCGCAGGCTGCGGAGCAAAGCGTACGTCTCTTCGACATCAGCGTCTCGCCCCAAGGTTGGCCGAGAGCAAGTTCACCAGATTCGCAGGATGTTGCCCTTGGCAAGCCTCGATGCTCAGCTTGCACTCCCCCAATGGGATTTGCATCCGCCGAGCATCGGTTCTACTTCTCGCCAAGCCATCGGGGCAACCCATGCAAACTGAGTCTACCCCGGAATCAGGGTGCGAACCATAGGGAAACACACCCAAATATGACAAACTGTCGGCTAATTGTGGTTATATAGGTAAAATACGGTGGTGAAACTTCCCGAAACCGATGCTGGTGCGGGGCCTGCAGGCGTCTCGCCCCTGTAGCACAGCTATTCTCCGACGAAGCCGACGCAGATCGAACCCCTGATCGCTCCCGTAGTCCCACGGACAGAGACCACAAGGTGCCCTTGGCTGGGGCGTAGGCTTACGCGGAGCAGAACCCGGGAAAACTCCGCGAACCGGCGTCTTGGAGGCCACGGCATGGATCTTCGCGAAGGGTAGTGCGGCGGAAGCGGCGGCCAGCAATGCGAATGGATGCGGTGTATGCGTTGCGAATTTGACCGTCGGTGGAGATTTTGGCGCAGCGCGAATCCCCTCTGCACTGAACTGCGATAAATACCCCTGCGGCACGGACTTCCAATGGACAAGAACGGCTTTAGCCCGGTGCTACGGCGGATGAGGGGAAGGCTGTTCGTAGACTTTCTGTGAGGGATGCCGAAAAGACCGATCGGTCATCGCGGCTTGGGAGCCAAGCCTGGAGGTTTTCGGGTCTTGAGCAAAAGTCGATCAGGGAATCGACGCTTCGGAACTGATGACGCTGCATAATCAATTGGGCCAAGTGGTATTTTACGGATTCAAAGTGGCCGACCGCCCCTCTTTGAAGCGATCGTTTTGGTGTGAGACGTTGAACAATTTGCTCGGAATCGATGGACATGGCAGCACCTCGCGGTTCGGAAGGCAGCGCATGGAGCCCGGCGGCAGCCCTCGGAGCGGCAGTGATATTTGATGCCCTGGGCACACCTGTGAAGGTGGTGATATGCCCGAGGCCAAAACGTCCGCAGATGCTTAGGTCCCCTCGTCCACCCAAGTATACACCACGAATCGGGAGCGCACCAACGAACTTGGCACTTTCATGCGGTTCTTGGGTGTTTATGTGTGCGTGATCTGCCGGCCATCATCGCCAGATGACGCAACGTTGCACGCTGGGGCGCTGCCCTCGATCGAGGGGCGTGCGATGCTCGATCGCTGTGCCGCACCGGATGCGCGGCGCTTTTGCTTGTGGGCATCGAGCGGAGCGGGCAAGGTCAGCGACGTGGCAGCATCGGAACGATGCACGCTGGCATGACCCGCTTGGCGTCGTGACGATTGGGTTGTCCCACTTGTGACGGTCAACGTTGTCCGCGGCTTCGGCGCATCACGCGCAGGCCGTACATCGCGACGAACGCGAAAGCGAACGGGAATGGCGCGACTGTTCCGCAGAATCCTGCATCGAAGAAGATTGGGGTCCCTGTCAATCGCGCCGAGTCCACGCAATCGAGCAACCCGGCATCGAGCAGTTCTTGTTCGCTCACCAGGGTCAGGTCGGCGAGGGAGGCGGGCGCGTCCAGGTCGATGGTATTCACAGCTGCGAATGCCAGGTCGGACAACAGCCACAATCTTCCATCGGAGATGCCACTTCGACGCACGATGCCATCGTGTTCGATGCGGCCCCTTTCGCGAAGATTGGTATCGGTGATCTGAATGAGTTGAAGGCCGTCAGTGAAGCTGCCTGTCTCTCGATCGAACACCGCGTATGGCAGCAGAATAATCCCAAAGTCGGGCAGCACGCCCAGTGCCTTTTCGTCGACCGTGGCTTCGGAACTGACGCTGATTCGGTTCAGACTTTCGACCACCAATCGAGAAAGCTGCCGTGGATTGCTGGGGTCGCTCACGTCGTAAAGCGAAACAGCCGGTTCAAACCCCGCGCCCGACGCAAACCCCACACCGATCAGGCGATCGCCCATCGGCACGAGGTGCGTGCTGAAGCCCGGAACGGTCAATTCTCCGCTCACTTGCGGATCGGCGGGATCGGTCAGGTCGAGCACGAACAACGGATCGACCCCCTGGAACGTGACCACATACCCACGCGGTCCGTCGAAGCGTACCGATCGCAGCGATTCCCGGGTGACAATCGGCAGCTCAGCCAGTCGCGTGACGTTGTCGGGATCGCTGACGTCATAGGTGTATAGAGCGACCACCGTGGTGAACGTGTCGCGATCGAACTCCTCCGTGACGATGCGAAATGCGTCGCCATCGGCATCCATGTGAAACCGATTTCCGACTTGCCCGGGTACGCGAAAACTATCACGCTTTTCGATGAGGCCGTTCGTGCTGGTGATGTCGACGTAGGTGATTCGTGTCGTGTCGGCTTGGGTGGCGTCGTCGCCGAAAAGAAAAATCGCTTCCTGCGAAACGTGGATTTCCTCAGCATCACCCCCGAATCGCAAACTTTCAACCACGCGGATGTTGGCTGGGTCGGTGATGTCCATTGATGTGACGAACGTTGTTGATCCGATCGTGCCCGCCGCATACAGAATGTCGCCGACACGACGCGTTCCCACGACGGTGCCTTCGAGGCTGACCGTCGCCACCAGGTTGGGTTCGTTCTTGTCCGACACGTCGATCACCCATAACCGCGTCCCGTTGTAGTCCGGGGCGGTGACGTCTCCGAACACCGGGTCATCGAAGTCCACGGGTTCACCCGCGCAGAATCCGAAGTCAGCCGCGGTCAACACCAGGGCGTACTGGTCACGAACGATTAATTCGATGCCGCGGCCACGCAGGATGAAGCTGCCGGCAAGAACGGGGGCGGCCATGTTCGTTGCGTCGATGATTCGCAGCCCGGTGTACGGATTGGAGATGTAGAAGTAGCCATCCACCAGTTTGACGATGTCGGCTTCTTCGATTTCGCGGGCCACGGTTACCGCACCATCGTCAGCCGGTGGGGCGGTGGTGCCGCCGCCGCCCAGTTCACAGCCCGTGGTTGCCAGGATCACCGAGGCGGCAAGGATTGCCAGTCCGTTGCGCGCAGACATTGACCTTGCTCGAACATACCACATTGATTGATCGCCCATGATGTGCCTCCGAAGACCAACTGTAACCATCCAGATTGCAGGTGAACTGTCAATTGAGTTTTCGCGGGGATTATAGGGAGCGGAAGTGTCCAGCAGGGCACGATTCCCTGAGAATGTACGACAACTCCGGGCTTGGGCATCGGGCGAAACGGCGCGTTGTTGTCCGACGTGCTGACGCAGTTCTGGAGATCGATTGCTGTGGAACGGTACCGTTCAGCGTCAAATCCCTGGGTACATGAGGCCGAACGGATAGCTCCACCCTCGATCACATGGATTCTGATGAATGTGATGCAGGTGGGGGGGGGCTGATGGTGAGAATGAAAAAGGGGCCAAGCGAATGATTCGCTTGGCCCCT
>JAADIU010000156.1:0-2318 GCA_013151185.1 Planctomycetota bacterium
GCCGAGCCTCCGATTCTCTACAGCGTGGGTTCCAATGGGTTTGACGAGGGTGGAAAGTTCACGCTCAAGAAAAGGGGAACTGTCGACTGGGAGCAATTCGACCTCGTTTTCTTTCTCGATGGTGATCGGCCTCGGCGCGACCCGTAGGTATTATTGCGCCGCAATTTTGTCGGCTTTGTTTCGACCGGTTCTTCGGCTTAGAATTGTCGATGCCTGAGAGAGTTGTTGACGTATTCGGTGCGGCTTGTGCGTGCCCGGCGGACCCATGACCAACATTGACCCCGCTGAAATCAGTTACAACCCGCCGCGTTTTTGGTGGACGAAGCGCATTGCGATCGCGTCGGCTTGTCTTGTCGCGATTGTTGTTGGTTCGTGGGGCGGTGTTACGTTTATTGGCCAGTACCAATTGGACTCGCTGATCGCATCGTACCGGGCTGCCGGCGAACCGGTCTACGCCGACGATTTCAATATTCACAAAAACATTCCCGACGGAGAAAATGCGGCGACGTATTACAACAAGGCCAGCGACGCTTACATCTGGCCCGCGGCTTTCGGCTTTGAAATCACTGAATCCGACCTGATCGAATCCATCTTCGCGAAAGATGGCCGTGCCCGTACGAGCGAAATTGAGTATGTCATCAATAGCAACGGTGCAGCAATCGAACTACTGAAGCGCGCAGCACAGTGTAGTGATGCTGAGTGGCGGTTGACCTTTGCGAAGCCGATGATCGACACGCCCTACTCCGATGTCTCTGCCATGCGCCGCCTTGGCAAGTTGTTGTCCCTGGCCGTCATGGACTCCCATAGGAAGGGTGATGACCGCCAAGCGGTTGACCTGCTCTTTGCGCAGTTGCGCCTGGCCAGACACCGTGCAGCGATTCGTCGTAGCTTGCTGGATCACATGGTTGCAACCTCGATCGGCGAATTATCGTGCGATGTCATTCAAAACATCGGACCCACGCTTGACGTGCGGGATGCAGACGGGATGCCTGTGGGAGCCTCCGCATCAAAAAGCGGAGTTGAAGAGATTATTTCAGAACTGCTGGACGAACGTGTGTATGCAGATTCGTTTTCACACGCCCTCGTCAGCGAGCGGGCGGTCTTCATCGACACGCTTGAATTCCTGCAAACGGGAGAATCGCTCAATTGGCTTTTTCCCGGAGTGTCGAAACCGTACGCTTGGGCAATTCGACCATTGCTTGTGACGGATTCCCGTCGGATCGCGAATCACATGACCCACATCGCCGGTGCGTGCAAACTTGCTACATATCCTGCGATCATGTCGGAGTATCCCAATCCTCCTATCGTTGTCGTCGGGAGGGGCCTTGGCGATCTCTTGTATGATGGTATCTCGAATGCAGCTTATGAGGGATTCATCGCAGTGGAGATGGCGCGGCTAAGCCGTCGACGCATGGCTGCGACGTCCCTGGCGATTCGGTTGTTCGAGGTCGATCATGGCCGTCGTCCGGTGAAGCTCGACGAACTGATTCCCGACTACCTTGAGTCGATTCCGCGCGATCCATTTGCGAGCGGCAACGCTTCGATTCAATATCTGCCAACCGCGAACCCGCCCGTACTCTACAGCATTGGACGAGACGGCGTGGACGATGGGAGCCGCTTTGAATTGATGGGAATCGAGGCTGTCGATTGGGAGAAATTTGATTTGGTGTTCTATCTGGATGGCGATCGGCCTCGGCGTGAGCCGTAGGTTTTGCTGTGACGTGGCTGTGTTCTTGATTGTTTTATTGGTTTAGAATGGGTGATGTCTGAACGAGTTGTTGAAGTATTCGGTGCGGCAACCCGCACCCTACGATCCTATGGCCAGCCCCATGACCAGCTTTGATACAACTGAAATTGGTTACAATCCGCCACGGTTTTGGTGGACGAAGCGGATTGCCCTGGCATCGGTCGGGCTTGCCGGGCTGATCGTTGCGTTGGTGGTGGGGTCAACGCATGTGGCGCAGCGCCGGCTTGATGTGTTGATTGAATCGTATCGGGCGAAGGGCGAACCCGTTTACGTCGAAGATTTTAATGTATTCAAAGACATCCCCGACGAAGAGAATGCGGCGACGTATTACAAAGAGGCCGGGGTTGTGTACACCTGGCCGGCGAGTGTCGACGCGGAGATCGATCTTGACGATCTGTACAGTTCCGTCTTCGACCGTGAGTCTCCGCGATTTGGGCGCGAAATCGAGCGCTTCATCAATACGAACGGTGAGACCATCGCGTTGCTCAAACGGGCGGCGCAGTGCAAAGATATTGAGTGGGGATATGTGTTCACAAGTCCTCTTCTCGCCTCCATTACACCCAATCTAAAG
>JAADIU010000156.1:2331-10340 GCA_013151185.1 Planctomycetota bacterium
TGAGATGGCCAAGCTCCTGGCAATAGCAATCGAACAAGTTCACGCGAAAGGTTTGGACGACGAATCTGTTGAACTGCTTTTGACGCAGTACCGGTTGGGGAGTTACCGTGCTGCTGGCCCCCCGCTGGTCATCGGTCACTTGGTTGGGATTTCAATTGTCGCGCTGAATTGCCGAGCTATCGAACACATTGCGGCCAGATTGCAAGTAACGTCGGAGCGGGGCCTAAATTCGCAGCACGCCGCGTCAAGGCAGCAGGTGCAGAGGTTGATCGCCGAGTTGCTCGACGAGAGTGCGTTAACGCACTCCTTGTCCGCCGCCGTTGCCTGCGAACGAGCTTCGTACATTGATGCTGTGCAGTTCATCGGCAGTGGGCAGGTGCTTTTGGCGTGGTTTCCGCGTCTTTCAAAACCTGAGGCTTGGTTCTTTCAGCCCTTACTGCTCAAGAACAGCCGAGAGGGTGCCGTGTATTTCAGCGGTCTGAAAGCGGCGGCTGGGCGTGAGACTTACCCGATGGCGATGGCCACACAGCCAAACGTCGAAGATCTCGTCGGAGGCCACGGGCTCAACAGCCTCTTGGTGGCTGCCATCTTGATTCCAAGCCTGGACCGAATGATTCTGCTGGACTTTCGCTTGAGGGCCCATCGACGGATGGCTGCGATTGCATTGGCGATTCGTATGTATGAAATTGATAAGGGCCACCGTCCGGAGAGGCTCGACGAATTGGTTTCCGGATACCTTGATTCGATTCCACGCGATCCGTTCGCTCATGGAGATGAGCCAATTCGGTATTTACCAAACGCTCAGCCGCCTCTTCTTTACAGCGTGGGGCCCGATGGCGTTGACGACGGAGGAAGATTTACGTTTAGAGGGCTCAACAATCGTGGCGCGGTTGATCCTGACAAGCTTGACTTCGTTTTCTTTTTGAATGGTGATCGGCCTCGGGCTGGGTCTTGAGGGGATAAGCATTGCAACTTCCTGGTAGGGTGGGCCGTGCCCACCGTTGGGTTGAGAGCAACGTAAGATGGTGGGCACGGCCCACCCTACGTTGTGAACCGAAGCATATCGTGAAAACAGAAGCCACCTTCTTGGCAAGCGGAATCAGGAAAGTGCGTCGATCAATACCCACACATAAAAGCCGGCCATTGGTATCAGTCCGAAGACCAGCAATACGCTCAATAACCACAGCAATGGAATGCCCGCCGCCATCCAGATGATGCGTAGCTGATGGTCGCTCATGATGCGGCTGGCTAGGCGTAGCAGCGAAAAACTCCAAATCGCAATTGGCATGAGTGGCAGCAGAGCGCCCGCGATGATGAGGGGGATCGCGATCATGTCGTTCTCGATCGACATTGGATCCGACATAAGCAGGCCGACACCACCAATCACGGGAAGCGGCCACCATGCAAGCGGCGCGCAGCAATAGTAGCTTAGCGCGATCGCGTTGTTGCGCAGGCTCACGGGCAGATCGCGGTAGTCGAAAAACAGGCTGGGGATACCGGTGGCCAGTAGGAGAAAAGGCAACATCAATACATTCCCGAGCGCCATCGGCCAATACAGTTTGAGCAGTTCTGCGAACTCCCGGTCGTAGAGTCGGTTGTTTGGTCCTATGGCGTACAGGAAAGCAGTGAGTCCGATCATCCAGAACATCGTCACTGCAATGACCCAGCGGCGGAACCGTTTTGCCTCGCAAAAATCGATGTGCAAGAATACATTTTGCGAAAGCTTGCGCGGTCGAAATGACGCGAAGAGAACCGTTTTTGTGAACGCCCATAGGTTACCAAGCCGTGCGCGATGGACCCACGGGATGTTGGGTTCGGCGTTTGCGAGTGCTGGGGAATCTTTGCCGCATTCCGGGCATCGTGTACCTGTCAAGCCGCGAAGGTTGTATCCGCATTCATGGCAGTAGACATCCAAGGCGACGCTTGGGTTGCTGGTGTCGGCGCGAACGTCGCCTGTTGGGTTGATTGATTCGGAAGATTCGTCGGGCACCGTTGGCTCCAATGCAGCGTTGGAGAGTTCCACTTGAGGCTACCATTGAACCGTCAAATGGCTGTGGGTGCAACGTGCGGTGCGACGACTTTTTTGGAAGCGCGCGCCCAGCGCTGATGCCGATTCCAGAAATGTTGTTCCTGTTTGAGGGTGTTTGTAGGGCCCCGCCGCACCGTCTTGCGGTTGTTGATTCGGTGCGTCCGGGACGCACCCTACCATTAGCGATCGCGTTTTCGCTGGTCGCGGTTTTGGTGATTCGTAGCGTTATTGTAGTTCGTCCGTCCCCCACCCTTCCGCTTCGCTCAAGGATGGGGCACCCTGCGTTTGTAAGATCCTCGAAGTTCAGCACTGCTCACAGAGCAGTGGCACACCATCCGAACTCGCCTGCACCCGAATCTTTATGTGTGACAAAGCATTAATCGGTGATGCTGAATGGTTCCGCCGGGATCGATTGCAGTTTGTCCAAATAGGCGGCGAGGTCTTTGGTGTGGAACTGTTGGAGAAAATCCAAGCCGGCAGAGTGGTTTATCTTGCTGATGCGTATGATGATTTCGGTTCGATTCATCGCAGAATGGTTCCTTGTTCCGCAGAGTTTAGATTCCGTTCGTTTGAGATGACAAAGTCGATCGGCGATTGCGACGTTGGGCGGACTCGCCCCAGCATCGACTTCGCTTTGTTGCTTACAAGTTTGATTCGTTGCTTTCGAGAGCAGTGATCGGCCAGCGTGGCGCGTTCCCTTTAGCCATCCTTTGAGATTCGAGGGCATCGGGCATTGCAAGGCGTGCGTCGCAAGCCGACCGGTTCGTATGACTCCACAAGATGGGGTCGATGGCGTCGCTGCAACCACCATCGGCTGGTCAAACTCGGTATGGTTCGCCGCGTACAATTTGTGAGATCGCAAAGTGGGGACTGGGGGAAGCGTGTTCGATTGCACAGAATGGGGCGCAGCGATAGTCTGCAGCGATGGCGATTCAATTCCATTGCGTGTCGTGCGAGAAGGCGATCGAGGTGGCTGACGAGTGGGCTTGCCGCCTCGTCGAGTGCCCGTACTGCGGAGATACAATCACCGCCCCCGGCCTGTCGCATCCCGCCATGCAAGCCGGTAGTTCAACCCCCGCGACGGACTCGTTTGCGGCGCCCTCGGATGATGTTTCGATCTATGGTGACCGCTCGGACGAAATGCTCGGCGGAGAGGCGACGTTACACGAAGGTCAGCCGCAGGCACGAAAATCCTTCGATTGGCTTGCTTTGACGGCATTGGCGTTGGGCGTGGTTGCGTTTGCGATTTTCCTGGTGTTCGCGTTCGGGCTGTTTGGCGAACTGGTCGAGCGGATTGGTACGGAGCCCACGCCAGAAGAAATCCAGAAGGTGATCACTGACGCGATCGCAAATGATGAAATGTGGGTGATGAAGCTGTCTCTCCAGATCGTCGCAGCTCTTGGCGTCTGGCTGGTGAGCTTTGTGCTCGCAGTGGTGGCGTTCATTCGAAATCAACGAAATCCCCGGGGAAAACTTGCTTCCTGGGTTTTGGTGTTGACGTCGCTGCCGTGGTTGTTCGTGGTTCTGAGCCTTGCCTGTCAGTAGCAATTGACCGAGCATTTGAGCATCCATGTCTGTGAAATGAAATTCCTTCCAAGTCGCCTTGACATTGGATTTCGATTTGATATTTTCTCCGTCCCGCAGTTGGAAACCCCTTGGTCGTCGCGGGTCGGATTCGTGGCGACGGCAGTTTGAGGGGGTTGACAGCGTCGTCTGCTCGGCTAAACTGCTGGGCTCGCGAGTTGCGGCGTTTTTTTTCGCGTCGGGCTGCGGATTGCTCTTTGACAAGTGAACAGGTTGATTTAGGTTCGTCGTGAGAATGTGGAACCTTCCTGCCGAAAACACCCGGCTGGCTGAAGAGTTGATGGCTGCAAAGTCACTGGCTTAGAAGTCTTAATGGGTGGGCATCTTCGGCGATGTGCGCTTTCGGGTGTGCATCGTTCGATGCGGTGGGGTTGGGTTCGTAATCATGAAGCATCTTGCCGTACGCTCGCCAGCGAGTGTCGGTAAGGATGATTAGCGATGGTTCAGCAGGAGCCATCGCGACTTACATTTTCACGAGTGCCAGTGGAATTGTAAGCCTTCTGTATTCATTCGCGTCACCTTCGGGTGATGTTTATGATTCAATTGAAGAGTTTGATCCTGGCTCAGAACGAACGCTGGCGGCGTGGCTAAAGCATGCAAGTCGAACGGACCCCTTGATGAGTAATCTGATTGGGAGTTAGTGGCGAACGGGTGAGGAATACATGGATAACGTACCCCGAACTCTGGGATAGCGGCGGAACTTCGGTTCCTTTGCGAAAGTGCCGGTAATACCAGATAACCCCGCGTGA
Organism: Planctomycetota bacterium; assembly: GCA_013151185.1. GTDB lineage: Bacteria > Planctomycetota > Phycisphaerae > UBA1845 > UBA1845 > UBA1845. Next base: position 6,694 of record JAADIU010000156.1, read on the forward strand.
TCTCATGATCATGCGGGCAAAGTTCAGGCGGTTCGGGAGCGGTCCATGTCCTATCAGCTAGTTGGTGGGGTAAAGGCCTACCAAGGCAACGACGGGTATCGGGTGTGAGAGCACGACCCGACACATCGGGACTGAGACACTGCCCGGACACCTACGGGTGGCTGCAGCAACGAATATTCCGCAATGGGCGCAAGCCTGACGGAGCGACGCCGCGTGCAGGATGAAGTCTTTCGGGATGTAAACTGCTGTCAGGGGCTAGAAATGAATTGATCAGCCCCAAAGGAAGCATCGGCTAACTCCGTGCCAGCAGCCGCGGTAATACGGAGGATGCGAGCGTTGTTCGGAATCACTGGGCTTAAAGCGCATGTAGGCGGAATGAAAGGTGTCTCGTGAAAGCCCCCGGCTCAACCGGGGAATTGCTTGGCAAACCAACATTCTTGAGGCAAGTAGAGGCGACTGGAACCTTTGGTGGAGAGGTGAAATTCGTAGATATCAAAGGGAACGCCGGTGGCGAAAGCGGGTCGCTGGGCTTGTCCTGACGCTGAGATGCGAAAGCGTAGGTAGCGAACGGGATTAGATACCCCGGTAGTCTACGCCGTAAACGATGCGCACTAGATACGAGGATCTCTGACGGTTTTCGTGTCGAAGCAAAAGTGTTAAGTGCGCCGCCTGGGGAGTACGGCCGCAAGGCTAAAACTCAAAGGAATTGACGGGGGCTCACACAAGCGGTGGAGTAATTCGAAGCAACGCGAAGAACCTTACCTGGGTTTGACATGTGCGGATGCTCTCTTGGAAACAGGAGTAGGCTGTCTTCGGATGAAACGTACACAGGTGCTGCATGGCTGTCGTCAGCTCGTGCTGTGAAGTGTCGGGTTAAGTCCCTTAACGAGCGAAACCCTTGTCGCTAGTTGCCAGCGGGTAATGCCGGGAACTCTAGCGAGACCGCCGGCGTTAAGCCGGAGGAAGGTGGGGATGACGTCAAGTCCTCATGGCCCTTATGTCCAGGGTGTCACACGTGCTACAATGGGATGTACAGAGCGACGCGAGACCGCGAGGTGGAGCAAATCGCAAAAAACATTCCTCAGTTCGGATTGGAGTCTGCAACTCGACTCCATGAAGTTGGAATCGCTAGTAATCGCGTATCAGCCACGACGCGGTGAATGTGTTCCTGAGCCTTGTACACACCGCCCGTCAAGTCATGGAAGCTGGGAGCACCCGAAGTCCGCTTAGCTAACCTTAGGGAGGCGGCGGCCGACGGTGAGTTCGGTGACTGGGACTAAGTCGTAACAAGGTAGCCGTAGGGGAACCTGCGGCTGGATCACCTCCTTTCTAGAGGATTATCTAGACCGCTCATCCAGCAAATTATTGCACCGGATGAGTGTGAAAGTCAGCGCATAATCAGCATGGTTTTCAAACTTTCGTTTGTGGATCATGTGGAAAAGATGTTCGTCCTCGTGGCGGTCATCTTTCCCGACGACCAATCAACCTGTTTACAATATAAGCGGCGCTCAGCCTTCGGGTTGAGCGCCGTTTTTTTGTCTGCATTCGGGAAGGCAGATTCCGAACGCAGGGACTGCCATCAAGCAAAACAGGTGCCCCATCTCTTGAGCGGGGCGGCAGCGTGGACGGGTGGCTCATCCTTTGAGCGAAGCGAAAGGGTGGGGCGAAGGGCCGCCATGAAGGATGAAATCGTTCGTTGTTTCAACGCGGTTTGCGGGTGTTTGGGTTCGGGCGATTGATTACCGCGTGCCATTGCAGTATAGATACCAACACCGCAGACAAATCCATCCGGGGGCGTAGCTCAGTTGGGAGAGCGTCGCGTTCGCAATGCGAAGGTCAGGGGTTCGAGTCCCCTCGTCTCCAGTTTTTGATTCTCCCTAGTGGATGTTGGCATAGTTGCCCGGCCCAAGGGCTGACTTCGCCCGTTCGGGTTACCCAGGGTGGATAATCACTGACTTCCTCGCCACATTCCGGGCACACTGCCGACTCGTTACCTCGCAGGTCGTACTCACAACCCTGGCAAATTGGCTTGTCGCTCATGATGAGCTCGGAGCGGAGGTATCGGTATGTCAGACATGCCAAACCCGGAGAAGCGATGACGAGGCCGACCATAGCGATTGCGCCTGTCGCAGCAAGAAATGCCTTCCACAGAGAGGTAATATTTGCAAGTAGGTAGGGCATGTTGAGCGTGGGTGGCTTCAGCAAGTCCGAGACTGCGAAGGTGATTGCGACGACTACGAAGGCGACGATGATCGCCGCGAGGAGGCTTGTGAGAGCATCGTGCTTGATCCGCAGAAAATAATACAGGAATTCTCCGCGCACCAAGTCGGTTTTCGGGAGAGCGTGAATCCTTGAGGAGCCGTCCTCGTCGTAGTAAATCAGAAGGGTTGGTCCGGGCAAGTCGTAGAACACATGGAAGTTGCGGCCGTCGACCGTTCGAAATTCCGCTTTCTTGAGTTCGCCCTTTTCGTGGTAGGCGACGGCATAGCCGTCGTAACCGCACTTGCCCATTCCTACACCATGAAGCCGCCTAATCCTGGCGACGGCAAACCCGGACCCGGTCAGGAACCGTTTTATTTTTCTTCTGCTTCGGATGTCCGGGATTGCGAAAAAGAATAGGGTTACCACCACCGCAAGGATCACGGCAAAGAGAAACATGGCTATCAGTCCGTTGCTGTGGCTCAACTGAAGCATTGTGACTCCCTTTGCGCACCGTAAGCTACAGTTGATCCTAACCGATCGCGAGGCCACGGCCAGGGTTTTTAGCGTGCGTGGTTTCGATTCGGAGTGGGTTTGGCATCTGACCTAAGCAATCGAGCGCCCTCGAGCGCGATCTGGTGTGGGAGTGACTCGGCGATGCGTCGTGCGAATTCGTTTCCCATGGGCGAAGGCTTGATTGCAATTCTGATTGTTTGAGCGAGTTTTTCTCGCCGAAGATAGCAGTCGGGTTTGACAAAGGAGGCAAGGCGATGAGTCGAGGCGGTTGTGAACAGCCGGTTGAACCGAGTTCTCAGGCATGTCTTCAAACGGGAAGAGTTTCAAATGCGCACCTTATGGTCGGGTGCTTGGTTTTTCTTGCGATCGCGCTGTCGGGAATCGGAGTGTTGTTGGAGATGAGCCCCAACATGCATAAGGGGGCAGGCCGCGTGGTCATGGCTGCATACTGGCCGATTGCAGGCGGCTTATGCGGTTGCGTCGTATGGGCCATTCGATTACGCGTTTGCCGATTTCGTTGGAGCGAGCAGGGGTTTGCGTTTCGGATTGGCTGGACAAAGTCAGTTTGGTATCATTTTTCTTGGACGGATCCCATTGAATATTTTTTGTATTCGGATCCTTACAAGCCGCCTTTCGTCTTCGTACTGAAGACACCCTTGCATGAAGTTCGTATCGATTCGATGCAAATGCCGCGACCTAAAATTGAACTTTTTCTCAGGGCAATCAAAAAGTATCAGCGACTGGCTGAGAGACCGTACGCCGTTGAAATGGTGGATCAGGGACCGTCTCTTAGATTTCGGGCGTTGGTGACGGAGGATTGATTGCTCAGCAAGTGTCGCAAAGTTTGGCGGCCGCCCGTTCGCAACGCGAAGGCCAGGGGTTCGAGTCCCCTTGTCTCCAGTTCACTTCTACTTTCAGTTGCTTCTTCTTGG
>JAADIU010000042.1 GCA_013151185.1 Planctomycetota bacterium
CCCCTTTGGGGGTGGGGTAAGAATTACGTCAGCGCCTATGACCAATTCCTGTAAGGGGCGATCATGTTGCGCACGATCTTGAGCATGTCATCGGTCACACCCGACACAGCCATGTCGCCCACCGAAATCTGACGTTCTCCAAATTTGTCCCGGTGCTTGAACAGATGCACCACAAGCCGCGTCGCCGCGTGCGTCAGCACAGATGGCAGCGCGGTCGCCCCTGCGGGCGGCGCATTGTCAATGTCCGACCAGTAGCCGCCGGTGTACGTCACGCGAATGATGCCGACGCTTGCAGGTCCATCATCGCCGTAGAATCCTGAACGCAGGTGGACAAGTGCGTCGCCGCCTCTGCTGGTATCGACCAGGAAATCTGTACCTTCAACCAGTGCCAGCGATGCATCGAAGTCGCGATCCCATGTCTGTTTGACTTCCGCGATCGACTCAATGGGATACGCGCCCAGCCGGACCTTTTCACCCCCGCAAAGCGCCTGCGGAAATGCAATCCGACCGACTTGCCGTTCCAACAGGCTCACACCCCGGACGGTGTCATAGCGATGCAGTTCCCCCGCAATCCAAACGCTCACCTCATCGATCACGCGATCGATAATGGCATCGTTCGTGGCACCTGTCGTACGCAGGTCCGCTTTGACAATGTCGCGTGTCGTCAGCATGTGTATCCATCACCCAAATAGGTGCCACCCGTGTGGCCGGCCAAACTCAAACCCGCTCTCGCGGGCGTGGAACAAAACCGCACTTGTGCGGTTACGAAATCCGTTTCGGCCCGTCGTAGGCAACACCTTCGTACGACAGTGACGGCCCATGAACGTGTCGAACTGTTTTCACGAGCCGATAGGTTTCGCTTTCGGTCGTGTTCTGCGCGAGCGCGTGTCCACGGCGCAGCATGATCAACTCGCCTTGGGGCACAAACCGCCCGTTTTCCAAAACCCCTTTGGGGTAGACGACTTCAAACACACATTCGTCCTGGTCGTGGATGTCGGGCGACGTCGCTGTTTCAACACCGCCCTTATTCTTTTTGTCATCAGCCATCATTGACTCCTTGATTCACTGGCTCTTTGGTTTTCCGGATCGTTGGATCGCTGGCTTCCCGGTAGGGTCCGCTGTGCGGACCATTGATTTACACCGTCGTCGCCCCGCATTTCTTTTTCGCGAGCGCGTTCATGGCAACCGCCGCGCAACAAGACCAGACTTGTCTGGTTATTTATCCACCGCGTCGGTCACCATCTTGTTGCGCTCAGCACCCTTGGCCGCATTACCGACACGCTTGAGGCAATCGCCATAACGCCGAGCCGCCGAATCATCCAGCACGCACCGCGACGGCAGCCCCGCCGTCACGTTTTCATCGGTGGGCGCATAAAGGTGTCCAGCTTCTGACACAACCACATGGCAGGTCGCTTCATACTCGCCGAGCGTTTCATTCTTGTTCTTTTCTTCTTTGGGTTTTGAATCTTGAGCCATCAAACTCATCCTTTCGTTGTTTTGTTTTCTGATGCGGAGCCCGGCACAATCAGCCGGACCCCACACCTTGGAATTACTTACAGACCCCGCTTAGACAGCCGCTGTGCTCAGCACCGCCATCGCATTGCCATCCGCTTCTTCGATTGTTTGCCTCGGTACCGCCTTGACGGCGATTTCGTCGCTGAGCCAGAACACGCTGTTGTCGCGTTCAAGCCGCATCGCGCGTCGCTGCCCAAGCATGTAAGCATCTCGGAGCGATCCGAACGCGATGAATTTGGTGCTCACCGCATCGTCCACCGTGCCAGGAAGCACGTTGACTTCGCGCACCTCAAAGCCGTGAACGATCAAGGGGCCGCCCTCGGCGGCTCGCTTGTAAAGGGGTAGCCCGTTGGCGTCGCGGATTTTTTCGATTTTGCCCGCGACATCGGGCGAGACATAGAATGCAGCCTGTCCGCTCTTTCGCACCCAGTCCGGCACCGCCCGGATCATGTCAATGAGATCGTCGTCGCTGATGTCGTCGAAGCTGGTATTGCCCGCGCCCATAACGACCACGGCCACATTGGGCGAATTGAACACGCCGGTCACGCTAGCGAAGGCACCGGTGCCGTCGCCCATGAATCCGTTGGTGTCTTCCGCTTTGGCCAGCGCGAGCGCGATTTCCTGTGCGATCAGTTCACCCAGCGAGATCACCGAATCTTCGTCAAGCTCGCGTGAGTACCTGGCGAGCACCGACCACCGGGTGGCGTCGAGCGTAACATTAGCCAGGGTCAAATCGCTGGGCGTAATGTTCACGCCTTCGTCCGGGTAGTACACCGTGAAGCCACCAATCCGCTTGGGCCACGTCTGCTTGGTTTGGGACATGGGCACGATAAGCACGTGTTGGCGGAACACGCCGTGCATCTCAACGTTGCGGATGATCTGAGCGATCAAGAGGTCCGGGGTCAGCGCACCGCCCGCCGAAGTGGTGCCGATCGCCATCGCTTTGACGTAGTCGTCGCCCGAGATCGCCTTGCCAGCTTCGCTCTTGAATTTGTACCCGGCGTCAACCAGGTGCTTGGCGCTCGCTTCGCGATGGCCTGCTTCCGCCAGGACAAAGTGCCCAAAGTCGCCCGCCATTTTTCGGTTGGGCCAGAATCCTTTGTACGACGGATCAGCCTGGAACCGGTCATCGCTTTGCAACGTTGCGAGTTGCTTGGCGTACTTCTCCATGTCCTCCTTCGCAGTCTTGAGCACGTCGAGTTCTTTGGTATGCGCGTCGATCAGCGCTTGTTTCTCGCCGTCGCTCTTGGCCAGCGCGGTGAGCTTCCCGAGCGCATCATCCATGCGCTCCTCCTGCGTTTTTGTGAAGGTGTCGAATTGAGTCCTGAATTCTTTGGCGAGGTCTTGTGGGGCACCCATGTCATGTTCTCCTTTGGGCGCTTGCGCCCTTCAGCCAATCTGTATCAACTGCGAATCCAAACGGTCCGCAGACGGTCATCTATGTACGAAAACAATCCATCATCGCGGCAAGCGTTTCGGTCTCGTCGTCGGGACCATCACCGTCCGTTTTTGATTCGGGCTCATCCGGTACAACCGGTCCAAACAGCGAATCCATACGCCCGGTCAACTCCGCCACCATCACCTTGAGTTCCCGCACTTCCCCGCTGTCATTGCTGGCGTTTGCTGCCTTCCCCGCATCGTCACGAACAACCGACATCGCAACAGCGCGCGGGTTCGCCGGAATCACCACAAGCGACTGTTCAAGCAGTTCCGCTTTCGTGATCACCGGGATGTCGTTTTCCTTACCGATATCGATCGCGCGAAACGAAACACTGATCCCGCGCTGTGCGCCGACACGGTACGCCGCCCACAGATCATTGCCGATCTCAGTGCCGATGAATTCAACGATCGACACAAACGGGTTCGTTTTCGTGAACATCTCGACGGCGTGCCCCGCCACCGCAGACATTCCGGTGCGTAGCGCGCGCAGGTGAGAACTGATCACGGGCGACCCGGCTCGCTTGTAGTTGCCAATCAATTCGTGAAACGCACCAGCGGCGATGCGTTCTTCGTCGCGGTCAATCTTGTCGTCGCTCGATACAAACGTGATGCGCTTGTTACTGCTATCCACAGCATCAAACGACTTGCCGTTGATCTCGACATCTGCGGCGGTACCAAATCCAACCCAGCGATCGTCGCCGATCTTCGCGCGAAACTCCGACGGAATGTCGCTCGCATAATCCTTTAGCCGCACAATCATGCTGCCTCCGATCCCTTCCTGGCCCGTGCCTGGAATTGGTGCCATGTCAAAAACTCGACCTTCTCGTAGTGTGCCGTCGAGAACTGGTCGATGTCGCCCGACTTCCCGACCGCGAGCGCCGCCAGTTGCACACAAGAGCAGTAGATGCGTTCACCCGGTGGCAACGTGCCCTGGCCGGGATAGTCACATTCCGAGACCGTGCCCGTCTCCGGGTCGCGCAGTTTGAATTTCTGGTTGAATGGAATCGCCGCACTGGCGGTAAAGCGCTCAGCGTTGTAGTGGCTTTTGCGTACCGGCCCGTCCGGTTCCGGTCCACGTTGACTTGTCCACCATCGCTTCGCGCGAATGCCGACTTGTTTGAATCCTTCGTTGCGTCCAGCACCGACGGCTTCATGGATTTCGGTTTGCGCGATTCGGGCGGCTTCTTTGCCTGCGCGAATGCCCATCGACTTGGCGACGCGGTCGGTGAGTTCCGCCATCGTCTCGCCGTTTTCAAAACCTTCGGACAGCGTGCGTCGCAGCCGGTTCGCAGTGGTATTGTTGATGTCGCGCACGCGGATGGTTTGTTTCTTCAAATGCTCCCGCATCGCAGGGTTGTCGATCTGAAAATCAAAGGGTTCGGTATCCGCAGAAGCGGGGGGTGTCACTTCGGCGATCGCCTGCTGCCCACCAAAGGAGGCCGCCTGCTTGAACTCAAATCTGGCGACCACATCGAGCCTGCCGTCCTCAACGGTCTTGAAATCAACCAACACCCTGTCAAGCCATTCAACGACGCTGGCTTTGGTGCGGTCAAAACCACGGCCGGCGGATTTGCTTTTTCGGGTCAGCGGCGTGGCCTGCATTCGGGCAATCACATCGTCACCCTGCCGCGTGATAAACGCCCGAAAGCGAATCGCAGCTTGCTTGCGAAGGGGCGAATAGCTCGCCCACCACCGCGCCCAGATTGCCCGGCGAACCGCTTTGGATCGCTCGGCTTTCTCCCGCTCTACGTCCAGCCCTTCGAGCATCTTCTCAAACGCAACACCAAGGTTGATGTGGCCCCCATCGAGCGAGCCCGAATCAGAACCGGGCTTGCCCGGCTTAAAACCGGACTTGTCCGGGGTTTTGCCCGGCGGGGTTTCGGTGGGATCATCGACCGACAACAGCGATCGCGATTGCTCGATCACAACCGAGATCGGCGCGAGTCCGACCGACACCAGCGGTTCATCGCCCCACGGTGTTTTTTCGTAGGGCAGGTCGTGAGCTTCGATCAGCGTATTCAGCGGCAAGCCATGTTTCTGCAAACCGAGAATCTTGTCATGGTTTTCGATCTCACGTTCTTTGAGCGCCTGGATGGATGTGATCACG
>JAADIU010000284.1 GCA_013151185.1 Planctomycetota bacterium
GAATGTCGAAATCGGCGTTCTTCAACAGGTGCTCACGGGCCTGATTGCGCATCTCCTGGCGAACCTTCTGACGAAGCGACTGCTCCATTGTATCCTGAACGTGGTCTTCAAATTCTTTCTTGCTCTCGAACCCCATCGTTTCCAGATATGCCGCGTCAATCTCCGGCACCTCCAGGCGTTTGACCAGCGATATTTCAAGCTCGCACTTGGCGGTCTTCTCGCGCAGTTCGATGTCGGTGTAGTCGTCGGGAAGAGTGGTATCCAACGTGACCACATCGCCCACTTTCATTCCAGTCGACGCTTTCCCGAATCCTTCAAGAAGAATTCCATCGTATCGCTGATCGCGGACAGCCAACTCCGCATCATCTTCCGACTTGATGACGTTGCCATCGCACGTCACCTTGAACGTTCCCACAAGGATGTCGTCTGCAATCGACTTTCCATCTTCGACGGGCTTGTACGTTCCGCGCATCATGTTGAAGCGCTTGATTTCTTCGGTGACATCTTTCTTGGTGACTTTGAGTGCGGGCTTCGTGATCTTGATGCCCTTGAGTTCGGGGATTTCAAAAACGGGACGAACTTCAACTTCACATTCGATATCCCAGTCACCCTCTGCCGGGCAGGCCAGATGCTCGAGCGCTTCGCCCATCGGCAAAAGTTGTTCGACCGAAACCTCCTGGTCCTTTCCCCCTTCGTCGGCCCGAGTCTCAGTGACGCTGACTCGGATCAACGGATCGCCCAACGGATCGAGCGACTCCTTTTCGATGCCGGCAAGGTAAGCATTGCTGACGAGCTTGTGGTTGACCTCTTCACCGACCTCGCTGCCGAACCGCTTTTCAAGCAACTTCTGTGGAGCCCGTCCCGGTCGAAAGCCCGGAACCTGGGCCTTGTCGCGCAGGTCGTCATACCGCTCATCCAGTTGCTCGTCGATGCTCGCACGCGGGATCGAGATCACCAGCTTCTTGCGAAGCGATCCGACCTCTTCGACCTTGACGCTGATGGCGTCCTTGAGCTTGTCCTGGAGCGACTGCTCTTCGCCGTCCCCGCCCTCGGTGGATAGCTCTGCGGTTGCGTTCTCTTGATCGGTCATGGTGTCACTCCTGTCGATTCTGAGGGGACATGCGCTCGCGATTTTCCCCCAATGTCGCTGGCAAACCGCGGTAGACTACCGCACGGTCCGCACTCAAGCAACCAGCCGCCCGGGATTCCGATCGGACTGCGGATCTGCCGATATCACATCGGCCTTCGCGTCCTGCGATGCGACCGAAAAAGGCATCCGCATTGGCGATGCTCCCGGTCGTTTTCGGTCGCGGCCAAATGTGGTAGCCTCTTCTCGCGAAGGACCTGTTTTCCCGAGGCGTTGTTCAAACGGAGTATGCACGATGAGCGCGGTGATCGACTTGCTGGGAAGCGACGCAGATTCGCTTCTGGGTTACAAGTGTACGGGCATTGACCAGTCGTTGCTGACCCTACCCGGGCCCAGCTATGTGGACGATACCTTTTCAATGACCGACAGGCCGCTGCGGGTGATGCGAAGCATGCAGCAGTTGCTGAACTCGGGTCGTCTTGGCGGGACGGGATATGTCTCGATCCTCCCGGTTGACCAGGGAATCGAACACACTGCGGGTGCTTCGTTCGCGCCGAATCCGATCTACTTCGATCCTGAGAACATCGTCAAGCTGGCGATTGAAGGCGGATGCAATTGCGTTGCCTCAACGCTTGGTGTGTTGGGTTCGGTGGCTCGCAAGTATGCCCACCGCATTCCTTTTCTCGTGAAGCTGAACCACAACGAGCTGATGACCTATCCCACGAAGTACGACCAGATCATGTTCGCCGACGTGCAGCAGGCGTTCGACATGGGGGCGGTTGCGGTTGGCGCGACGATTTATTTTGGTTCCGAAGAATCCTCCCGTCAGATTCAGGAAGTCAGCGAAGCGTTCCACGCAGCACACGAACTTGGCATGGTCACCGTTCTTTGGTGCTACCTGCGCAACAGCGCGTTCAAAAAAGACGGAGTGGACTATCACCTCGCTTCCGACATGACCAGCCAGGCGAATCACCTTGGCGTCACCATCCAAGCCGACATCATCAAACAAAAGCAGGCCGAAAACCGTTGCGGATTCAGCACGCTCAACTTCGCCAAGACGCACAAACTCGTAGACGAAAAACTGACCTCCGACAATCCGATCGACTTGGCGCGATACCAAGTCGCGGGTTGCTACATGGGACGCATGGGTTTGATCAATTCCGGCGGGGCGTCAGGGGCGAACGATTTTGCAGACGCGGTCAAGACTGCCGTCATCAACAAGCGTGCGGGCGGTATGGGCTTGATCTCAGGCCGAAAAGCGTTTCAGCGTCCGATGGAAGATGGCGTCAAATTGTTGAACCTCATCCAAGACGTCTACCTGGATTCCTCGATCACAATTGCCTGATCACGGCTGCCTGATCACGGCGCTTTTGCGGGCGGTTCGGGCTTCTTGGGATCAACCTTCTTGGGAGCAGCGGCGGTGGGTTTACCGTCGTCCTTCTTCTTGATGGGATCTTGCGGTACGCCTTGCTTTTCTGTGTAAACCCGCGTCCAGATCATGATATCTTTTCGTTCGTCGGCTTTGTCGTCCTTGCCGTCAATGCCTACGGAGTACACAATCTCAACGTCACCGCTTGGGCGAAACAGGAAGTCTTTGCCTGTGTAGGGATCGATGCGGCATGTCGCGATAGCCGCGTGTTTCAAGTCGTCCAAGGTCCGCGGCCATCGCCCGGTTCGCTTGTAGTGCAAGGCTTTTTCGAGAAAGAGACGACTGCCCCGCCTCAGCGTTTCGGTGCGAAACGATGCCTGCACCGCGAAGTCAATCGGTTTAACCAGACACTCCATTCCCGGTTGATTGTCCCAATAGGTTTTTTGAATGCGTTCCAACTCGGCGGTGAGGTTCGTCACGAATGGCTTCATGAGAAGCTGCCGCATCTGCGCGTAGTAGTCGTGAATCGCCTGCGCGAGTTTCACCGGGTCGGCTTTGGCGAGTTCCTTGCACGCAGGTGATCGCCTCACTTTTTGTCTTGATGTGGCATCGTAGAATACGTTGACGACATCCTGGTGAATCTTGGGCTGTCCGCCCTTCGTTCCACTTCCATCCATAACGAAGTGCTGGAGTTGCTGGAGGGCTGACGCTTCTGCAAAGTTGAGCGACCGCGCCAATCGGTGCGTGACTGGAACACTGTCAAATTGATCGAAAGCAGCCGCTATATCCTCCCAAACGTGGATGCGATGCACGAAGCTGCGAAGCGCCGTCAGAACCTGCGTATAGACAAAGTTGCGGTGACCGGCTGCGAAGAACTGCTCGTCAAGCCCGGGAAGCAGACTCATGTGGTCTGCGAAAGCAAGATTCGATTTTGCTGCCTGCGCCAAATGATCGGAGTAAACAAATCGGCCCTCGACCCGCCACGCCCGCGCGAACATCATTTGGCCGATCGCCCGGCCATTCACGAATTTGGCGGTGGGGCGGTCGAGCAAGAACTTCAGACCCGACAACCGGCGAACCGTCATTTGACTTTTGCCAGCCACCTCGACGAACAACTTGGAAAAGCGTTTTTCGAGCTTCGCGGTCCAGCCGGCAAGTTCCGGGTTTTCAGACGGTTTCCAATCCTGCGAATTGGCGAGAAGTTTGAACAACTGGGCACCCGCTTTGCTGCGCGGGCTGGCGCTGAGCGATTTTACTTTCGCGTCGAACAGAATCGGCTCGTACAGTGGCAGCGCATCGTCATCGATTTTCGGGGCGAACTGGTCGTAGTACCAATCCACATAATCGACCGGTGTCTTGAAGTCGGGCAGCGGTGGTGGGGCGACCTGACCCGAGTAAGCCGAAGACAAGCCAACCGAGACGGTTGCGGCCCAGCACATGATCGAACTGATTTGCATCCCAAAATCTCCAAAGGTCTGAAATTTGTCAACGGCTCGTGCCGTCCCAAGGTTCGCGCCCTATCATACAACTCAGGAATCGTTTGCAAAACGCGACACCGCGAGATGAAAAAAACCTGTTACATAACCGCCCGCTCTCCTGTCGCTGAAGCTTTGACCAGACGGTGGGCTGTGCATTTTCAAGGACGACACCATGACCGACTTATCGAATTGCTCAATTCTTGCAATCGCGGTGCGCACCGCCAAGGAAGGCCCCATGCGCGAAATCGATCAGGCTGTCGTGCAGCAAGGTGGTGGTATTGAGGGCGATCTGCCCGCGCCCCACCACCGCAGCATCACCCTGTTATCGGCATCGCAGTGGGCGCAGACGACGAAGCAGTTGGAGGTCGAACTGCCGTGGCATACCCGGCGAGCGAACGTGCTTCTCGATTCGGATTCGTTGGAAGGCTTGATCGGATGCACCATCCAACTGGGCGAGACCAAAATCCAGATCAACGCAGAGACCACGCCCTGCGGACTGATGGACCGCCTGCACCCAGGCTTGCGAAAAGCGTTGGCTCCGGGTTGTCGCGGGGGTGTCTATGGAGAGGTGATCGAAGGCGGTGTGATCAAAGTCGGTGACGCTCTCAGCGTGTGTTGACTGCCCACTCAGAATTTGTCAGCGGTCCGATCCAGCAACCTCGCGCTCCGCGCATATTTGCGGGATAGCAACTTGCGGAAAGGTTTGCACTCATCGATCCTTTCCAAAGTAACGAGGTGTTCCACCCAGATGCACAGGGCTGTCTGCGTGTATACGGCTTCTACACCCGAGTCCGCTTTCAATTGCTCGAGTGTTCGGCGCATGGTTTCTTCGCCGGTTGCGATGTCGCCCGCTCTTGCGATCGACCCCGCCCAGTGCATTTCCGAAATAAGTGTTCGTTGGTCTTCCGGGCCAAATTCCTCGCGTCGGTAGTCGGCGACCATTCGGTAACGGTCGGCAGATTCTTTGAACTGCCCGAGTGAGAACATCGCGTAGGCCAAGGTGTTTTGAGCGGCGAAGTACTCGGCATGGTTTTCGCCGAACTTGTTTCGGACAATCTCCAGCGCCTCACTCAGCAGATCGACCGACTCCTGGTATTTGCCCAACTCGTGATAGATCATACCGACGTTGTGGATGATGGTCGCAAGGGTCGGATGGTTCGCATCAAGGGACTTGCGCATGATTTTCAGAGCGCCAAGGTAACCTTCTGCCGCACCCTCCAGATCTCCGTTCAGGTGCCTCATCCGGGCGACATTGTTCATGGTCAAAGCCACACTCGTATGATCGGGGCCGTGGATTTCAACGAATGCGTCGTGCGCTTTGACGTACAACTTCTCGGCTTCTGCTGTCCGCCCGAGTTTGTTGAGCGCTTTTGCAAGGTTGTTTGTCGCTGCCGCGTAAACATGGCGATGCGATTCCTTGGCGTCTTCCAGGATGGGCAGGGCGCGGCGAATCAACCGTTCGGATTCTTCGTATTTTTTTTGCTCGCCGAGTGCGAACCCCATGCGGGCCAACGCAACGCCAAACGCCACATCATCCCGTTCTTGATTTTCTCCGAGTTTTTTGAGCGACGATTGCATCAGGGAAATCGCCTCATCGTGTTTCCCCTGCAAGGCGAGCACGCTGGCCAAATCCCGTTCGGCGCGCAGGGCATCGTCGGAATCCTCCCCGCCAGACTCTCGATGTTTGTCCAGGGCGATCCGCAACTGCGCTTCCGCCTCCTTGAATCGCCCCAATCCCGCGTAGGTGTTGCCCATCGTTGTTCGGATGCCAGACTCGATTGCCGGCTGACCTTTGAACGCCTCGCGGATCGAACCAACTTCGCGATCGAGGACCTCAACCACCGTGACTTCGCGTTCGTTCCCACCGTCACCCATCGGGTCTGGCGCACGCATCATCCGACCGAGAAATGTGTTGATTGCCGTCAGTTTCTTCTTTTCCAATTCGGTTGCGGCGTTGGCTACTTCCAATTTCTGACGCGCAAGCACGGCTTCATCACGCTCACGGGTTGCTCGAATCTTCTCCGCTTCGATCAGTTTCTTTGCAACCTCAAGTTCTTGTTTCGCTCGAATGGCCTGATCCCGTTCGCTCGTCGCTTGAATCAAGCCGTAACTTGTTCCGACAATGGCGAAAATCAAAAGTACGAATCCCGCAATGATCGAACTGACGAGGCTGCGGTTACGCTGCGTGAATTTTCGCAGTTGGTAGGCCAGGCTCGCGGGGCGGGCGACGATCGGTTCGTTTCCAAGAAGTCGTTTAATGTCAGCCGCAAATTCTGCCGCCGATCCATACCTTCGTTCGCGATCTTTCTCCATCGCCTTTCGGAGAATCGTTTCCAGGTCGCCTCGGTAGGCGGCATGAAAGCTGCTCAGTATCCGCGGGTTATCGTCGCGGATAATTCTTGCGGCTTCTGCGATCGTTTTTCCACCGAGGGCATGCGGCAACTCACCCGTCAGAACTTCAAACGTCAGCACGCCCAATGCATATACATCGCTTCGTGTGTCGATGGCGTTGGAATCGCCAGCCACTTGTTCGGGGCTCATGTATGCGATGGTGCCCACCAATTGTCCCGCATCGGTCTGAAGTGTGGTTGCCTGGATGTCGGAGTCGGTAACGCGGGCGATACCAAAATCCAACACCTTCGGCTGACCGCCCTTCGTCACGAGAACATTGGCGGGTTTCAGGTCGCGGTGAATGACGCCTTGCTGATGGGCATGTTGCACAGCCGAGCACACGCGGACGATGAGTTGAAGTCGCTCATCGACCGAAAGTTTGTACTCGTTCGCGTGGTCTGTGAGGGGCATTCCATCGACCAACTCGAGGGCGAAGAACGGAAGCGTGACGCCTCCGGACTTAGCCGCACCCGCCTCAAATATCTGGGCAATCCCCACATGTTGAAGACGGGCGAGTACCTGCGCTTCATATTCAATTCTGCGTGCTAACGCGCGAGAAAACAGGGGTGCGTGGACGACTTTCAGGGCGACGGTGCGGCTTGGTTGGCGTTGGCGTGCGCGGTAAACCGTACCCATTCCACCGCGTCCCAATACATCGATGATTTCGTAAGGCCCGATTTCGCGAGGGATTTGCGTGGCTTCGTTTGCGACATTCGTGAAGAGCTTTTGTGACACGTCCTGATTGAGGATCGGCTGGTCGATCACCGCCGTTTTCTCATCGCGATTCAGAAGATCGATCACTTCATGGAATAGCCCCGTGTCGTCACCACACTCTTTTTGCAGGAACGATCGACGCTCGGTAACCGGAAGATCCAGCGCAGCAGCGAACAGCGTTGAAATGCGGTCATGTCGCTTTGAATCCATGCTTATGCGTCCGACTCCAATTCGCGCTGCAACCAAGCGCGGGCCATTCGCCAGTCACCCTTGACGGTGCCCTGAGAAACACCCATCACGACCGCCACTTCTTCGACCGTCATGCCTCCGTAGAAACGCATTTCGACGACCTTCGCCTGCCTCGCATTCAACTCCGCAAGTCGATTCATCACCAGCTCGAGCGCTTCGAGGTCGGCGGCGGTGTCCTGCGGATGGTCGGAAGACAAGTCGATGCTGATGCACGTCGGGGGTGTACGTTTTGCAGCGCCGCGCTTGCGGGCGTGGTCGATAAGGATGCGTCGAATCGCCTGCGCCGCCACGCCAAGAAAGTGGGCGCGATTTTGCCAATCCGCGCCGCGCTGATCGACCAATTTCAAATAGGCTTCGTGGACGATCGCGGTCGGCTGCAGGGTGTGGTCGGACCGTTCCGCGCGAAATGCCGCACTCGCGAATGCTCTGAGTTCGTCGTAGACAAGGGGCAGCAGCGACTCCGCAGCTTTGGGATCGCCAGCCTGGAGCCGTTGCAGATGGATTGTGATCGGTTGATTCGGCTCGTCTGACATACCATTCGTGCGAAGTGAAGCAGACCAGCCGCTCCGGCAGCGGCTACACGCCTTATCATAGCTGAACCTGCTGGCATGGCCACGATTCGGGTGGCCGTAAGTCTTGATTACCGCATCGGTTCCATCGACTACTCATATTTCTTGAATTTTTCTTTGTCCCTACCCCCGCTCGACTTCGCGTTTATCAATGGCAGGAGGGTCCTGTCAGCCATCGGGCGAGCCGATGGAGGCCCTCGGTGTCCTGAGGATTGCGGAAGACGCGTCGATCCGGGCGCCGGGCATTGGTATACGCGATGAGCCGATTTGGGGCATCGTGCTGGTTTGGGGTTTGTTTGAAGAACGGAGAATGTGATGACAGCGAAACGATGGATGACATTGGCGGTGGCGGGATTCGCCATGTGTTGGACGGCGGGTTGCGAAACCGGGCCGGTGGGAGACGCAGGCGTCGGGGTGGACACGAACGACCCCGGTGCGGACGGCACGGGCGGTGCAGGTGGCGACAATGCTGATGGCTCGACCAACGATCCCAACGCGGGAGACGGAAACGGGGACGCCGGAAACGACGCAGCCGACAATCAGGGCGCGGATGACCAAGCCGGTGCTGGTGGTGACAACAACGGTGATGACGGCAATGCTGGCGACAATGCGAATACCAACGGCACGCCGGATGAAGACGTGAACACCGACGGCGTGGTAGAGGAAGACGTGACGGATCAACCCAAGTGGACGCAAATGTCGCAACCGTGTGGTGGTACCCGTGCGAACGCATTCTGGTTTGACGATGCGCTAAACGGATACATGGGCTGCGGTGACAACTCTGAAGGGTTCGGGTTGTTTGTAACATCGGATGGTGGTCTGACCTGGGAGTCGCAGTTGTTGTTCGGTGGCGTTCGCATCAACGATATTCGTCGAGCATCGAACGGCACTCTGTATGCAACCGGTACAGACACGGTGGACAGCTACGAAGTCTTTACGATTGATGAGTCAGGCCCGGTGCGTCAGTTGAACGGTTTGTACCAGAGCGGCAACAACGCGTTCACTTCGGTATCACAGGGCGAAAACATCGCTGTCACGGATGACGGTCAACTCTTCGTCGATAGTCTGACCGGTGTTCAGGTGGCCTACCGGGCGGTGGGCGCTGCAAACTTCATGGAATTGGAAACACACCTGGATGGATCGTTGACCGGTGCGGACACGCCTGGCGAACAGATGTCCCGCGTTGTCGGATTCAACAATCGTTTTTGGGCGGTGGGCAGCCTTATCAATCAGCCGGGTACGGTGTATTACCCGTCGTCGGCACCTGGTGCTACCTATCACATGTCGAAGGTCGAGGTTCAGCCCTCCACACGCGACGGAGAACTGCACGACATCTACCTGTGGAGCGAAACGAGCGCGTTGGTGATCGGGTTCGATCAGTCGCTACGCTTCCCGCTGATCCATAGTCTCAACGGCGATCCAAGCGACGCAGCCAATTGGCCAAAGATCGATCTGTTCAATTCCGGCATTACATACCAAGGTGGTGCGTGGAAGATGGCTGTCAAAGGCGACGAAGTGGTGCTGGTCGGTCAGACGTTCGACAAGAACAAAGGGTTTGTCTTGCACAGTCCTGACCGCGGCTTGACCTGGACGGACATGTCTCCGGTTGATGAGTTCGGTGATTTTGCAGCCAGCCTGCTCACCAACGTCTGGTTTTTCGACGACGGTAGGATTCTTGCCGCGGGCGAAGGTGGCCAACTCTGGAGCTACGATCCGTAGAATCCCCAGCCGGCAGTATCAAACTGCCAAGAGTGAAGACGCACGGGAGAATAGTACCTCCCGTGCGTCTTTCTCGTTTCCGGTTTAATCGGAGTAACACGGCTACGCAGACCGCGCGACTGGCTGCGTTAATGGATACATTCGTCGATAGGGTCTACGGAGTCTACTTTGGGGGGTCTACTTTGCTTTTGTGGCTGGCTTGGGCTTGTACGTTGTGACGGTCTTACTGTGCCAGGTGTTGTCTTTGAAGGTGGAGACGGAACTGGACGAGCTGAGAAAGTCGATCTGATTCATTACCGGTCCGAGGCGGACCAATGAGTTCAACATCGCTTTGACGGGCGCGACTTCAGGCTTATCGGGAAGCATGCCGGCTGTGAAGCCAGCGCCGAAGAACGCAGAAGACAACTCCTGCCCCACATTCGACAGATCCGTGAACGATGCGGCCATAACTGGTCCGCTTGGAATAAGCGCCTCGTTTTGGATGCGTTTGTTTTCGGTGATGGATGGATGATCGCCGGACGCAGTTTTCATCACGCGATCGATCGCCGCCTCCGATGTTCCGAGCACCAACCAATCATCCCACAGACCAAGGCAGGGTGTACCGATGAACATGGCCATTGTTGGAACGGTCAGGTTTTGAAATCCCTCGATTGGCAAGTTCGACGCGGGGGTTACGGAAATCTGCTGGCCGCGGCTCTTGATGAAGTCGGTTCCGCGTTTGGTGAGCATGGGCACTTTGGTGCGCGCAAGTTCGACGTTGCGGACGCGCAGCAAGAGGACAATGTCATCCTTTGCAAACGGTGTCGGCCTGATGGCGGGGAACGACGACAAGATAAACTCGCCACCGAGCCAATCCAGCAGATCCTTGCGGACATCGAGGTTGATGCTCTTCTGGGCATCCTCCCACTTCTGGAGGTACAGGCTCCCGTCGGGTATGTCGGTGCGGACGACTTCGAGGACCGTGTCGTAGATGATGCGAGAATCGAGCATCGTCGAAACGACGTAGGTGCGGGATTCGACGGGCAGGAACCGGGCGAAGTTCTCAATCGGTTTCTGTTGGAAGAGCGCACGAGCCAGTGGCTTCTGGCAACAGTCGGGCTTGATCTTCACAATGGTGTGCTCTATTTGCCGTCCGTTCCGAACCTCCTGCGTGGCGACCATGTAGTCAAGGAAATCGCAGTGGCGTGTCAGTGTGCCGATGACGCGGCGGACTGTCATAATGCCTTCGGTTTGATCCTTCTCGCCGAATACGAACGATGGAAATTTGCTGATCCACTTGAACAGTCGATCGATGTCCAGATAAGTCACCGCGAAGCCGGGCTTCGGCGCTTGCTTGATGGCATTTTGAAATTTGGCATTCTTCAAGATGCTGGTGACGTTGCGCTCGCCTGCGAACAGCGACTGGACGTCCCGGCGGGCGGCTTGTCCAAAGACCAGGGCGATCTTGTCATCAGCGTGAAGCAGGTGCAATCCGACTGCACCATTTTCTGACTCGATGGACCACACCGTTACACCCTTGTTTCTCTTTGGGGGAACGGGATTTCCAACAGCGTATGTGTTGAACAGATCGAAGAGGTCTGCAAGGCCCTTGACGTTTTGCTTGAGCGTTTTTGGTTTTGGACGCGCGATGATCATGACGTCCGGGACCACCGAGGTGAATCTCTCGGCGATCACGAATTCGTTGCAGAAGAGGTCCGGCCAATCTACGGCGCGAATGGCGGTGGTGATCTCCGTCCACGTCTTGTCGAATTCAGGTTTCTTGTCTGCTGGAAGTGTGGTGTAAATTGCGCTTCGGACTTCCTGTTCGATGCCGCAGGACAGGATGGCATCAAAAATTCGCGCCCAGTGTTCCGTGATGATATCGCGCTCGGGGGTTCGCCACGTTCGGGAATAGAGCCAGACATCCTCCGGGACGTACGCACCGAGATTTGCATTGGTATTATCGTTGTTCGCGTTGGTCTGGGCGATCGTGGGAACCACCGCCCAAAGCAGAAGCCCCGCAACTTTGCAAAGGGTTCGTTTGCAAAGGATTCCATTGTCTCGTCGCAGCACCGGTCGTCTCCGCCCGGGGATCGCGCAATCACCGCGCGACGCCCCACATGAATCATGATTGTTGGTTGTTCCCATCACACCCATCAGACGACAATATAAGCGCTATCGGTCGGTTACCACCATCATCATGTTGAATCTTGTTAGATATTGTCCGAGGCTTCGCTCGCAGCGTCGGCGGACAACGCGCTTGCGACTCAAAAACCCGCCGTTAGCATGGGGCGATCATGGTGATCCCGCAGATCGCCGAAGACATCAAACTCACAGCGCTGGCGCGGCAGATTTCAGACCACGGGGGGGTGGTTTCGGTTTCCGGGCTGTGGGGATCGTCTGCGCCCATGGTGGCTGCGGAGCTTTCGGATCGCTGCTCCGAGGTGCTCCTTTACGTCGCTGCCCATCTGGTGGACGCTGAACAAGCCCGCGAGGACCTTGAATTCTTCAACGGGAGCGAGCGGGACGTTGACCTCTTCAGCGCTTGGGAAACGCTTCCCGGCGAAGGGCCAGCCGCTGGCGAAATCCACGCAGAACGTCGACGAATGTGTTTGGCGCTCGAGGCAGGCCAAGTCGAGCGCCCGCGCATTATCGCTGCGTCCATTCAGGCGTTGCTGCAACCTGTTCCCTCCGCAAAGACACTCGCTGCACACACGCTCGCGCTGAAAGTTGGCGAGCAATTTGATTTGGACTTCTTGACCGCGTGGTTTCTCGACCACGGGTTCGCCCGGTTGGATCTTCTCGAAGCCCCCGGCGACTTCGCCCGACGCGGCGACATCCTCGATGTATTTGCCACCGATCGTCCCCGCCCGATCCGCGTTGAATTTTTTGGCGACACGGTGGAATCGATTCGCGTGTTTGATGTGAGTACGCAGCGATCAATCGAGCGGCTTGAGGACGTTTCGATTTGTGCAGCCGGGCACGTCTCCGGTCGATCCGATCCTGCCGCGGCTTCCTTTTTGGATTTCTTGCCCAAGAGCACCATCGTGTTTCTGGATGGGCCATCCGAAATTCAGGAGATGGGCAACATCTATCGCGAGCGGACGGGCGGCCAACAGACGCTTTATGAAACCGAGGCAATGTTGGCAGACCTCGGCGAATATCGCAGCGTTCATTCGTCGCGTTTCGGCGGAGCGCCGTTGGGAAGCGAGCAGGGCATTCACTTTCCCGTGCGATCGCTTTCGCGATTTGAAGGGCGGTCGGCAGAGGCAATTGGCGAGCTGCTGGACTTGGCCTCCAATCGCGACGTCCACGTCGTGTGTGAAAACGAGGGCGAACGGTCGCGGCTTTTGGAATTGTTGGAAGACGCTGGCACGCGCAAGTCGCATCGCGTCGAGGCGTCGATTGGTTTTATCCATCGGGGGTTCGACTGGGTGGATGCCTCGACAGTGGTGGTGGGGCATCACGAGGTGTTTCACCGATCGCGTCCACGCCGACGAATTCGCAAGACCACGCCATCGCATCCGCTGGACGGGTGGATGGAACTCGAACCGGGCGACCTGGTGGTCCACAACACGCATGGCATTGCGCGGTTTCGCAAGATGGAGGTCATGCGCCGCGGATCGTCCGAGAAGACCGAAGAATACCTCACGCTCGAGTTCGACGACAAAGCAGTGTTGCATGTTCCGGCGTCTCAGATCGACCTTGTGCAAAAGTACGTCGGGGCGGGTGCCCACAAACCCACGCTGTCGAAGTTGGGCGGTACGCGCTGGAACAAATCCAAAGAGCGTGCGGGAGAAGCGACGGCCGAATTGGCTGAAGCCATGCTGCGCACGCAAGCCGCACGGGAGGCCAACGAAGGCATCGCGTATCCTGCTGACACCGCGTGGCAACGGGAATTCGAGGACGCCTTTCCGTACGATGAAACGGATGATCAAATCGTCGTGGCGGCTGAGATCGCCAAGGACCTTCAGCGCAGCCAACCGATGGATCGTTTGATTTGCGGTGATGTGGGGTATGGTAAAACCGAATTGTCGATGCGGGCTGCGTTTAAGGTTGTTGAATTCGGCAAGCAGGTGGCGGTGCTTGTGCCCACGACGGTTCTCGCCGAGCAACATTTCAGAACATTCAGCGAGCGGATGGCCGACTATCCATTTGCGATCGGTTGCCTGTCGCGATTTCGCACCACCAAACAGCAAAAACAGTTGATCGAAGAAGCCAAAAAGGGACGGGTTGATATCGTCATCGGAACGCATCGCTTGCTGAGCAAGGATGTTTCGTTTTCCGACCTCGGTTTGTTAATCGTCGACGAGGAGCAACGGTTTGGCGTTGAACACAAGGAGAGGCTCAAGACGCTTCGTACTACGATCGAGGTGTTGACCCTGTCAGCAACGCCCATTCCGCGCACGCTTCACATGTCGATGATGGGTATCCGGGACATTTCGTCGCTGGCGACGCCCCCGGTCGATCGGCGCAGCATCGCGACGGAAGTGTGTCACTATGACGAAGGCTTGATTCGTCAGGGCATCATCCGCGAGATGAACCGCGACGGGCAGGTCTACTTCATTCACAATCTGGTTCACGATATCGAAGAGGTGGCTGACGACATTCGCCGAATTGTGCCGGAGTGTCGCGTGTTGGTCGGACACGGACAAATGAAAGACCGCGAGCTTGAAGACGTCATGCGGCGCTTCATCAATCAGGAAGCCGACGTACTCGTTGCGACGACCATCATCGAGAGCGGGATCGATCTTCCGACGGTGAACACGATTTTCATCGACATCGCAGACCGCTACGGGCTCTCCGATTTGCACCAGCTTCGCGGACGGGTGGGGCGCGGAAGTCATCGGGCATACTGCTACTTGCTCTTGCCCAAGAAGCGACCACTCACGCCCAAGGCTGCGCGACGGTTGAAATCGATCGAAGAATTCAGCGAACTGGGCGCAGGATTTCGGATCGCCATGCGAGATCTGGAAATTCGCGGGGCGGGGAATATCCTTGGTCCGCAGCAGAGCGGTCATATCGCAGCCGTGGGATATGAGATGTACTGCAAGTTGATGGAACGCGCGGTCCGCCGTCTGCGGGATCAACCCGCACGCGAGCTTTCTCCCGTTCACATCGAACTGGGTGTGAGTGCGTTTATCCCGCGAAGCTACATCCCCAACGCACGCGCACGAATCGAGATATATCGCCGCGTCGTAGCCTGCGAATCGCAAAAGGACCTGGAGCAACTGGCGGCAGACCTCGCCGACGCATTCGGTTCATGCCCCGAGCCGGTGTCGATGCTGCTCGACCTAGCCGAGGTGCGTGTTCTCGCGCGATCGTGGCGAATCCGCTCGATCGTAGCGGACGACCCGGATCTGATTTTCACGGTGCGCGATCTTGCCCACGCCCAGGCTGCATTTGCAAAGGCACCGGGTACGGTACGGATGCCCGATCCAACAACAGTGTACTTGCGGCTCAGATCGAGTTACTTTGAAGGACCAACTCTGCTGGCATGTCTGCGAAAACTCTTGGGGCAGCCGACAGCGATAAAGGAAACAGTCAAATGATCGGGCGAATCTACGCGCAAAAACCAAGCCGCTTCGGTGACGTAGCCAGGGCTCTTGTGGTTTTGACTTGTTGTCTCGTTGCTGGATGCAGTCACCAGTCGCGCTATGGCCGCGATCGCAGCGAGCTAAAACACAAGACTGTGCCGAAGGATGAGACGGCGATTCGACTGGCGAAGTCCGCCGCAATGTCGGAAGAATCGACGAACAACGATGACGATGTCTCAGCGGTCTCCGTCTTGTTTGTCAACGGAACCCCGATCACAGTGAACGACGTATTGAAGTGGGTTCGGTCCGACTTATCGGAAATGTCTCGCAAACTTCCCCCGCGAGAATATCAGCAAAAAATGCTCGAAATCCTCACGCGGCAGGTGCGCTCGGAAGCGGAGAGTACGCTGTTGGAACAGGTGGCGAGGCGCCGCCTCCAGGCGGAGCAAATCGAAAAGATCGAACCTTTTGTCGACGCGCGCGTACGCGAGGTCATCAACAAAAACCACGGGGGCAGGCAGGCGCGGTATGAGGAATGGCTTCGCAAAAGAGGCGTGTCCATGCTTGAGGATCGGCAGCGCATCCGACGGGATCTGCTCATCATCGCACACTTGCAGCGTTCGGTTGGGCACAAGGTCGCCGAACCCACGCGCCGCGAAGTCGAGCAGTTCTACAAAGAGTATCGGGCCGAACTCAAGACCGGGAACCGCAGGCGAATGCAGTTGATCGATATTCCGTTTGGTCGTGTGGACGCCCTGGGCAATCGACTTGTACCCGCAGTGCGCAAATCGGACGCCCGCGAGCAAATCGAGTCGGCACAGCGACGTGTCAAAGGTGGTGAAAATTTTTCAGTGGTGGCCAACGATTTGTCCAGAGGGATCAACAGCAGTAAAGGGGGCGACTGGGGATGGGTGTCACGAGATGGCACGCGCGAGCGCTGGAAACCTGCGATCGAAACGGTCTATGCCGTTCCGGTGGGCGGTGTCAGCAGCGTGATCGAAACAGAGTCAGCCTTCTTTCTGGTCAAGTGTACGGACGCAGAGCGGTCTGAACCGCAATCCTTCGTGGAGATTCAGAAAGAACTCATCGGAAAGTACAAAAACCGCCAGTTCGACGTGCTCACCCGCGAGCTTGTCGCAAAGCACTACAGCGAAGCCGACATCAAACCCCTGAACCCCGGACGATTCCTTCGCGCCGTTGTGGAAGCGGCTCCTAAACCAGCGGGCTTTTCGTCCTGATTAGTGCGTGCGCCCGATGCGCAAGAGCGAATTGCGCCAAGCGTTTTCGCCAAACGTTATTGCTTCGGATTCCAGTTGTGCTCTTGCAACGACTGCACGATTTTTTCGGCCAGTTCGACTGCGTCGGCACCGTCCCGACCCGTGACAGCCGGCGTCGTGTTTGTTCTGACAGCGCGAAGAAATGATTCTATTTCGGCGCGAAGCGGTTCCACGTCGTCCACATCGAGCGGTTCAATGTTGACCATGCTGCCGAAGTCAAAGTTGGCCATCTGCGAAATGTCTTTGTAGTTCGTTTCGCGCGCGAGCTTGAGAAGATCGAGGTTCGCATCCTTGGTGATGACGACGCCCGTTTTCTTTCCGTAATCCATCGACAGGTATGCGTCGGGGTTGAAAACACGGATCTTTCGTTCGGTCTTGGTTGCCAACCGCGATGCCGTCAGGTTCGCGACGCATCCATTGGAAAAAAGAACGCGCGCGTTGGCGACGTCTTCGTTCGGACCCAACACGGGAAACCCGGCGGCGGTGACGCGGTAGTTGCGATCCTTGACCAGATGCAACACGATGTCGATGTCGTGAATCATCATGTCGTGGACGACACCGATGTCTGCGCTGCGAAACGTAAACGGGCTGATGCGATGCGTCTCGATGAATTTTGGCGCAATCCCGAGGCGTTCGAGCGCAAGGACGACGGGATTAAACCGCTCGGAATGCCCAACCGCGATGATGCACCCCGAGGCGGCGGCCCATTCGAGCATGAGCGCCGCAGTGGCGGAATCCTGCGCGATCGGTTTTTCGATCAAGACCGACACCTTGGCATCGATCAGTGGTTTGGCGACGGTATGATGACAAACGGTTGGCACCGCAACGCTGGCGACGTCGATCATTTCGATCACCTGCGACACGTCTCGAAAAGCCTTGCCCCCATACTCTTGCGTAATTTTTTGGGCGCGCTCCAAATCTTCGTCCACAACCGCAACCAGCGAACTCTCGGGCAGTTCGCTGTAGATCCGGGCATGGTGGCGCCCCATGTGCCCGACACCAACAACCGCCGCTCGAAGTTTTTCGCTCATGCTTGATCCCGTCGGAGAGACTTGGTTCGTCCGATCTGCCAACCCGCCTGTCTGGCCCCGCCTGCCTTCTTAATCGCTGTTGCGGGGTGGGTTCATGGACTCGTTGTTGCGAAGCGATTCGAGGTATCGTCCGCGACGGCCACACTCGAACGATCGAAGAAGAAACGAACAGAGGTACTCGACGTTCTTGTCGTTTGTCTCTGACAGAATCGTGTGGATCGTGTCCGTGATTGGAACACCGCTGGATCGGGCTCGGCGCGAGAACAACCGCATGTAGGTCTTTTTTAGGCTGAGGATTTCTTCCTCGCTAAAATTATTTCGTTTGAGTCCCACTCCGTTGACCGCACGCACTTCCTGCCGGGTTGAACGGGTTGATGCCACCGTGAGAAAAGGCGGAACATCGGACGTCACCTTGGTCATTCCGCCAACCATGGCGTGTTTGCCGATTGAGGTGAAGTGGTGGATTCCCGTGTGTCCGCCGATCGTTACATGGTCTTCAATCACCACATGCCCCGCGAGAAGAACTTCATTCGCCAGAATGCAGTGATCCCCGATGATCACGTCGTGCCCGATATGGATCGCGCCCATCAGCAAGTTGTGGTCGCCGATGCGCGTGAGGCCTCCGCCAACTTCGGTCCCCGGGTGGGCTGTGACGTACTCGCGAAAAATGTTGTGCGAACCGATCTCGAGTTTGGTTGCACCGCCGCGGTATTTCAAGTCCTGTGGAATCGCGCCGATCACACACCCCGGAAAGAATGTCGTATGCGCAGCCACCGTCGTATGCCCGACAACCGTGACGTGGTTGTGAAGCTGGCAACCAGCGTCGATACGGACATTCTCGCCCACCACGCAAAACGGTCCGATACTCGCGTCACCGGCGATTGTCGCACCGGGGTGTACATAAGCCATGGGGTGGATATTGGCTTCGGGTTGCATCAACGTTTCATTCACTGCGTTTTCCTATTCCACAACACGATCTCTACAGCCTTTGTGACAATGATGACCGCTTCAACCGAGGCGTTTCCTGCGAACTGGCCGCGCTTACGGCTGATCCTCGTCCTCGTCGTTCAACATGAATTTGATCTCGGCTTCTGCCGCCAGTTCCGTGCCAACGTGCGCGGACGTACGAACATGGCCGATTTTCCCCCGGACGCGAACCGAACGCGCTTCGAGGATGAGTTGGTCGCCCGGGGTCACCGGACGTCTGAATCTTACTTTGTCGAGGCTGAACAGAACAGCAACTTTGCCCGTATGCTCAAGATCCTGTGCCAGCAGAATTCCGCCGAGCTGCGCCATGGCCTCCAAAACCAATACGCCAGGCATGATCGGGTGCCCTGGATAGTGCCCCTGAAAGAATTCTTCATTGATGGTGACGTTCTTCAAGCCAACCGCCCGCTTTGACCCCTCAATCTCAATCAATCGGTCCACCAATAGAAAGGGGTAGCGGTGCGGAAGGATTCGCCGCACGCGGTGAATATCCATCTGCGGATTCTTGGTGACCAACCGCCCGACGTCGGCTTTTAGTTGACGGTCGAGCAATGCCCGAACGAGGGCGTGGTTGAGCGCGTGTCCCGATTTTCTCGCGTGGATGCGCCCGACCACGAATCGACCCAGAAGCATCAGGTCTCCGAGCAGGTCGAGAATTTTGTGGCGCACGCATTCGTTGGGGTAGCGAAGTTTGTTGTCGATCGGTCCGTCTTCGCCAAAGACGACGATGTCTTTGTAGGTCAGGTGCGCGCCCAAGCCTGCCTGTTGCAGCGCGTCGGCTTCACTTTTTAAGACGAACGTTCTGGCGGAGGCGATTTCGTCGATGAATCCCTTCGGGGTGACGCGAAACGAATGGACCTGCCTGCCGATGGGCGACTCGGCTCCGTAATCCAGTTCGTAAAGAATTTCCAGCGTGTCGGCATCTTCGGTGAGCGGTTCGAGAGCGACGAGTTCCATGTCACCGTCGCAGACGCGCGTGACCCCGCTGATGATGAATGGATCGCGGGATGCGTCCTGCTCGCAGATGCCTGCGTCCTGCAACATCTTGACGAATGGCATGCTGCTTCCGTCGAACGCGGGCAGTTCGGAATTCGTTAATTCAATTTCGAGGTTGTCGATGCCCAGGCCCGAGCAGGCACCG
Source organism: Planctomycetota bacterium (assembly GCA_013151185.1). GTDB lineage: Bacteria > Planctomycetota > Phycisphaerae > UBA1845 > UBA1845 > UBA1845. The sequence goes on from JAADIU010000284.1 coordinate 19,529, forward strand.
AGGCAGTGCTCGACCGTTTCGATCGAGACCGTACCGTTTTGGAGAGCGGTTCGACGCGCGCGCTTCGTCACCGCATCGACCAAAGCCTGGATGCGCACCGGCTTGGCCTGATCGCTGCGCACGAACCAGATCCCCGAGTTGGGCTTGGCGGGGTGCATTCGGAGCGTCACGGGTTTCCCGGTGAACAATCCGTGCCCTGCAAGCTCAACTGTCCGGCTTATCGTCTGCTGCGCACTCAAGCTTGTTCAACCGTTTCGTGAGTTCATGGACCCGATTTATAAGGTCTGGGAGGCGTCGGATGCTCGCGTTTTCTCGCAGAAATTGCCGGTAATCGACCGCAGGCGAGCCAGCCGCTTTTGTGTTCGGTTTGATGCTGCTCGGGACGCAAGCGCAGGCTGCCAACATCACCCCCGACCCGATCTCGATGTTGTCTTTCAAACCAGCCTGGCCGCCCACAACAACGTAGTCGCCCAACCGCGTGCTGCCCGCGATACCAACCTGCGCGCATACGATGCAATTCTTGCCAATTTGCACATTATGGGCAACCTGCACCTGATTATCAATCTTCGTACCGTCGCCAATGATCGTGTTGTCCGTCTTCGATCGATCGATGCATGTTGAAGCGCCGATTTCAACGTCGTTGCCGATAACGACACCGCCCAAGTGGGGGATCTTGCGGTGCGTGCCCGACCGCGAGACATATCCAAAACCATCGGCACCCACAACGGTGTGCGTGTGGATCGTCACCCTGTCACCCAGAGAGCAGCCCTCGCGAACGACGACATAGAACCAGAGGCGACACGATTCACCGAGTGTCGTGCCTTCGCCGATGACCACACCGTCGTGCAGAACGCAGTTGTCGCCGATGACGGCACCTGCGTCGATGATCACCTGACGTCCGATGGCGACGTTCTTTCCGATGGTGGCGGATTCAGCCACGATCGCCGTCTCATGGATACCGATCGGTGGTCCGGGCGTCTTCGGCGAGAAAGCACCCAGCACATCCACCAGTGCAGCATCGACATCGGCGCACACGATGGCCGGCATCGGTGTGTCGCCAAACCCGTCGTTGATGAGGACCGCGCCCGCGCTTGAATCGGCGAGCATCGCACGATGCAGGGGGGCGGATGCCCAGGTCAGTTCATCATTGCCGGCGGCTTTGATTGTCGCCACGCCGGAAACAACGGCGTCTTCGTCACCGCGCACACTGCCTCCCACCATCGAGGCAATGCCAGCGAGCGTAATTGATTCGGTCATGGTGTTGGCTTCATTCCTTGCGGCTGAGAGCCCAGCGCTTTGTTGGAATCCCTGTTGGAATTCACAGGCAGGGCGTCCAACGAGCGGATGCCCCCGGTTGATTTATACTCGGTGTTGAGGCGGTTGAGTACCTCGGTGGTGATATCAATCCTGGAATGATGATAAATCACCTTTTGCAGCAGTATTTGCTGCCGAAGCGTGACGGAATCGGGTGCGTCGGCGGTGAGGCGGTCGTAGGTCAGGACCAGATCGTAACTTCGCTCGGTCGCGAGGCGCTGGACCATGGCCTGCGTATTTCGATAGATCGACAGCAGCCACCGCTTGTGGCTCATCTTGAGCTTTTGTTCCGAGTATGTGGACCAAACCTGAAAGTCGACCTCTGCCCGGATGAGGTCTTTTTCGCGCACCGCAAAATCAGAGGACGACGGGTCAAACGCAGCGAGGCCTCGGCGCATCTGCTCGATAGCGGTGCGTCGTTCCTTGGCTTCGTCGGCCAACTCGCGACGGCGTGCGTTGAACATGGATTCCAGGTCCTGGGTCATCCCATATTCCTCGAACACGCGCGCGACGTCGATCACTGCGATCTTGGATTGTGCGACGGCTACTTGTGCGGTCGCCAGGAGGATCGAGCCCGCCAGCACTACACGGAAAGAAATCATTCGTGTGTTCATTTCGCGTCTTTCACAATGATGCAACACATAGAGCCCGTAGGGTGCGTCCCGGACGCACCGAATCAACTAGAATGCGGCTCCTATGAAAAAGCTGAATACCTGCTCCTGGTCGTCCTCGTTTCGAATGACCGGAGCTGCAATATCAAACTCGAGCGGAACAGGTCCGAAGTAATCGACTTTCAGCTTGATGCCCGTACCGAGGGACACGCGCCAGTCGCTCAACGTGTAATCCGATTCGACGGTACCCATGTCGGCAAATACGACGCCGCGCAGCGTGTCGCTGAAAATCGGGAAGGAGTACTCGGTTGAGAACAGCAGCATGAACTCACCGCCGATCTCATCATTATTCAAACCCTGCCGCGGCGTAATCCCGCGGAACTGAAAACCGCGCACCGAACCGATACCACCCGCGTAGAATCGATCAAACACCGGCGCGTCGCCAACGATGACGCCCGCAACGCCCCGCAAACTCAAGACGCTCTTGCGATCCAACTCATCCGTCTTCAACGTGAAGTGTCGCGTGTAACTCCCGGTCAACTTCCCGAAAGACGAATCACCGCCCAAAACGCCGAATTGCTCGTATGAAACTCGCGTGCGGTCGCCTGTCGTCGGAACAAATCGGTTGTCGGTTCGATCGCGCACCAGCGTCACTTTGACGCTCGTCTGAAATGTCGAGCCTTCGTCATCGCGAATGTCGCGGGCGACCAGCGGATCAAGTTCGTTCAGGCCGATGTTCTCAACGCGCAATGCCAATTCGCCGTACCAGTCTTTCAAGAAGCCTTTCTTCAAGCGCTTACCAAAGCTGACGTTGGCACCCACCCGACGTTCGTTGTAGTCGTCGCGGCTGCGCTGGAAGAAGTAAAGGCTTGTGTCAAATCGGATCGGCTTGTCGAACAGGTACGGTTCTGTGAAGTCAATGCGAAAACGATTCAGTTGCGTTCCCGGCTGGATTTCTATCCGCAGACGCTGACCGCCACCGTAAAACGAACGCAGCTTGATGAATTCGGAGAAACTTCTGGGCGTATCGAACAAATCGAAATTGCGGATGTCGAGCATGATCGTTCCAACGAGACCGCTGTTGCTCGTCACACCGAAACCGAAAATGAAATCGCCTGCCTTTTGCGTTTCGTCGATCGTGACCAACACGTCGCGAACACCCGGCAGATCGCCCACAGGCGTGACCCTCGCCGACTGAAAAATTTGCGTTGCCCGCAGGTTCTCTTCGCCTTCTTTGGCCTTGGTCAGGTTGTAAACATCATCGGGGAAGAGTTCGACGGCGCGACGAATGACTTTGTCGCGCGTGCGTTCGTTGCCCCGAACCACCACGCGGCCGACCTGAATCTGTTCGCCTTCGACGATTTCAAACGACACACGCACCAATCCGGGCGTGTCGCTAAATACCCGCACCGGAGCGACGATGGAGAAAATGTATCCCCTTTCGCCGTACATCTTCTGAATCGCACGCGCGCTCTCCTCCAGTTTATCCTGAAGAATCGGTTCGCCGGTCTGCAGCGTGACCAGTGCAAAAAGTTGGTCCGTCGAGAAGACTTCATTCCCAAAAACCTCGACTGACTCGACCTCGTACCAATCGCCTTCAACAATGGTGAACGTGACGACGATGTCCTCATTGGAGTCTAGCATGTCGATGCGGTACCCGGCTCGGGCGTCGAGAAACCCCATCGCTCGGTAGAATGCCTGAATGGTTGCGGCGTCGGTTTCGACGGTTTCTTCGTCGAATTTTCCGTCGCTGAAAATCCATCGATGACGTTTCGTCGTGATTTTCTTTGAAAGTTGCTTCGCGTCGATTGAAGTGTTTCCCTCGAATGCGATTTCCTCGACGCGCAGACGTGGGCCCTCTTCAATCGTGTAGATCAACTCACCGGTCTCGCCCAGCAAAGCGTTGTCGAAGGTGACCACGATTTGTCCGTAGCCCGCATCTTCGTAGAGACGCTTAACCGCGGCTGCCCCCTCACGAATGTTGAACGCATCGAGCGCGTCGCCGATTTTGACCGCGATTTCCTTGCGAAGTTTGCGTTCGGGGAATTTGTCGTTGCCCACAAATTCAATCGCCGAAATGCGCGGACGCTCCGCCACAACAAACGTAAGCAGAACGCCTCCAGCCACGGACGCGGTTTCGTATCGCACATCGGCGAATCGCCCCGTCGCTAGAAGACGGGTGATGTCTGTGTCGGCTGCTGCTGCGTCGAACGCCTGACCGCGCTGTGTGCGAATCACCGACAGGGCATAGCTTTCGTCGGATTCGGTCAGCCCCTCGAAGCGAATATCAACCACGCTGCCACGCGCGGTTGCTCCCGTTTGACCGCCGGATGGCTCGGCGGTTCCTTGCTGTCCCTGCGCCGAGGGCAACGCAAACACACCCACCGCGATCAGCGCGCACAGTCTCAGCAAACCGCCAAATTGCATAGGCTTCACAATACCTTCCACTTGCAGAGGGGGACCGGTTGCATACTCAACCAAGCCGCTTCATTCGGCGTTTCATCGATCGATGACCGTCGATCGAAAAACGCCAACCGCACCAAAGTCGCCGCATCATATCGGTCGCGGTTTTGACTCGCAACAAAAACAATCTGGGTAAACTGCGATCACGGGTGAACTGCAATCATTGATCAGGGAGGCGACCGCTGATCAGAACGGTGCGTTCCCACCGTAGCCCGAGTCGGACAATGGGGAATAGTTGTCGAATCGGGTGACGTGGCTGTTGAACGTGAGCGTGATCTTACCCGTGGGACCATTGCGCTGCTTGGCGATGATGAGGTCGGCTTTCCCTTTGAGGTTCGGGTCGTCCCGTTTGTAATATTCTTCACGGTGAATCAGGATCACGACGTCGGCATCCTGTTCGATCGCTCCGGATTCTCGCAGGTCGCTCATGCGCGGTTCGTTGCCCGTTCGCCCTTCGACCATCCGGTTGAGTTGGGCCATGGCGATGATCGGAACGTTCAACTCTCTGCCCAACGCCTTGAGTCCGCGGCTTATCTCCGAGACCTCTTGCTGGCGACTTTCTGCTCCGGGGACGTGCATGAGTTGAAGGTAATCGACGAGCACGATTTCGATGTTTTTTTGGGCCTTGAGTCTGCGGGCCTTTGCGCGAAGCTCCATCGGACTCATGCCGGGCGTGTCGTCGATGAGCAGTGGGGCGTTGGCGAGTTCTTCGCATGTGTCGGCGAAGTCGCGTTTTTCTTCATCGTTGAGCATCCGTTTTCGGAATCGCTGGGCATCGATGCGACCGCGGCTACAGAGCATCCGTTGAGCCACCTGCTCGCGACTCATCTCCATCGAAAAGAAGACAGCCGCTCGTTTTTCGACGGCGGTTAGATGTTCTGCAATGTTGAGCGCGAGGGCAGTTTTCCCCATCGAAGGACGTGCAGCGATGACGATGAGGTCGCCCGGCTGAAACCCGGTGGTCAATTCATCCAACTCGCTGAACCCGGAAGGCAATCCAACGAGGTCGTTCGGATCACCGTCGATGATGCGCTGGTAGATGGGGCGGACAAGCTCGGACAATTCCGTCGCTGAACCGGAAATGCGTCGTTCGGTGACGGCAAAGAGACGCTGTTCGGCGCGGTCGAGAAGTGTGGCTGCGTCTTCTGCGTGGCTGAATGCGTCGTCGGTGATTTCGCCGGCGCAACCGATCAGATCGCGAAGCATCCCTTTGTCGCGCACGATTCGTGCGTAATGTTCAGCGTGGACAGCCGACGGCACGCTTTCTGCGCAGCGAACGATGTAGTCGCTTCCACCGACAGCCGTCAGTTGATTGCGACGACGAAGCTCGTTGCTCAAGACGACAAGGTCGATGGGTTCGTTCTTGTCGTAAATGTCGACGAGGGTTTCAAAAAGCGTTCGATGGTCGGGTCGATAGAACCAGCGGACATCGGGCTTGCCAATGATGGGGATGATTTCGCCGACCGCTTCGCGGCTTAGCATCATCGCACCGAGCAGGCACATCTCCGCTTCAAGATTTTGCGGGGGAAGTCGCTCGGAAACGGGACGGGGCGACGCACTGTGCTGGGGGGCACTGTGTTGGGGGGCAAGATCGTGCGGACCGGAGACGGCGTATGTTGCCCCCGCCGCTTGTGGCGTTGATCCGCTCTGAGTGGGCACACCGTCCGCCGGTTGGAGGCGACTGGCATTCTGCGCCGGATCGACGGTATTGGTTTCATCCACCGGTTGGGCTTGTTCGGGCATGTGTTGGGAAGGCGAACTTCCTTGGGAATCGATTTCCAAACTCCGTTCGGAATCAAGAGAGTGATCTTCACTGCCAACCGCGTCACCGCCACTACTTGGCGTGTCGCCGCCACTCGCCTCTGTGTCAAATACGGTGTTACTCGTCGCGTGGTCTTCGCTCGCGTCCCTGTTCCTGCCCACCGGAGACCACCTCTTCTTGCTCTTCGCTCCAGCTCTTTTCCTCTACCGGTTTTCCATCACCCTCTTCGGCCTTCGAGCGGATGACCCAAACCTTGACCTTGGTTTCGATCGTATCAGCAAAGATGACATCGACCATGACGTTGTCGAGTCGTTTCAGCGGATCGTGCATGCGAACCTGAGCCGTCGTCACGTCATGGCCTTCTTCACGAAGGGCAGCGGAGACTTCTCTTGGCCCGACGGAACCGTACAGAACACCGTCGGTGTTTGCGGCGGCTTCGATCGTGACTTCGACGTCGGCGAGCGCGTCAGCGGTGGCTGTCATTTTATCGATGCGCACCTGTCGGCGCGCTTCCGCCTCTGTCCGAGCCGAGGCCAACATCTTCATGTTTGCTTCGGTTGGCAGCGTGGCAAGATTTTGCGGGACGAGGTAATTGCGCGCATAGCCAGCCGACACATTGACCACGTCACCTACAATTCCGAGACTGGGAATATCTTTTTTGAGCAGAAGTTTCATCGCTATTGCAAAGCCTTATCAAAAAACCGCAGATGCTGTTTCGTTGTTTCCGTCTATCGCCTCACGAGAAGGCAACGTGAATATCCAATGCAAAGACATCAACCCTAGAGTACGCTTACCCCTAGAAAGGAACACTGTCGTCGTTGGGTGGTCCATCATATCCGCCTTGGGGGGAACCCCCTTGGGGAGAATCGTACCCGCCTTGGTTTGAGTCGTATCCACCACCACCCTGGGCTGCCGCCGGTTGTTGTTGTCGCGGAGCGCCTCCTCCACCACCCTGTCGATCACCGCCCCCGCCCACGAACGTGAAATTCTCGACGACGACTTCGAGTTTGCTCCTCTTTGAACCGTCCTGTCCTTCCCACTGGCTGAAGCTCAGGCGTCCGTCAACGTGGAGAGAGCGACCTTTGGCCATGTACTGATTGATGACTTCGCCACTGCGTCCAAAGCATACGCAGTCAACAAAAGCCACCTGTTCCTTTTTTTCGCCGGTGTTGCGATCCTTCCAAGTATGGTTCATCGCCAAGCCGAATTTGCAGACGGCGGTGTTGGAACTGGTATAAGTCAACTGCGGGTCCCGTGTCAGGTTGCCCATCAGGATGACTTTGTTGTAACTGGCCATGACTGCTTCCTCATCTCATGGGGGGCGAGTGACTTATCCAAAGCACGAGCGTCTGAATGCACGCGGTTATTCCGAAGCAGGTTCCTTGGGCTCCGCAACAGCCACGGTTGTGCTTTCATCGGGTGATGGGGCGGTTGCTTCCGAACCCTTTGTTTCTGAACCCTCCGTTGCCGTTTCTGAACCCTCTGCTGCCGGTTCTGAACCCTCTGCTGCCGTTTCTGAACCCTCTGCTGCCGGTTCTGAACTCTCCGTTGC